>JBASIS010000304.1:0-28783 GCA_049654905.1 Chromatiaceae bacterium
GTTCGTGCAACCGGCGCGGCCTTTAACGTTTTCGGCGTCAATGGACAGGGCAGTGCGGTTCCGCGCGAGGCCATCGTCTCCGGCTCAACCCTCGTTTCTCTCCAGCGGTGATGTGCCGAACAGGCAAATTACGAAACGAAGCCAAATTACCTGCAGGGTGTCATGGGATTTGATAGGGGTGAGGGTGACCCAGGGAGGGGGTAAAAACTGGGACCTTTTCAGTGGAATCCATGGCTCATTATCCATCCTTGACGGCCTGGCGGGTGTATCCAGATGTTCCGTCCGCGCGCACCTGTCCCGGATAGACCGCCACCTCCTCGGGAGGTGGCGGCCGAGGCTTAGTCCCGGGGCAATACCATCGGTACCTTGTTGCGGGGATTGGCGCGGAAGAAGGCGGCGACGTTGCCGATGCGGTCGATGAGATCGCTCTGGGTGCGGCTGGCGATGGCGGCGATGGATTCATCCCGCAGGTCACGGTCGCCGGCGGCGATTTTGACCTTGATGAGTTCGTGATGATCGAGGGCGAGCTCGATCTCGGCGAGGACGGGCTCGGTGAGACCGGCCTGGCCGAGGCTGACGACGGGTTTGAGGTGATGAACCTGCTTTTTGAGCCAGCGCTTCTGGTGCTCGGTGGGCCTCATGGGGGCGTTGCTCCGGTGCGGAATCGGGTAAAGGATCGCATTCTAAACGAGTACCCCCGACGAAGCGCGGTAGCTGTCCAGGACCTGGACATAGTTACCGCGCTCGAATTCCGCCGGATTGGGCACGGCCAGGGCGCTCATGCGGCCCCGAAAATCCGCCAGGGTCTCGAAGCCTTGCTCCGCCATCCAGCTTTCAATTCCCTCGCGGACCAGCCGCAAGGCGCCTGGTCCGTCCCGCAGCAGCAGGCTGCAGAGGTGGACCACGTCGGCGCCCGCGAGCAGCAGCTTGAGGGCGTCCTCGGCGGTGTGAACGCCGCCGGTGGCCCCCAGCGACAGCTCGACCCGGCCATGGAGGAGGGCGATCCAGCGCATCGCCAGCAGGGATTCGGGGGAGGTGGAGGGGTAGAGGGCCGGCCGCAGGCGCAGGCTGTCGAGATTGATGTCCGGCTGGTAGAAGCGGTTGAAGAGGGCGACCCCGTCGGCCCCCGCCGCCTCCAGGCGTTTCACCATGTTCGCGACGGAGCTGAAATTGGGCGACAGCTTCATGTTGATGGGCAGGCTGACCTGATGGCGCAGGGCGCTGAGCAGGCCCAGGTAACGTTCCTCCACTTCGGCGCCGCTCTCCTCGGGATTGGCGGCGACGTAATAGACGTTGAGTTCCAGGGCGTCGGCGCCGGCCTCCTCCAAGGCGCGGGCATGGGCGACCCAACCGCCCACCGTCACGCCGTTGAGGCTGGCGATGACCGGAATCCCCAAGGCCTCCTTGAGCCGGCGCAGATGGTCCAGATAGCTGTCCAGGGCGGGCGGATAGTCGTGGTAATTGGGCAGGAAGTCGGAGGCCTCGGCGAAGCCGGTATGTTGTTCGCTCAGGAAGCGGGCGCTGGTCTCGGTCTCGGCGGTCAGGGCCTCCTCGAACAGGGACCAGAGGATGATGGCGCCCGCGCCCGCGTCCTCCAGTTGTCGGCAGGTGTCGAGGCCCCGGCTCAGGGGCGAGGCCGAGGGGACCAGGGGGCTGGTGAGGTCCAGGCCGAGATACGGGGTGCTGAGGTCCATGGGAGGCCCCTCCAGGGGGTGGGTTGTCAGGGGGTGATCATTGGAGTTGGGTGCTGGACGCGGAGCTGGCCCGGCGTCGGGCGGGTAGGGCAGGGGCCCCCTGCCCGGCGCCACGGCGGTCAGGCGCCGGGTCTCACGCCTGCTTGGCCACCGCCAGGTGGGCCAACTGTTGGTAGAGGCTGAAGCGGGTCTCCACATGCCGCTGGGCCAGGCGCAGAAAGCGCTCCGCGTCCTCGGGGTGGGTGTGGTTGAGGACGCTGAAGCGGGCCTCGGTGGCGATGAAGTCCCGGTAGGGGATGCTCGGCGGCTTGGAATCCAGGCTGAGGGGGTTCTCGCCGGCTGCGGTCTTGCGGGGGTCGTAGCGGAACAGGGGCCAGTGGCCGGAGTTAACCGCCAGGTCCTGCTGGCGCAGGTTGTTGGACAGGTCCACCCCATGGGCGATGCAGGGTGAATAGGCGATGATGAGGGAGGGCCCGGGATAGGACTCGGCCTCCAGGAAGGCGCGGATGGTCTGGAGGTCCTTGGCGCCGAAGGCGACCTGGGCCACATAGACGCTCTCGTAGGCCATGGCCATCATGGCCAGGTCCTTCTTGAAGGTGGCCTTGCCGCCGGCGGAGAACTTGGCGACCGCCCCCAGGGGCGTGGCCTTGGAGGTCTGGCCGCCGGTGTTGGAATAGACCTCGGTATCGAGCACCAGGAGATTGATGTCGCGCCCGGAGGCCAGGGCGTGATCGACGCCGCCATAGCCGATGTCGTAGGCCCAGCCGTCGCCGCCGATGATCCAGACGCTGCGTCGGGCCAGATTCTCGCAGAGGGAGGCGAGGGTCTTGGCCTCCGGTTGGTCCAGGCCCGCCAGCCGCTCCTTCAGCACGGCGATGCGCTGGCGCTGCTCGAAGATGCCGGCCTCGCTGGTCTGGTCGGCCTCGAGCAGACTTCTGGCCATTTCCCCGCCGACGCGATCCGCCAGTCCCGCCAGTAACTCGCGGGCGTGGACGGTTTGCTTGTCCACCGCCAGGCGTAGGCCCAGGCCGAACTCGGCGTTGTCCTCGAAGAGGGAATTGTTCCAGCTCGGGCCCCGGCCCTCCGGGTTGGCGGCGTAGGGGGTGGTGGGCAGATTACCGCCGTAGATGGAGGAACAGCCGGTGGCGTTGGCGACCAGCATGCGGTCGCCGAAGAGCTGGGTCGCCAGCTTAATATAGGGGGTCTCGCCGCAACCCACGCAGGCCCCGGAGAACTCGAATAGGGGCTGGAGCATCATGGCGTGCTTGATCTTGCTCGCGTCCAGGCGGGTGCGATCGAATTCCGGCAGGCCCAGGAAGAAGTCCCAGTTGGGGCGCTCCAGCTCCCGGCGCTGGTCGATCGGGACCATGTTGATGGCCTTGCGCAAGGGGTTCTTGCGGTTGCGGATGGGGCAGACCTCGACGCAGAGGCCACAGCCCGTGCAGTCGTCCGGGGCGACCTGATAGGTGACCTGATAGCCCTCGGGAAAGTCCTTGCCCTTGATGGGGGCGTGCTGGAAGCTGGCCGGCGCGCCGGCAAGGCGATCCGCCGGATAGACCTTGGCGCGGATGGCGGCATGGGGGCAGACCAGGGGGCACTTGCCGCACTGGGTGCAGAGGTCCTGCTCCCACAGGGGCACTTCCAGGGCGATGCCGCGCTTTTCATAGCGGGTGGTGCCCAGGGGCCAGGTGCCGTCGGCGGGCATGAGGCTGACGGGCAGGCTGTCGCCCTTGTTCGCCATCAGGAGGGCCGTGACCCGTTGCACGAACTCCGGGGCCTCCGGGGGCACCCGGGCGCTGATCCTGAGGGTGCTGGTAACCGTTAGGGGGATCTGGACCTGGCGCAGGCCCTCCAGGGTGGCGTCGATGGCGATGAAGTTACGTTCCAACAGGCCCTGGCCCTTGCGGCCATAGGTCTTTTTGACCGCCTCCTTGATGCGGGCGATGGCCTCGGTCTGCTCCAGGACGCCCGAGATGGCGAAGAAGCAGGTTTGCATGATGGTGTTGATGCGCCGGCCCATGCCGGTGCGCTCGGCGATGCCATAGGCATCGATGACGTAGAAGTGCAGGCCCTTGCCGATCAGTTGCTGCTGCATATGCCGGGGCAACTCGTCCCAGACGCGCTCCGGGGGGGTCGGGGTGTTGAGCAGGAAGATGCCGCCCGGCGCGGCCTTGTCCAGCATCTCGTAGCGTTTCAGGAAGATGGGTTGATGGCAGGCCACGAAACTGGCCTCCCCATCGCCCACCAGATAACCGCCCCGCAGGGGCCCGGCGCCGAAGCGAAGGTGGGAGATGGTGACCGCCCCGGCCTTCTTGGAGTCGTACTGGAAATAGCCCTGGCCAAAGTTGGGCGTCTCCTCGGCGATGATCTTGATGGAGTTCTTGTTGGCCGAGACGGTGCCGTCCGAGCCAAGGCCATAGAAGACGCAGGCCGTGACACCCGCCGCCGCGTCGGGGCGGAAGGCCGGGTCCCAGTCCAGGCTGGTGTGGCCCACATCGTCGATGATGCCGACGGTGAAGGGGTGCCGGGGCCGGTCCCTGGCCAGTTCGTCAAAGATACCCAGGACCATACCCGGGGTGAATTCCTTGGAGGAGAGGCCATAGCGCCCGCCCACCACCCGGGGCAGTTGCTCCCGCTCGCCCTGGGTGACCGCCTGGGCCAGTGCGGTGAGCACATCCTTATAGAGCGGCTCGCCGTCAGCGCCGGGTTCCTTTGTGCGGTCCATGACGGCCAGGCGGGTCGCCGTGGTGGGGATGGCGGCGAGCAGGCGCTCGGGGGAGAAGGGCCGAAAGAGGCGTACCTTGACCAGGCCGACCTTGTCGCCGCGCGCGACCAGATGCTCCACCGTCTCCTCGGCGGCGCCGAGCCCCGAACCCATGAGCAGCAGGACCCGCTTCGCGTCCGGGGCGCCAACATACTCGAAGGGTCGGTAGTGGCGGCCGGTAAGGGTGGCGAAGCGGTCCATGACCCCTTCGACGATGGCCGGCAGGGCCTGGTAATAGGGGGTGACGGTCTCGCGTCCCTGGAAGTAAACGTCGGGGTTTTGGGAGGTACCGCGCAGGACCGGATGGTCCGGGTTCATGGCCCGCTCCCGGTGCGCCCGCACCAGGTCGTCGTCGATCAGGGTCCGGATCGTCTCGATGGCCAGGCGTTCGATCTTATTGATCTCGTGGGAGGTGCGAAAACCGTCAAAAAAGTGGACGAAGGGCACCCGTCCCGCCAGGGTCGCCGCCTGGGCGATGAGGGCGAAGTCCATGACCTCCTGCACCGAGGCCGAGCAGAGCATGGCAAAGCCGGTGGTCCGGCAGGCCATGACGTCGGAGTGATCACCAAAGATGGAAAGGGCCTGGGCGGCCAGGGAGCGCGCCGATACATGCATGACCAGCGGGGAGAGTTCGCCGGCGATCTTGTACATGTTGGGGATCATCAGCAGCAGGCCTTGGGAGGCGGTGAAGGTGGTGGCCAGGGCCCCCGCCTGGAGGGCGCCGTGGATGGCCCCGGCCGCCCCGGCCTCGCTCTGCATCTCGATCACCTCGGGTACCGTGCCCCAGAGATTGGGTACCTTGAGGGAGGACCACTCGTCCGCCCATTCGCCCATGGCCGTGGAGGGGGTGATGGGGTAGATGGCGATGACTTCGTTGGTGAGGTGGGCGACGTAGGCGGCGGCCTCGTTGCCGTCGAGGGTGACCATGGACTGCTTTGACATGGCGGGGTTCCAGGCTTGGAAAAGGGGGTGTGGTTCAGGCGGGGCGGGTCCGCGCTCGACCAGGCCCAGGAAGGATTATGGGTGATTGTAAACTGAAGTCGTACCTACGTAACATTGCGGTAATATGAAATACACCCGCGCCGTGACCGGTTGAGGGTTACGGCGATCGCGGGCTGGACCTGATGGGTGGATGACCCTCGGGCGGCGCGGGGCAGGAGGTTACAATCGGCGGAGGCGGGAGGTTCAGGGCAGTGGTGGGTGTGAGTGACCAGGACGCGGCGGCCAGCCCGCCGGGGCTGATCTTTCGGCCCATGGCGGACCCGGACCTGGCCGCCGTCATGGCGGTCGAGGTGGCAGGCTATGCGCACCCCTGGAGTCAGGATATATTCCGCGATTGCCTGCGGGCGGGCTACTACTGCTGGGTCTTGCAGCTAGGAGAAGGCCTGGTGGGCCACGGCGTCATGTCCGTCGCGGTGGGCGAGTGCCAGATCCTCAATCTCTGCGTTCACCCCGACTGGCAGGGCCACCAGTTTGGCCGCCGCCTCTTGCGGCGCCTGCTGGCCATCGCCTGTCAGCGCCAGGCCGACACCGCCTTCCTCGAAGTCCGCCGTTCCAATCATGCCGCTATTCATCTTTACCAGCTGGAAGGCTTCTGCGAGGTCGGGCTGCGCCGCAATTATTACCCCAAGGGCCAGGGGCGGGAGGATGCCATCCTCATGGCCAAGCCTTTGTTGAGCGCGCTGGCGGAGTAGGGGGCGGCTAGGGGGCGGCTAGGGGGCGGCCTCGCCCGGGTCGGCGGCCCCTTCGCCCCTGGCCAGGGGACCCAGCGCCAGGATACCCCCCAGGGAGAAGCGCCACATCCGCTCCACCAGCTCCTCGATCCGTTCCTCCAGGGGCTGGTGGTCTGGATTCAGACGGCTGATGAGGGGACGGGCGAGGAAATACCGGAGAATCTGGCCACTAACGCTGGCGGCGGCATCCGTGACCAGGAGGCTCTTGGGACTCGCCTGGAGTAAGTCGGCGACGATGGTCAGCAGTTCATCGTTGCTGGGTTTGATGTGGAGGGCGACGATCCGATCCAGGGTCTCGGTGGGGTGGGCCATCTCGGCCAGGTAGATGGCGCTAAGGTCGGCGTGGTCGGCCGCATCACCCTCGCTCCCCAGGATCTCCTCCAGGGCTGCCTGAATATAGACCCGGAGCCGCTCCGCCGCCGGGGCCGCGGCGGGCAGGTAGCGGGCCCGCCGCTGGCGGAACATGCCCGAGACCTGCTCGAAGATGGCGGCGTAAAGGCCTTGTTTGTCGCCGAAATAATAATGCACCGAGGCCAGGTTGGCCTGGGCGCGGCGACAGATGTCGCGGATGGTGCCGCCGGCATAGCCGTGCTCCGCGAAGACCTGGATGGCCGAGCGCAGCAGGCGCTCGCGGGTATCGGGGGAGGTGGGTGCGGTGGACAAGGGTCTGGCCTCGGTCACGCCTGGGATGAAGGGACAGATTAATGCTTTTGGGGGCCAGGATCGAGTCATGGCGCCCTGTCCGGTGGACCCGAAGCCTGGATTCTGATCAACTCATTGAAATAGATAATTATAATGAGAAGGGCAGGCAAAGAAGGACCACCCGGTACCGGGTGCCTGTTGTAGAATCCTCCTTCAAATTGACCAGTGGACGCTCACGAGGATCGAGGTTTGGGACAATCCAGGGTGCTTAATCAGGGGGTCAGGGTCAAAAGGCGTCGCCGCGGGCTCCTGGCGCGCCTCGGCCTCATGCTGGCGTCGGGGGTGGCTTTGGGGCTCAACCTGGCGGCGGTGGGGCTGCTGGGGGTCGGGATCCTGATCGCCACCACCCTGGCCGACCTGCCACGGACGGACTCGCTGCGCGAGGTGCGGTTGCAGGAGCCCATGCGGGTCTTCAGCGCCGATGGCGTTCTCATGGCGGAGTTCGGGGCCGAACGACGCCAGCCCGTGCCCTATGCGGAGGTCCCGCCGCGGTTGGTCGATGCCTTTCTGGCCACCGAGGACAACCGCTTCTTTCAGCACGAGGGCGTTGACCTCATCGGTCTCGGTCGCGCCGCCCTCAGCTTTCTGCAAACCGGCGAGCGCAGCCAGGGTGGCAGCACCATCACCATGCAGGTGGCGCGTAATTTTTATCTCTCCCCGGAGAAGACCTTCCGCCGCAAGCTCTCGGAACTGCTGCTATCCCTCCACATTGAGCGGACCCTGACCAAGCAGGAAATCCTGGAGCTGTACTTCAACAAGATCTTTTTCGGCCATCGCGCCTACGGCATTTCCGCCGCCGCCGACATCTATTACGGCAAGAGCCTGCGTCAACTCACCCTGCCCCAGATGGCCATGCTGGCGGGTATTCCCAAAGCGCCTTCGGCGAACAACCCGGTCTCGAACCCTAAGCGGGCCCTGGAAAGGCGCGACTTCATCCTGGGGCGGATGCGCGAGTTGGGCTACATCAGCCCCAAGGAATATCAGGAGGCGGTAGCGGCCCCGGATACCGCCCGCCTGGCGCGCCGGCCCATCGAGCTGGCGGCGGGTTATGTCTCCGAGATGGTCCGGCGGGACCTGGTGGCCCGCTATGGGGAGGAGGCCGCCTATGGCAATGGCTTCCAGGTCACGACTACCCTCGATTCCCGCTATCAGCGGGAGGCCGAGGGCGCGGTCCATCGCGCCGTGCTGGATTACGATCAGCGTCATGGCTACCGAGGCGCCGAGTCCAAGCACAAGCTGGCGGGACTCAGTGACGAGGCCCTCGACACCCTGCTGGACAAGGCCGGCAAACTACCGGAACTGACCGCCGCCCTGGTCCTGCGGGCCGGTGACAAGGAGGCGGAAGTCTATCTTGGCCAGGGCAAGCGGGCCAAACTGACCCTGGGCCAGATGCGATGGGCCAGCCGTTACCGCAACGAGGACGCCAAGGGCGCGGCCCCGGGCCGGGTCGCCCAGGTGGTGGCCGCTGGTGATCTGATCCGGCTGCGCAAGACCGCGGGCGGAGGCTGGGAGTTGTCGCAGGCCCCCCACGTCTCGGGCGCCCTCAGCGTCCTGGACCCGACCAATGGGGCCCTGCTGGCCCTGGTGGGGGGCTATGACTTCCAGGACAGCAAGTTCAACCGGGCCGTGGATGCCCGCCGCCAGCCCGGCTCCAGCTTCAAGCCCTTCGTTTATGCCGCGGCCCTGGATCAGGGCTGGACCCCGGCCAGCCTGCTGCAGGACAAGCGCCTCGAAATTCGCGTCAACAAGGGCAAGGTCTGGCGACCCGACAATTTCGACGGCAAGACGATGGGCCCGATCCGGCTGCGTCTGGCCCTGATCAAATCCCGCAACCTGGCCTCGGTCTGGCTGCTCCGGGAGATCGGGCTGGATTCGGCCCTGGATTTCGCCACCCGCTTTGGCTTCGATGTCGCCAGCCTGCCCCACGGCCTGACCCTGGTCCTGGGCACGGCGGCGGCCTCGCCGACCCAGATGGCCGCGGCCTATGCCGTCTTCGCCAATGGCGGTTTTCGGGTCATACCCCACTTCGTGGATAAAATCCTGGATGGCAACGGCACCCTGATCTTTGCGGCCCGGGCCCCCCAGGCCTGTGCCGACTGCTGGTTCCGCTACCCGGAGGCCCCCGCCGGGGCTCGTGCCTTGAGTGCCGCGGCCGGGCCGGCCCCGGAGGCCCCGCGGGTGCTGGACCCCCGCCTGGTCTGGCAGATGAACTCCATCATGGGCGATGTCATCCGCCAGGGCACCGGCCGCAAGGCCCTGGAGCTCAAGCGCGAGGATATCGCCGGCAAGACCGGTACCACCAACGAGGTGCGGGATTCCTGGTTCTGCGGCTATCAGAAGGACCTGGTGGCGGTGTCCTGGATGGGCTTCGACGATTTTTCGCCCCTGGGCAAGGGCGAGACTGGTGGCCAGGCGGCACTGGGACTCTGGGTCGATTTCATGGGCCAGGCCCTGGCGGGTAAGCCCGAGGCCACCCTGGAGGTCCCCGCCGGTCTGACCGAGGTGCGGGTCGCCAAGTCCGATGGTCGCCTCACCCGCAAGAAGGGGGATGCCAGTCTGCCCGAATGGGTGCGCCAGGAGGATGCCCAGGCCCCCGAGGGCCCGGCGCCGACGGGAGAGACCCAGGAGTTCGTCACCGAGGATCCTGGCTACTATGAGAGACCCAAAAGGCCCGCGCCCTCTGGCCCTCCTTCTGGCGCGCCCCGTCTGATCGATGATCTCTTCTGAGTATCCCGGCCTCCGGGGGCGAGGTGCTATGATTTAGACCGAATCAAGGCGGGCCCGACACCCTTGCCCCTCAGCCCTGAGTGCCTTGACGGGTGCGTGAGATGCCGTCGCCCCCATCCCCTGACTGCCTACCCGGATATTCACCTTATGGATTCAAACCCCATTCTCGTCGAAAACACCCCGACCGATAACATCAACTACTCGGAGTGCAAGATCATCCTGCAGCCCCAGCACTTTCTGAGTGCCCAGGGCTTCAAGGACTTCTGGAAGATCGTCAAGCGCACCGCCAAGAAGCACGGTGTAGAGGTTCTTGAAGACAAGAATGCCTTCGTCAATCAGGTGCGCGAGGTCCTCTTTTACGACACCCCGGATCATGACCTCTACAACAACCATTTCATTGTGCGGCTGCGCTGCTTTTATAAGGAGGGCTGGCCCGATGGCCTGCCCGAACTGACGGTCAAGTTCCGCCACCCGGAATTTGCCGCCGCCGCCGCCGTGAATGTGCGACCGGCCACCCCCGGCTCCCTGGCCCGGATCAAATTCAAGGAAGAACTCCTGCCCCTGCGCGAGGGTCTGGGTGGTTTGCGTTTCATCTATTCCCATAACTGCGTCATGTCCATGCCCCGGGAGCAGATGAACCTGGCCGTGGCGGATTTGACGCGTTCCTTCCCCGCCCTGGCCCAGGCGCAGGCCAATCCCGATCACCGCATGACCCTGGTCAACGACTTTGCCGTTGAGGAGGTGCAGGTCAATATTGGCACCCTGGGCTTCGGCCATGGCATCAAGGCCAAGACGACTATCGCCGTCTGGCGTAATCGCCAGCATGAAAGCGCGATCTGCGGCGAATTCGCCTTTCAGGCCAAATACGATCGCCGCGAGGAACTGCACAAGGACAGTATTAATCGGGCCGCCAACTTCTATAAGGCGCTGCAAATGGATGCCTTTGATTGGGTGTCGCTGGGTACCACCAAGACCGGGATTGTCTATGGGCTGGGATCCAGGGTTTCCACCAATCATGAATGATTCCCCTTCCTCCGTAGCCTTGCCAACCCGGTATTGAAGGTTCTGTCAACCCACTTAAAGGGGCAATAATTCGTTGGAATATTCTGTGCAGCACTACTTATTGGGACTGTTCGCGGTCGCGAACAACTTTCCTGCCCTGGCCCCCTTTCTCGCCCTCAGCATGGGCTTGAGCCGGTTCCAGAAGTTGGGGTTGATCACCATTGGCTCGGCGGGCGCCTTCATCATCATGACCACCAGCATGCTCGCCGGCACGGCGATCCTGGGCTTTTTCGGCATCAGTATCAGTGCCTTCCAGATCGCCGGCGGTATCTTGCTGGGGGGTACCGGCATGAGCATGCTCAACGCCAAGGGGGCTGGCGATGTTCACGGCAAGGAGATGGAGAAGCCCGCCATCGATCGCTCCACCCTGGTTTCCACCATGATCGTGCCCGTGACCCTGCCCCTGACCACGGGCGCCGGCACTATTTCCACGGTCACTGTCTTTGCCCACGAGGCCGTCCAGGCCCACGCGGACCTCTTTCTGTTCCTGGCGATCTGCGCCATGACGGTCATCATCTTCCTCATTTTCCTGTTCGCCATGTCCCTGATGAGGTTCCTGGGCGAGGTGGGGATGAGTGTCCTGATCAAGGTGATGGGCCTCTTTACCCTGGCGATTGGCGTGCAGTTCATCGTTAACGGCGTTACCAGGATTTACCCCTCCCTGCCTGCCCACTGAGTAGCGCCCCAAGCCCCCGGGGCCTAGCCGGGAGCCGGTGGCTGCCGCGGGGCCTCCAGGCGCACCAGGATCTTGGTGAGGTGGTGAAGGGCCCAGGCGACGAATTCGAAATCCACGAAGAGGGCGCTTTGATCGAGTGAACCACCGGACGGGGGGCCCAGTTGCTGGCGAATCTCCGCCATGAAGTCGCCATGGATCTTGGTGCGATCACGGATAGCGGTGATGACGGCGATATCGTCCTCGTCCATGGCCTTGGCCGTGGCGCCCAGCAATTCCAGGAGGCTGCTACCCAATCCCTGGCGCTGGTCGGGGGCGATGACGCCCGGGATTTGGGCGCGGGCGACAAAGAGGCGCGCGGCTTCCTCCAGGTGGCGGATGCCACTGAGGGCACTGCGCAGGGCGTGGAGCTTGAAGGCATCGCCCTCGCTCATGGGGGCGCGGGAGGCGAGCTGGCTGGCGAATGTCTCGATCGCGTTCGACAGCTTCTCGAAATTGGCCGAGGGCCCGGAATCCTCGGAGGCATCCCGGGGGGCCCCCGGCTCCCCTGTCACCATCCGCAGCAGCCGCGCCAGTTCCTTGCGGATCAGGGCCAGGGCGGTGGCGGCATCATCGAGCGCCTGGGTGTTCAGAAACTTGGGTGCTCCGGGTACATCGGGCGCCTCGCTGGGCCAGATTTGCTTCAGCAGCCGGGTGACCAGGGGGATAAAGGGCGAGATCACCAGCGCGGGGATCAGATTCGAGAGCAGAAACAGGATCGCCAGGCGCTTATCCGTCGCCGCCGAGATTTCCCCGGACAGGGCCAGGACCAGGGGGATGCCCGACCGCTCCAGGTAATAGAGCCCAAACATGAGGCCGCCGCCGAGGAGGCAGAAGAAGTCCTCCATCCGCACCAGCCGCAGGGCCTGACCCCGCAGGCCGGTGGCGAGCATGAGCCGCAGGGTGATGGCGCCCAGATTGGTCCCATAGATCATGAGCGCGGCATCCGGCAAGTCCAGGGCCCCGGCGTTGGCCAGGGTAATGATCATCATGGTCGCGCCCGAATTGGATTGGAGGATGGACGCCACCAGGATGCCGCTCAGGAAGGCGAGGGCCGGGGAGGAGACGGCCAGGCCGATGGCATCGCGAAACCAGGGCTCGTCCTTGAGTGGCGCCGCCCCGGCGCTCATTTGTTCCAGGCCGAAGAGGATGAGGCCGATGCCGATCAGGACGCTCGCCACCGTCTGCCAGGAGCGATTCCGCACCACCCCCATCACGATGCCCGCCCCGCCGACGAGGAAGGCCACCGCCGGGTGAATGTCCAGGGTGGCGACGAAGGCAAGGACCGTCAATCCGACATTCGACCAGACGATGACCAGGCTGGCGGCATTCGCCGTCAGCAAGTCCGCCACGACCAGGCTGACGCAGATAAAGGTGACGGCGGTGGCGCTCTGCATCAGGGCCCCCGAGGCCAGGCCTAGGGCCAGGCGGGGCAGGGGGCGACGCGTCGTCCGGGCGATGCCATCGCGGAACCGACCGCCACTCAGGGCCTTGAGGTTGTCGCCGACCAGATGCAGGCCGATAAAAAAGAGGCCCAGACCGAAGACGAGGGCGTTAAGGGGGGTCATGGCGCTCCGGGCTCCGCAAGAGACACCCCGGGGGACCCAAGGTGTCTCGGGATGAGGTCATCAGCCGGCTTGCTTGAGGCTCTTTTCCTTTTTCCTGACCAGCTTGGCAATCTTTTTCTGGTTTTCGGGGGATTCCTCCGCAAGGGCCTTGGCGTAATCCTGCTTGATCACCTCCAGATCCACCTCGGTCTTGGGGAGTTGCAGATTCATCCCCTCGATGGCGGCGACGATGACCTCCGATATAGCCAGGTCGCGGAACCACTTATTGTCCGACGGGATCACGAACCAGGGCGCCTCCGCCGTGCTGGTCTGGGCGATGGCCTCCTCGAAGGCCGCCGTGTACTCGTCCCAGAGCTCCCGCTCCGCGTAGTCGGTCTTGCTGATTTTCCACTCATGATCCGGCTCGTCGAGGCGGACCTTGAAGCGGGCGAGCTGGGCCTCGCGGGAGATATGCAGATAGAATTTCAATACCGTGGTGTCGTTGCCCGCGGCGAGGAGGTGCTCGAAGTTGCGAATGTGTTCGTAGCGCGACTTCCAGACGACCTTGGGCACTAACTGGTGCACCCGGACAACCAGGACATCCTCGTAATGCGACCGGTTGAAGATGACGATGTCCCCCTTGGCGGGGGCATGGGGGTGGACGCGCCAGAGAAAATCGTGGGCGGCCTCGTCGGCGGTGGGCTGCTTGAAGGAGGCGACGCGCGTCCCCTCGGGGTTGAGGCCGGACATGACATGGGTGACCACCCCATCCTTGCCTGCAGCATCCAGCCCTTGCAGGACGATCACCAGGGCATTGGTCTTGGTCGCGTAGAGCTTGGCCTGGAGTTCGCGCATCCGGACGAGCAATTCCTCCTGGCGTTGGGCCGCATCGGCATGGTTCTTATAGTCACCCGTGTCCGCGGGGTCGATCTTGCCGAGCTTGACCTTGGCGCCGGGGGCGATCCGAAATTTGTCTATTTTCATGGTTACCAGGTTTTCCATTGATGGAGATGGCCAGAGTGGGGGCGCAGCGCTGAGTATAGTCATTGCCAGACGCTGACGGGCTGGTCATATTACCGAAAAATTCTCCCCAGACGTGATCGGGTCTGTCGGGGTTGCCCCTAGCCGGCGTTCACCCGGGGCTTGCTAATATATCCGTTTCTTCGTATATTTTAGCGGACAGATGTATCAGCTCACTCACCCGGAGAAAACAGCATGGCGATTCGTATTGGCATCAACGGTTTTGGTCGCATGGGCAAACTGGGCTTCCGCGCGGGCTGGGGGAGTCCGGAGTTTGAGATCGTCCACGTCAACGAGATCAAGGGCGATGCCGTCTGCCAGGCCCACCTGCTGGAATTCGACTCGGTCCATGGCCGCTGGTGCCAGGACCAGATCAGCTCCCGGCCCGAGGCGCTCATCGTCGTTGGTCAGGAGGTCGGCTTCAGCATGGGCGCCACCCTCGAGGAGATCGACTGGGGTGCCAAGGGCATCGATATCGTCGTGGACTGCACCGGGCGCTTCAAGACCGCGGAGGCCCTCCAGCCCTATTTTGATCAGGGCGTCAAGAAGGTGGTGGTGTCCGCCCCGGTGCCCGATCCGGCCCTCAACCTCGTCTATGGGGTCAACGACCACCTCTACGACCCGGCCGTCCATGACATCGTCACCGCCGCCTCCTGCACCACCAACTGCCTGGCGCCGGTGGTCAAGGTCATGCACGAGAAGATTGGCATCCTGCGCGGCTGCATGACCACCATTCACGACATCACCAATACCCAGACCATCGTCGATCGCGGCCACAAGGACCTGCGCCGGGCCCGCGCCCTGGGGCAATCCCTGATCCCCACCACCACCGGCTCCGCCAAGGCCATCACCAAGATCTTCCCCGAGCTGATGGGCAAACTCAACGGTCATGCCGTGCGCGTGCCCTTGTTGAATGCCTCCCTCACCGACTTCGTGTTCGAGGCCGCCCGGCCGGTGACGGCGGAGGAGGTCAATGCCCTCTTCAAGGAGGCCGCCGCCGGCGAGCTCCAGGATATTCTGGGTTACGAGGAACGGCCCCTGGTCTCCGTGGATTTCAAGGGCGATCCACGTTCCTCCATCGTCGATGCCCTCTCCACCCTGGTGATCGATGGCACCCAGGTCAAGATCTACGCCTGGTACGACAACGAGTGGGGCTATGTCAACCGCATGATGGATATCACCCGCAAGCTGGCGCGGATGCTGTAGCCATGGATGCCGCCCTGCGCACCTACCTGGTTGTCACCGGCGCCTATTGGGGCTTTACCCTGACGGACGGGGCCATCCACATGCTGGTGGTCCTGCACTTCCACAATCAGGGTTTCAGCCCCCTGGAGATCGCCTTCCTCTTTCTCCTCTACGAGGTGTTCGGCATCATCACCAACGGCTTGGGGGGCTGGATCGCCGCCCATGTCGGCCTCAACCGCACCATGGTCGCGGGGGGCTTCCTCCAGGTCCTGGCCCTGGGCATGCTGGCGGTGGACCCGGCCTGGTTGACCGTCACCTATGTCATGACCGCCATGGCCCTGTCCGGTATCGCCAAGGACCTCAACAAGATGAGCGCCAAGTCCAGCGTCAAGACGGTGGTGCCCCAGGGGGCGGACGCCGAGACGCGGCTGTTCAAGTACGTAGCCATCCTCACCGGGTCGAAAAACACCCTCAAGGGCGTCGGCTTCTTCCTGGGGGGGCTGCTGCTCTATACAGTGGGCTTCCGTTGGGCCCTGGCGGGCATGGCGACGTCCCTCTTTGTCCTCTATGTTTATGTCGCCTGGGCCCTGCCATCCGGGCTGGGGACGACCAAGGTTAAGGCCAAGATCAGCCAGATCTTCTCCAAGACCCGGGAGATCAACGTCCTGTCCGGGGCGCGCTTCTTCCTGTTTGGCTCGCGGGATGTCTGGTTCGTGGTCGGCCTGCCGGTCTTCCTGGCCTCGGTGACCGGCTGGAACCATCTCGAAGTCGGCGGCTTCCTGGCCCTCTGGGTGGTGGCTTATGGCTTCGTCCAGGCGGGGGCACCGGCCCTGCTGCGCCAGGGCCATGGCGGCAAGGGACCCCAGGGTAAGAGCGCGCGCAATTGGGCCCTGCTTCTGGCGGTCTTCCCGGCGGGCATCGCCCTGGCCTTGATGAAGGGCCTTGATCCCGCCCTGGCGCTGATCATCGGCCTCTTTGCCTTCGGCGCCGTCTTCGCCATCAACTCCGCCGTCCATTCCTACCTGATCCTGGCCTACTCGGACCAGGACAAGGTGGCCATGAACGTCGGCTTCTACTACATGGCCAATGCGGCGGGCCGGTTGACCGGGACGGTGCTGTCGGGCTGGGTCTATCAGACCCAGGGCCTGGAGGGCTGCCTCTGGGTGTCCACCGCCTTTGTCGCGGCGGCGGCGCTGATCTCATTTATGCTCCCGCCGGTGAAGGGGGAGGAGTTGGAGGTCAAACCGGCGACCTGAGCCAGCTGTCCTCCGGGCCGCGCGCCCGGCCTGTCAGGGCGGTGGCGGGCCGGGTTCCTGGACCGGGATCACCCTGGCCGCCGCGGCCTGGATTTATGCAGGCGACGCCGCCACTCAACCAACAAGGGAGATACGCCGTGAGCGCCCAATGTGAAATCGTCGGCAAGCAGGCCGCCGGTGCCCCCCTGAACCTGTTTGAGCGCTGGTTGACCCTGTGGGTCGCCCTCTGCATCCTCATCGGTATCGGGCTCGGTCAGCTGTTCCCCGCCCCCTTCCAGTTCCTGGGCCGGCTGGAGGTCGCCCAGGTCAATCTGCCGGTCGGGGTCCTGATCTGGGTGATGATCATCCCCATGCTGATGAAGATCGACTTCGGTGCTCTGGGCCAGGTCAGGTCCCATTGGAAGGGGATCGGCGTGACTCTCTTCATCAACTGGGCGGTCAAGCCCTTCTCCATGGCGCTGCTGGCCTGGATCTTCATCCGCCAGGTCTTTGCCCCCTGGCTGCCGGCGGAGCAACTCGACAGCTATGTCGCCGGGCTCATCCTACTCGCCGCCGCGCCCTGTACCGCCATGGTCTTCGTCTGGAGCCGGCTCACCGGCGGTGATCCCTATTTCACCCTGTCGCAGGTAGCGCTTAACGACGCCATCATGATCGTCGCCTTCGCGCCGATCGTGGCGCTCCTGCTCGGGCTCTCGGCGATCGTCGTGCCCTGGGCTACGCTCTTGACGTCGGTGCTGCTCTATATCCTGATCCCGGTTGCTCTCGCCCAGGTCTGGCGCTACTGGCTACTGCAACAGGGGCAGGCCCGCTTCGCCGCCACTCTGGCGACCCTGGGCCACGCCTCCATCCTGGCACTGCTCCTGACCCTGGTGTTGTTGTTCGCCTTCCAGGGCGAGCAAATCATCAAGCAACCTCTGATCATTGCCATGCTGGCGGTGCCGATCCTGATCCAGGTCTTTTTCAACTCATCCCTGGCCTATTGGCTGAACCGCCAGGTCGGTGAAAAGCATAGCGTTGCCTGTCCCTCGGCCCTGATCGGCGCCAGCAACTTCTTCGAACTGGCGGTCGCGGCGGCCATCAGCCTCTTCGGCTTCCAGTCCGGCGCCGCGCTTGCGACGGTCGTGGGGGTCTTGATCGAGGTGCCGGTGATGCTGCTGGTGGTCAAGCTCGTTAATGCCAGCAAGGGTTGGTATGAGGCTGGCCTGACTGGCGGGCAAGAGTAACTCTGAATAAGATTGACCCACGGGGCAATCTGCTGTTTTCAATCTCGATAACGGACCCTAAAGCATGTCTCATCCCTACGATAAATTGGCCCTGGCCGGTGGCGCGACGCTGATCTTTACCCCTTGCCCCGGCACCAAAGACACCTCCGTGGAGGCTGCGGTAGCGACCTTGAAGGCGGCGGGGGCCCAGGCCCTGATCACCCTTATGCCCGATGAGGAGTTGGCAAAATTCGCCGCTCAGTCTCTTCCCGGATCCTGCACGGACCATGGTATCCCATGGTTTCACCTGCCCGTGGAGGACGACCATGCTCCCGACGAGCGCTTTGCGACGGCGTTCGCCACCCAAAAGCAGGCCCTCCTGTCGATGCTCGACCAGCAGGGCACCATCGCCATTCACTGTCGCGGCGGATCGGGTCGCACCGGCTTCATGGCGGCCATCCTCTTGCTGGAGTCCGGCATGGAACGGGACGAGGTGGTGCGCCAAGTCCAAGGCTTGCGTCCTCATGCCCTGAAGATGCCCGTACACCTCGACTACCTGGATCAAACTTATTCGTGAAGAAACGGATTTCCCGGGCAATAGGATCGCACGCAAGGGGGCCATGATCGGCTATGCCGGAATGGCGAGGAAGCCCTAATCCTGCTTTGCCTCTTTAGTGGAGAGGCACGGTTCATCCATCCAGCCTCGGTCTTTGCCGTGGAGCAGCGGCGGGTTTGGCGGCTGGACTATCCGAGATAGCATTTAAGCAACATGGCTACTCAACCAACCACACCCACACCCTTGGACGCGGCCTCCCATCCGCTGGCGCGGCTGCGCGGGGCTATTCGGGATAATCCGACCGAATTGAAATGGCTTGCGGGTATCGTCGCTGTCTTCCTGCTGGTCTTGTTCATGCCGGTGGGTGTCCCGCGCTTCGACAATGCCGTGCTGGAAGGGCTGGCGCTCCTCAATTGGTATGCCCGCGAACATGTGATGCTATGCCTGGTGCCGGCCTTTTTCATCGCCGGTGCCATCGCGGTCTTCCTGAGCAAGGATGCGATCATGAAGTATCTTGGGCCGACAGCTCCTAAGGCGGTGGCCTACGGTGTCGCCTCGGTGTCCGGCTCGATCCTGGCGGTCTGCTCCTGCACCGTGCTGCCGCTGTTCGGGGGTATTTACCGGCGCGGCGCCGGCCTGGGGCCAGCCATTGCCTTTCTCTATTCCGGGCCGGCCATCAATGTGCTGGCCATCGTGATGACCGCCAAGATCCTGGGCCTGGAGTTGGGCGTGGCGAGGGCGGTGGGCGCGGTCACTTTCTCCATGGTCATAGGGCTCATCATGCAGGGCCTCTATCGCCGCGAGGAGCAGGAACGGGCGGCGGCGCGGAAGGGCTTTATCCTGAGTGGGGCGGAAAGTCGGCCGCTGGGGGATACCGCCGCCTTTTTTGCCCTGCAGGTGGCGGTGTTGGTTTTCGCCAACTGGGCACCAGCCAGCGCCGAGGACGGCGGGGCGTGGCATCTGATCTACGCCTGGAAATGGCCGCTGACGGCGTTTGCGGCTATTGGCCTGGCGGTGCTACTGGCGTGGCGCTTTCGCTGGGCCTGGCCGCCCCTCGCCGCCACTGGCCTGATGGTGGTCGCCCTGGCCTGGCTCTTGCCGCAGCAGCCCGTGGTGGCATTCAGCGCTGGCTTGCTGGGCTTGACGCTGGCCGCGGCCCTGCAACCCGGTGATGGGGAGGAGTGGCTGAGCCAGACCTGGGGTTTCGCCCGGTTGGTCATGCCCTTGCTGTTGGGCGGGGTCCTGTTGGCGGGGTTTTTGCTGGGGCGGCCCGGTCATGACGGTATCATTCCCGCGGAGTGGATCAGCGCGGCGGTCGGCGGGAATGCGTTGTCGGCCAATTTTCTGTCCGCCCTGGTCGGTGCCTTTATGTACTTCGCTACCCTGACCGAGGTGCCGATCGTGCAGGGCTTGCTCGGCGCTGGGATGGGTAAGGGTCCGGCGCTTGCCCTGCTGCTGGCCGGACCGGCACTGTCGCTGCCGAATATGCTGGTCATCCGTGGCTTTCTTGGTACCCAAAAGACGGTGGTCTATTGCTCGCTGGTGGTGGTCATGGCGACCATCACCGGCCTGGTGTTTGGTACCTTCTATCCTTAATGGAGTAAATGACATGATCAAGCTGCAAATCCTGGGCTCCGGCTGCGCTAAGTGCGCGACCCTGGCCCTTAACACCGATGTCGCCGCCAGGTCCCTCGGCCTGGACTATGAACTGGAGAAGGTGACGGACATCAATGCCATCATTGATGCCGGGGTCATGAGTACCCCGGCTCTGGCGATTGATGGCGAGGTCAAGAGCGTCGGCCGGGTCTTGTCGGTAGCGGAGATCAAGCAACTCTTGATGGCCTGAGGGCGCGCGGCGGTCAATTTCTTTCTTTACGACACCCCTCGGGGGCCTCATCATCCCGACCTTTGTTGAGTAGGTGGCCGCCGGCATCCTGCGGCCAGGCCAGGGACTCAAGGGGGTACCCTGCTCCGGGAACCGAGATCGGATGTTTGTCATGCTTAAGTTCGCGTTGGAGGGGGTATCCCATGACGATCGATAGAGATCGCAAAACCTGGCTGATCCTGGCCGCGGGCAGCGCCGCCCTGGCCCTGGCCAGCATCCTGGTAACCCATTGGCTCGGCTTGCAGCCCTGTCATCTGTGCATTTTCCAGCGGCTACTCTTCATGCTGATCGCCGTGCTGGCCCTCGGTGCGGCCCTCTCGCCGGGGCCGGGTCTGGCCCGCCGGGTTACGGGTGGTTTGGTCGCTCTCACCGCGGCGGGCGGTACGGTTACGGCGGCTTTTCAGACCTGGTTGCAGGAGCAGCCCCCGGGCGCGGTGGCCTGTCTCGGCAGTGAATTGGATCCGATCGAGCGGCTGGTGGAGTGGCTGGGTCAACTAGAATCCGATCTCTTCCTGGCGACCGGGTTCTGCGAGGATAAGGCCCTGGTGGTTTTGGGCCTGTCCCTGGTCCAGTGGGCGCTGCTGTTTTTTATCCTGGTTCTGGTCACCAGCCTCTGGGCCTGGCTTCGCGCCTTCCCAGGCCGGGGGCCAGGCCTGTCATAATCAGTCAGCGCCAGCGGTGCGGACGCCCAATCCCTTGAATCTGCCGCTTGCCAGGCCCCATTTACTTCCTCAAGGTACGCCATGGTCATGACCCGTCGCGATTTTCATGCTGGTTTGGCAACCGCGCTGGCCATGGCCGCGATGCCCCGGGCCTGGGCCTGGCCTTGGGGCGAGGATTGGGTGGAAGGTCGGGATTGGGAAGCCCTGCCTGACCCGGTGGTGCATGCTCCAGGTCAGGTGGTCAGGGTCAGTGAGTTTTTCTCCTATGGTTGCCCGCATTGCGCCGACTTGAATCCCCTGATCACGGCCTGGGCCAAGGAACTGCCAACCGACGTGGAGTTTCAGCGCTTGCCCGTCACCTTCGGCCGCGCGGCCTGGACCGTCCTGGGGCGACTCTACTTTGCCCTGGAACTGGAAGGTGCCCTGGAGCGTCTGGACCAGGCGGTGTTCGATGCCATCCGCATCCAGCGGGTCAGCCTCTACACGGAAAAGGCGGTCCTGGACTGGGTGGCCAAACAGGGGCTTAACCCGGAGGCCTTTCAAAAGCAGTTTAACAGCGTCGCCGTGGGCACCCGGTTGCGCCAGGCGCAGGCCAGCGCAAAGCGTTTCCAGATCAACTCGGTGCCGAGCATCATTGTCGATGGGCGTTATCGGGTCCTCGGCGATGCCGGTCGTGGTCACGAGGGTCGGCTCGATATCACCGATTGGCTGATCAAGAAGGCCCGCGAGGGTCGCCCGGCCCAGGAAGCGGGCGGGGCAAGCACCTGATCCAGAACCCCCTCAGAAGACCCGCGTCGCCGCGAAGGCCGCCAGCACCAGGAAGAAGACCCCGCTGACCTGGTGGAGCCGATGGATGGGGATGCGCCGCAGAAGGGTGACGCCCAGCCAGACCCCCAAGGCCGAGGTGGTGATCAGGGCCAGGGTGGCGCCGATCCAGACCGCTAGGGAGGGCAGGGTGCTGGCCAGGCCGGCAATGGCGATCTGGGTCTTGTCGCCCATCTCCGCCAGCAAGAGCATGAGGAAGGTGGTGGCGAAGATGCCATGGCCGGGCTTTTCCTCGACCTCGCCATCCTCCGTTACCTCCTCCCGGGTGAGCAGGGACTTGATGCCAAAGGCCCCGAAGAGTATAGCCACGGCCCCGGCCAGGATCTTTTCCGGTATCCATTGCGCCAAACCGGCGCCAAAGACGACCGCCAGGGTATTGAGGATGAGGAAGGCGGCGATGGCGCCGAGCAGTACGGGCAGGTGGCGATGGCGGGCAGCCAGGGTCATGCAAACCAGTTGGCTCTTGTCCCCGATCTCGGCCAGGAAGATGAGGCCGAAGGTGGAAAAAATGGCGGTGAGGGTCTCTAGCGCGGACATGTCATTGATCTCGTTATTGGGCTGGTAGAAGGGGGCGGCGGGAACCAGAGGGAAGCCTTCAGGCCGGCGCGGAGCGGGGCGGGGGCATGGCGTCCGGGCAAACCTGGATCTCGATGGTCGAGTGGACGATCTCCTCGTGGACCGCCAGGCGCTGACGGATCGCGTCCGAGGTGAGGGCAAGGTCGTGGGTGAGGACCGTGAGGGCGCAGGCATAGACGTTCTTACCCACCCGCCACACATGCAGGTCGGTGATGCGTGTCTCTCCCGCCTCGGGACCGGTTTCCACGATCTCGCGGATCTCATCGACCACCGGGTGATCCATTTCCCGATCGAGGAGCACCTTGCTGGTCTCGATAATCAGCCCCTTGGCCCAGATCGCCACCAGGATGGCGCCCAGGATGCCCATGGCCGGGTCGAGCCACATCCAGCCATAAATCCATCCGCCCATCAGGGCGACGATGGCCAGTATGGAAGTGGCCGCGTCGGCGATGACGTGCAGATAGGCCGACTTCAGGTTCAAATCGGGATTTTGCCCCTGGTCGTGGGGGTGATGATGGTGATGCCCGTGATCTTGGTGATAATCATGATGTTGCCCGTGATCATGGTGATGTGCCTTGCCAAGAATGAGTGCGGATACCAGGTTGACCAGCAAGCCCAGCACCGCGATGACGATGGCTTCCTGGTATTGGATCGGCTGGGGCGACAGGATGCGCTCGACGGAGCTCACCACCATCATGAGGGCCACGCCCAGGAGGAAGATGGCGCTGGCGAAACCCCCCAGCACCTCGATCTTCCAGGTGCCAAAGGTGAACCGCGGGTCCCGGGCGTAGCGCCGCGCCGAAGCGTAAGCCATCGCCGACAGGCCGATGGCCACCGCATGAGAGCTCATGTGCCAGCCGTCGGCCAGCAGGGCCATGGAGTTGTACCACCAGCCGGCGGTGATCTCGATCACCATCATGGCGGCGGTGATCCACATCACCAGACGCGTGCCCCGTTCGGCGGCCTCGCTGCCAACGTCAAAGACGTGATCGTGCTGCCAGTTCGCAAGATTGTCGATATGCATCCTCGTTCTCCTTACCAGTCCAGTACCGCGCGAGTATCAGGTCAGGTCGCCCTGCTCATCGGTGCCGGGATTCCGCGATATCCGATTGAACAATTTTGTATAAAACTCATGCCGCTGGCGGTGGGGAACCTCGGGTCCGGGGACGACGCCAGACGGGAAACATCCCCTGGAGTGGCCAGGAAGGCAACCGGCAAGGGGGAAGGCGGGTGGCGGGGGGCCTGGGGATAGCGGCCAGGGCCGGGATCGGGTGACCGATTGCAGGGTTGGCGAGTATGCCGGGAGAGGATACGAGGAACGGTGCCATGAGGTTTCCTAGGCCGGACTTGAAGACAAATGACCATGACGCCTCCTCGGCCAATCAGGAGGCGTCATGGTCAAAGGTCTCACCAAGCCAGGAAACTGCTTACGCCATGACCTGCCGGTCAAGTATGTTGACGTAAGCCTCTAACCAACACAGAGCGGCTACTCCCCAATGACGTGGGTATTCTAACGGACGGGGTCTCGCCGGTCGATGGTTTTACGGCCCTTCCGGGCCCGTCGGCAGGGGTGCCGAATCAGGAGGTTCGCTATTGGCTGCCTGCCCGCCCCTGGCCCGGGAACCCAAAAACTCAGTTGCATTGGGTAGAGGCGGCTGCCAAAGGCTTGATGGCCTCGATGGTGGCCGCCACCAGATAGTCCTCTACCCCCCGACCGGGCGCCCAGTCGCGGATGAATTCCCGGGACTGGTCCTTGGGCTGGATGGCGATGCGGGTGAAGCCCGCCGTGGCGAGCATGGCCTCCAGGTCCGCGATCCGCGCCGCGCCGGCCATGCAGCCGGAATGCAGCCTGGGGTCATCCCGCCATTCCGGGGGCAGTTCGGCGGTGGCGACCACGTCAGAGATGGCCAGCCGGCCACCGGACTTGAGGACGCGGAAGGCCTCGCGAAAGACCTGGGGTTTGTCCGGCGACAGGTTAATGACGCAGTTAGAGAGGATGACATCCACCGAGGCATCCGCCAACGGCAGGTATTCGATCTCGCCGAGACGGAACTCCACGTTAGTGAAGCCGCCCCGTTCGGCATTGTGTCGGGCCTTGCTGACCATGTCCGGCGTCATATCGATACCGATGACGCGGCCCGTGGCGCCGACCTCGCGGGCGGCAAGGAAGGCATCGATGCCACCGCCCGCACCCAGGTCGGCCACTACCTCCCCAGGCCGCAGGGCGGCGATGGCGCCCGGGTTGCCGCAACCCAGTCCCATGTCCGCTCCGGCCGGCATCAGGTCCAGATCCACCTGGCTGTAGCCGAGGCGCAGGGAGACCAGGGTGTTTATGTTCAACTCCGGGGCATCGCCGCAACAGGCGGGTGCGGGGGTGGGGCCACAACAGCCGCCCGCCCCGCCGCCCTGGGCCACGCGGGCATAGTCCTCGCGCACCTGGCTACGGATGGCGTCATCAGCTTTACGTGCTGGCGTGGCGGATGGATTTTCACTGGAGTTCATTGGCATGGGATCCTCGGAATGATCTTATTTAACCCGCATCCGCAGCCGGTTGAGCCCCTCGACGCGCTCGTAGGCGATGTCCTCGGCATAGTTGCGGATAATGGCGAGGGCCAGGTCGTCGGGGAGATCGGCTGTTTCGAGAGGGTTCCCGGGGGGACCGGCGCTGTCCAGGCGCAGCTCCAGGCTGCGGAGCTTTTCGGAATAGGCCAGCACCAGGTCGATGCCGTGGGGTCCGGGACCGGTCAGGAGGATGCCCAGGAGCTCCTCCGCCAGGAGTTGCGCCGCGTGAGCGGCGCGGTGCGGGATCAGGTGCTTTTCGCAGAAGCCCTCGATCTTGCCGACCAGGGCGTAGAGGTCGTAATCGGCGGTCTCGACCCGCCAGGCCAGGCTACGGACCTTGCCGATAAAGTCGCGGGTGCGTTCGCGTTGAGGGTTGTCGAAAATCTGCTCGGGCGGGCCCTCCTCGTAGATCAGGCCTTGGTCCATATAAAAGACCCGGGTGGAGACATCGCGGGCGAACTCCATCTCGTGGGTGACGATGGCCATGGTCATGCCCTGCTTGGCCAGGCGGCGGATCACCGCCAGCACCTCGCTGACCATGGTGGGATCCAGGGCCGAGGTGGGCTCGTCGAAGAGGATGATCTCCGGCTCCATGGACAGGCAGCGGGCGATAGCCACGCGCTGCTTCTGCCCGCCGGAGAGTTCGTCGGGAAAGCTGTGGGCCTTTTCCACCAGGCCCACCATGCGCAACAACTCCAGGCCGTTCGTGGTGGCCTCCGCCGCCTTTTTGCCAAGCAGGCGCACCGGGCCAATGGTGAGATTCTCCAGGGCGGTCAGGTGGGCGAAGAGGTTGAAGGACTGAAAGACCATGCCCATGCGCCGCCGCAGGGCCGGCACTTTGGCACCCGGGGCCAGGATGTCCTGGCCGTCGATTTCGATGTGGCCGCCCGAGGGCTGGTCAAGCAGATTCAGGCAGCGCAGGAAGGTGCTCTTGCCGGTGCCGGAGGGCCCGATGATGGAGATGACCTCGCCCTGGTCGATCTCGACATTGATATCCTTGAGGACTTCCAGATCACCAAAACGCTTGGAGAGATGTTCGACCCGGATCATGCGGATTTCACCCTGGCGGCTGGCGAGGAATAGGCTGAGGCGCATGATCGGGCATTGGGGTGCCCATGGCAACCAGGCCGGTATCCCGGCTCGGTGGGCGGGTGACAACCTCGCCCTGATTAGGTATCCCTAAGGGACTGCTGGACGCCTATCATACCCATCTTCAGCCTCTCTTCGGCCTCTGGCGGTAGGGCCGGATGGCCGGTGGCGGCTGGCGGGGGACGCCGTGAATACATCCCTGTAGGCTTGACGACAGCATCCATGCTGTCGACACCCCCGCCTACCGCCACCGGCCATCCGGCCCGGGAATCCCCTAACCCCGCTGTTTTGGATATCCCAAGGATTTAGCTTGAATAATAACCTTCTCTTGGACGCCAACCCAGACTCGACCTCGACTGCCAACGCCAACGCGGCCTACCGTAAGATCGCCTGGCGGCTGCTGCCCTTGCTGGGCCTCTGCTACATACTGGCCTATCTGGATCGCATCAATATCGGCTTCGCCAAGTTGCAGATGAGCGCGGATCTGGGGTTCAGCGAGGCGGTTTATGGCCTGGGCGCGGGCATCTTCTTCATCGGCTATTTTCTCTTCGAGGTGCCCAGCAACGTCATCCTGCACAAGGTCGGGGCGCGACGCTGGATCGCACGCATCATGATGACCTGGGGCCTCGTCTCCCTGGCCATGATGTGGGTGACGACGGCGGAGATGTTCTACTTCCTGCGCTTCCTGCTGGGCATTGCCGAGGCTGGTTTCTTTCCCGGCATCATCCTCTACCTGACCTATTGGTTCCCGGCCGAGCGACGGGGGCGCATCAACGCCCTTTTCATGATCGCCATCGCCCTGGCGGGCCTCATAGGCGGACCCCTGTCCGGGTGGATTCTCGATAATTTCGATGGCCATTTCGGCTGGGCTGCCTGGCAGTGGCTCTTCCTGCTGGAGGGGCTGCCACCCATCTTCATGGGCCTGGTGATTCTGTTTTGGCTGGACGATCGCATCGCCGATGCCAAGTGGCTGACCCCGAATGAAAAGGCCCTGCTGGCCGCGCCCATCGCCGCCGAGGAGGCCCGTAAGCCCTCCCCACCGATCAGGGAGGTGTTGACCGATGGCCACATCTGGTGGCTGTCCAGTATTTACTTCTGTTTGGTGATGGGCCTCTATGGCCTCGGTTTTTGGCTGCCCAGCCTGCTGCGCGATAGTGGGACCACGGACCCGCTCATGATCGGCTTGCTGAGCGCCATCCCCTATGCCCTGGCGATACCCACCATGGTTTTGGTCGGCAAAGCGGGGGATCGCCGGGGCGAACGGCGCTGGACCCTGGCCCTGCCCGCCTTGGCCGGCGCCCTGGGCCTGGGCTTGAGCGTGGTGTGGGCCGACCACCCCTGGCTGGCGCTGGCCGCCCTGAGCCTGGCCACCATGGGGATCATGAGTGCCCTGCCAGCCTTCTGGAGCCTGCCGGCCGCCCTGCTGAGCGGCACCGCCGCCGCCGCGGGTATCGCCCTCATCAATGCGCTGGGCAATCTGGCGGGCTTTCTCGGCCCGGTGGCCATCGGTTGGTTGCGGGATACCACCCAGAATCCCGAGGCCGGCATGCCTCTGCTGATTCTGGCCCTTGTCCTGGGGGCCATCCTGGTGCTCCGGATACCGGCCCGGCTCGTCAATGACGCGCGGAAGGCGGGGTGACCGGGCCTGGATAGGCCCTGCGACGGTACAACGCTCAAAGCCCATGGTAGGCCGCCTCGTCGGCCGCGTCGGCCCATTCGGACAGGGTGCCTGTGCGCCACGCACCCGCCGTCGTTGTTGTTTAGCAGTTTTTGCGGCCAAGGGATGCGTTATGCTACCTCTGCGTACAGGCCTACCCGCAGGGGTGGCGGAGCATGAGACGGGGGGAGTTTCGGCGATGATACCAAATGGCTTGAGGTGCTGGGCACGACTTCTGGTCACCGCAGCGCTGCTGGCCGTAATGCCGGTGGGGGTAGCCGGCGGGGGTCGGCTCGCCCTTGTCATTGGCAACAGTGCCTATGCCGAGGGCGCGCTCGCCAATCCGGTGAACGACGCGACCGATTTTGCCGCGAAGCTGCGCGGACTCGGGTTTCAGGTGGAACTGCTGCTCAATGCGGATCAGCGGGCAATGGAAGAGGCGATTGATACCTTCACCCGCGCCCTGACCGGGCCGGGCAAGGTTGGACTCTTCTATTTTGCCGGTCACGGCATCGAATACCAGGGTCGCAACTATCTGCTCCCGATCGGGGCGATCCTTAACGGCGCGGTGGACCTGCGCTACAAGGCGGTGGACGCCGGGCGGGTGCTCGATGGCATGGGCGAGTCCGGTAATGGGCTGAACATGGTCGTCCTCGATGCCTGCCGCAACAATCCCTTTCCCAGCACCTTCCGCTCCGCCAGTCGCGGCCTGGCCAGGCTGAGCCCGGCCAAGGGCACCCTGGTCCTCTACGCTACCCAGCCGGGGGCCGTCGCGAGTGACGGTGATGGGCGCAATGGCGTATTCACGAAGCATCTTCTCTCGGCGATGGACGAGCCCGGCCTGGAGGTCGAACAAGCTTTTAAGCGTGCCGCGCTGGCCGTTGACCAGGAAACCGGCGGGGCCCAGACCCCCTGGATCGAGGGGGTGGTGCTCGGGCAGTTTGCCTTTCGGCCGTCTCGTGTCGCGCTGAGGCCCACCGTGGGGGCGCCGGTTACTGCCGCGTCCGATAACCCGCAGTTCGAGTTGGAGTTCTGGAACAGCGTCAAGAATAGCGATGACCCAACCGATTTCCAGGCCTACCTCGCCAAGTATCCGCAGGGCCAATTCCAAGAACTGGCCCTTCGCCGCATCAACCGTCTCCAAGTGGCTGGGATTCCGTCCCCGCCTGCATTTGCCACGACAACGGGGGATTTGGTTATCAAGCCCAAGCTGTATGCCTTGGTGGCCGGGGTTTCGGATTATGCCAACGACAGCCTGGACCTCACCTATGCCGCCAAGGACGCCAAGGATTTCGGCGCCGCCCTGGAGCGCCAGTCCGGAGGCATCTACCGTGAGGTGGTGGTCCGCATCCTGGAAAATCCGACCA
>JBASIS010000305.1:0-31319 GCA_049654905.1 Chromatiaceae bacterium
GGCCCAGACCGACCTGCCCCTGCTGGCGGCCGGCCATCCGGGCACCACCCGCACCCAGGAAGGGCTGGCGGTCTTCGCGGAGGTGATCAGCGGCTCCATCGAACTGGACCGACTGCGGCGCCTGGCGGATCGGGTGCTGGCCATCCAAATGGCCATTGAGGGCGCGGATTTTCTGGAGGTCAATGGCTTTTTTCTGGAGCGTACCGGCGATCCGGATCAGGCCTTCGAGAGTACCCGCCGGGTCTTCCGGGGCGGCGTCATCACCGGGGGCGCTCCCTTCTGCAAGGACCTGGTCTATCTCCTGGGTCTGCTCCAGGTGAACAACATCATCCGCGCGGCCTTCGCCGCCGGGCGGGCGGACTGCCTCAGCCTGCTTTTCTGCGGCAAACTGGATACCTTCGACATCCCCGCCCTGTGCGAGCTCTATGCCATGGGCCTGTGCCGGGCGCCGCGCTTCCTGCCCCCCTGGATCAGCGATCCCCGCTACCTGCTGGCCATCCTGACCTTCAGCGCCTTTATCAACCGCATGAATCTGGAGACCCTGACCGACGTGGCCCGCCGGGTGCTGGATAGCGCCCCCCTGGTGCGCATGCCAGGGCCCGAGGCGGCCTCATAACCTACAAGAGCGCCCCGGCCAGCAACTGCAGCAGTTCCCCCACCGGCATCACCAGGAAGATGAGGGGCAGGCCGGGGAGACTCGAGATAATCGCAATCTGGAGGATCTGTTGTTGGCTGAAGGGAAAGATCTTCATTTCCCGGATCAGGCCAAAACTATTACCCAGGTCGGCCAGGGACTGGATGTCGGCGCTGCCCAGGAGGGGTTCATCCGCGGGTGGCGGGCCGGTCACCCACTTTTGGTGGAAGGCGCGGTTGTAGCTATTGGCCAGGATGCTGTATTCCCGCAGTCCCCGCCGCCGGGTCCGGGCCAGCAGGGGGGCAAAAATCAGCAAGGGACCCAGAATGAGCAGCAGCATCAGCACCAGATAGACCACGAAGATTAGCTTAAAGGAGGTGATCGGCACGGCATCGAAATAGACCTGGAAGGCCACCTGAGCGCTCAGGACGCAACTGAAGGCAAAGGGAAAGATCGCCAGGGAGAGATGGGCCCCGCCGAGAAAGCCCAGCCCGGCGGCCCGGTCGGGATGGGTGGCCACCAGATCAAGTTTCAGCCGCGCCATGTCGCGCAGAAACAGGGTCCAACTGATCAGGCGCCAGAGCCAGCGGAACATGAAGAACTGCAGGAGGGGTACCGCCACGAAGTGGTACCAGAGCCCCGCCCAGGTGAGCGTGATCCCGGCCGCCGTGACATGGGTCCGCCAGGTGTCGGCATTCGCCGCGCCGACCCAGGTATCTAGAGTCAGTTGCCAGGCACCGACCAGGGCCAAGCCCAGCATGAGCAACTCCGGCAGAAGCGCCTCGCGACGTCGCCAGGCCCGGAGGATGGCCGCCTCGACGGCGGGATGATCCTCCGGGCGGACCAGGTCGGCCCGCACAAAATGCCACCCGGCCGTCTGGAGTCGGGGCCCGACGATGACTTCCGAGAGGAAGAGCAGGGGGACGGCCAGGAAGAAGCGGGCGTAGGTGGAGAAGTCGAGCAGGAAGGATTCCCGGGGCGTCGGCCCCAACGCCTGGCCCTCGATCAGGGCCAGAATGAGGAGCGGTACCCAGGTGATCAGCAGAAAACCGATCATCCGCCGGCCAATACAGGGGCCCTCGCCCCGGATGAGGCCGATGCGCTGCATGAGCCGGTAAGCCGGGCCACCCAGTTGAAATTCCAGCTTGGACTCTTGATTCAGGATACTCATCGCGGCCACCATCCAGGTTGATTCAATCGTTACAGCCCGCCACCCCAGCGATATTGCCAACTGATGCCCAGCAGGTCGAAATTATTCCCCGTCCGGGCCTCTACTCCCGAACTGGCGTAGAGCTTGATGGAGTTGAGTCTATCCAGGGGCAAGGATAGCGAAGTCCCCAACCGCCAGTTGCGCTGGAGGTCATTGTTCAGCACGTCCTCCAGGGTCGTACGGCCCCCCGTGAAGTAGGTGGTGTCGAAGGAAGCCCAGATGCCCGAGCGAAAGGCATAAATGAGGTGTCCCTGCAGCGAGTACAGCGGCTCCTGCGAACGGGTGCGACCATTGAAAAAGTCCGGGTTGTCCGTGAACAGGGTGGCCGCGCCAGCCAGCTCCAGGGTCCAGGGACCCAGGGCCTGGGAAACGCCGATCTCGGGCTTAACGAACCAGCGGTTAGTCCCGAGGTTGACCACCCGGCTGTTGTCATACTGACCCAGCGGCGCCGAGACCTGCAGGCTGGCCCCCACGATCAGGTCCTGGTGATATTTCGAGAACTCCTTGAGCGTCAGCGCCGGCGCCCCGTAGAGGTTGACCGACAGGCGAAACCGGGGATCGCCGAAGCCATCGACCAGCCGCTCGAAGGACTCCCCCCGGTAATTCGCCGACCCCGATAACCAGCTATAGGGCACTACCACATCGAACTTGGCGGATTGACCCCAAAGATCCAGTACGCGCACATAGCCCAGCAGGGCGTTGGAGGTGGTGAACCGGGCATCGGTTACCGGCACCGCCGTGTCGGTCGAGAGCGCGCCCCGGGTGAAGGCGTAGCCCCCGATCAGGAAATTGACGCCGATCGGCGCATTGGCATAGGCGCGCGGTTCGATGTCCTGGGCTCGCGCCACCGACAGGTAGCCCGTCAAGAGCCCCGCCAGGAGGACGGCGCCCACACCGATCGGAGGCATCCGGGTCCCCCGGCCAGGCCAGGTCCGACAGGGCGCGCGCCGGGCATGGCGGTCAAGGCCGGCGGCGTTATGCCACGTCAGACCTTCTGACTTCTGCACTTCGATGTCCGGGACCGGCGCCATGAGCAGGTACCTGGCTGGTTGGTGGGTAGGATGATGGTTTTATGCTACTAAGAAAGACCCTTTTGCGCACTCCCGGGAAATCAGGATTGACGCGAACCCGGGATGAACGACCTGGGCAGGAGTTTCAGGGCCGCGATGACCAAAAACCAGCAAGAAATATCAAGACAGCCGCTGATTAGCCTGATACCTTTTCCCCGGATAATCGATGCTCAAAAGACCCCCCAGCCTGGCGGGCGTGGCATCCCCCGGCTTGGATACCCCGCAAGGACGGAGACGGACATCCCCGGGATTCAGAGGCAAACGACGATGAGTATCAGGTTTGGTCCCGTTTTAATCTTCATGGCCGCGGTGCTGGTGCTCGCCCAGGGATGCGCGGGGCCCGTCCGCCAGGAGGCGGTGCCCCCGGCGATAACCACCCAGGCCCAAATCCCGGGACTCGAAGCGGTGCGATACCGCATCGGCTTCGACCACGAGGCCATCGAGCGCGAGACGATCGAGTCCCTGCGGCGTGAGCAGGCCTATCGTGCCGCCAGCGGCCACCGCGGTCCCCTGCCCCCAACGGCCTTCCTGGCCATTTCCGGTGGCGGAGACAACGGGGCCTTCGGCACGGGGCTCCTGAATGGCTGGACGGTCGCCGGAGACCGGCCGGAATTCAAGCTGGTAACCGGTGTCAGTACCGGCGCCCTCATGGCCCCCTTTGCCTTCCTCGGTTCTGCCTACGATGACCAGCTCAAGCGACTTTATACCCGGGTAACCCCCGCGGATATCAGTATCCGGCGGTCGCTGCTCGCCGCCCTCACCAACGATGCCCTGGCCGACAACGCGCCCCTCTGGCGACTTATCGAAAAGGAGGTGGATCAGGCCCTGCTCGATGCCATCGCCCGGGAATACGCTAAGGGCCGGTTGCTGCTGGTCGGCACCGTGGACCTGGATGCCCGCCAGGCGGTGCTCTGGAACCTGACGCGGATCGCCGCGAGTCGCAATCCCCAGGCCCTGCCCCTCTTCCGTTCCATCATGATCGCCTCCGCCGCCATCCCCGGCGCCTTCCCGCCGGTGCTCGTCGACGTCGAGGCCCAGGGCCAGTCCTACCAGGAGATGCATGTGGACGGCGGCACCATGTCCCAGGTCTTTGTCTATCCCCCTAAGCTGAACCTGAAGGCGCTCGGCAAACAGCAGGGGGTCAGCCGCGAGCGCCGGGTCTATGTGATCCGCAATGCCCGCCTCGACCCCGAGTGGGCTCAGGTCGAGCGCCGCACCATGAGTATCGCCGGGCGAGCCATTTCGTCCCTCATCCACACCCAGGGCCTGGGTGACCTCTACCGAATCTATCTGACCACCCAGCGTGACGGCGTGGACTTCAACCTGGCCTATGTCCCCGCCAGTTTCAACGCCCCCCACCCCGAGGAGTTCGACCCCGACTTTATGCGGGCCCTTTACCAGACCGGCTATGATCTGGCGGTCAAAGGCTATCCCTGGAAAAAGCTGCCCCCAGGGTTTTGATTTCACCGGCCCCTCAGCCTGGCCGAGTTCGTCCACCAGGCGGATTAAGGGAGAGCAACCCTCTTGAATCCAGTGCGAGCCTTCCTGACCCATGACCCCTGCGCGCGGATGTTCCAACCGCGATCGAACCTTATCTCTCACCAAGGAGTCCTCTGATGTTTCTTGATTATTTTGCCCTGGGCATTCTCTTCTTTGTCGCCATCGTGCTCTTCTACGGGATCATCGTCATCCACGACATCCCCTACGAGATCGCCAAAAAGCGCAATCATCCCCAGCAGGATGCCCTGCACGTCGCGGGCTGGATCAGTCTCTTCACCCTCCACGCCATCTGGCCCTTCCTCTGGATCTGGGCCACCCTCTATCGCGAGGATCGCGGCTGGGGCTTTCAGAAGGTTGGCCTGGCCGAGGTCGAGGACATCGCCCGGATCAAGGCCGAGATCCAGACCCTGTCCGCCCGTCTCGAATCCCTGGAACAGTCCCCCAAAGAGTGAGCCAAACACATGGATTTTCTACTTATTCTCACCTATACCGCCATTTGCGTCTTCATTTTCAAGGTCTTCAAGGTTCCACTTAACAAGTGGACCGTGCCGACGGCCTTTCTGGGTGGCATCGTCCTCATCGGCACCCTCCTGATGGTGATGAACTTCAACCATCCCTTTTCGGAGACCGCCCGCCAGTATTTCGCGACCACGCCCATCATTCCCGAGGTGCGCGGCCGGGTCATCGAGGTTCCAGTCCAGGCGAATACGCCAGTCAAACAGGGAGATGTTCTGTTCAAGATCGACCCCGAGCCCTTCATGGACGAGATCCGGGGGATCGAGGGCGACCTGGTTGCCGCCAGCAAGGATCTCGACCGTTCCAAGGAGTTGCTTGGCAAGGGAGCGGTCAGCGAGCGCGTCCTCGACCAGAGCCGCGCCAAGGTCGAGGAACTGCAGGCCAAACTCGATAATGCCCGCTTTAAGGTTGATCAAACCGTGGTGAAGGCCCCGAGCGACGGCTTCGTCACTCAGCTCACCCTGCGTCCTGGCATGATGGCGCTACCCCTATCCATGACCCCCGTCATGACCTTCGTCCACCAGGAGGAACGGCTCTTCACCGGCTGGTTCCGCCAGAACAGTCTCCAGCGCCTGGCAATAGGCAGCGCGGCCGAGGTGACCCTGGACGCCATTCCCGGGGTGATTTTCTCGGGCGAGATTGCCCAGGTACTGCCCATCATTGCCGAGGGCCAGCTCAAGCCCGGCGGAGATTTCATCAGCTTCGACCAGGAGCGGAATCCGGGCCGGGTCGCGGTCACCATCCGCATTACCGACCCGGACCTGGATCTTCGCCATCTGCCGGGAGGACTGTACGGCCAGGCCGCGGTCTATACGGAGCATTTCCCCCACATCGCCGTCCTGCGCAAGGTGCTGCTGCGCATGGCCGGCTGGATGAATTATGTCTTCCCCTTGCATTAATGGCCCTGGTGGCCAGCTGATGGCCACCCCTCGGTCGATAAGCCGGTGAGCATTGGCCGAAGCCTGCCGACAGGCCGCCGCCGCTCAAGATCGACCGCTCCTTCATCATCGACCTCTTCAAGAATGATGAAGACCGGGCCATCGTCCTAGCCATGATCCAGATCGCCCGCAGTCTGAATCTCAGGACCATTGCCGAAGGGGTGGAGGATACCGCCCTGGCGGAGCAACTGAGAGTCATGGGCTGCGATGAGGCCCAGGGCTATCTCTACGCCAAGGCCCTGCCAGCGGCGGAGCTGGAGCAGTGGATGGAAGACACCGGACATGCAAGCTAAAAATTCCCTGTACTTGTTAGCCGCGGCGCTACTGGCCACGAACTTGTTAGCCTTGTCCGCTTGCAATAGCGCTTCAGACGATCCTGTTAGTATCGATTCGACCAAAAGCACAGCGGGCTACGCCATCATTGAGCCCATTTCCTATTATTTTAAGGATCGGGAGACCGGCGTCCTGGATCTGGAAACCTCTGAATCCCGTATCTGGTATTCCTACCTGCCCGCGGATGCCGATGTTGCCAGCAAGCCCCTATTTGTCTTGATCAATGGTGGACCAGGTTCGCCCACCTCGACTCAGTTGTTCAGTATGAACACCGCATCCTATACCCTGGATCGGGAACATATCAGCCCCCCCGATGCCGGCTACGCCAAAAATCCCTATAGCTGGACCCGAATGGGCAATTTGCTCTATATCGACGCCCCGGTTACGGGCTTTTCCTACAACGTTTCACCGACTGCCGACACCCAGGCGGGCCGGATCGGCGAATTCTTCTTGAAGGGCAACTTCAATCCCTTTATCGACGCGGCCCAGATCGCGCGCCTTGTGCTCCGTTTCCTGGATTCTCATCCCGATATCCGGGCTAATGAGGTCATCATGGTCGGAGAAAGCTATGCCGGTGTGCGGGTTACGACCCTGCTTAATCTACTGCTGTTTCATGACCAATATGCCAATGGCGAGGCGCTTTATCAGGATGAATCCCTGGTTGCTGAAATCCGCAGGCACTTTCATGCCCTTTATGGTCCGACCGCGACACTTACCCCCGGACTGGTGGCGCGTCAATTCAGCCGGCAGATCCTGATCCAACCCGAACTGAGTGGCATCTACCAGGATGAGATTAGCGGCGACATGTATCAGGCGCCAAACTCAGTGATCGACCAGGTAGCCACCGAGTCCGGTCATGCGGGTGAATATCGGCGTACTTGCGCCGCCGAGGATCTCCCCCCGCTGGTTCCCAACACGCCGATGAATTGCGCCATCCTTTACTACCTTCCCAAATTCGGACGGGATCGTTACAACTATACGAAGCGCACCACCTGGACGGATGAACTGGAGGCATACGCTATTGAGCGCCTCTGGGACGTCGAGATTCTCTCCAGGGTTCTCGATTACGATGTCACGCGCATTAAGGCTCTGAGCCCCGAGGCGCGTCACCAGGCCTATCGGCTGATCGACCCCGATATCCTGGGTACCGATCTGATGGGATACGGCTCCCTTGTCGATCCATCGCTTAACCCGGCATCACTCCCGGGGATGGCGCGGGGGGAACGGCTGAATAGCGAAGGCCCTCAACCGGATGGCTGCTACGCTGGCATCCCCGGCGAGAGTAATACCCTCTTGAGCCGCTTTGGCGCCCTGCAACCCTGGGATTGCTATCTTATGGGCATGAACATGACGGTTTATGCCGCCTTTACCCTCTTCAGTCGCGAAAGCCTGCTCTATGACATCAACCCTGATGAGTCGGTTAGGTATGGGCGCATGTTTCTTGAAAACCTGCCCCTCGTCAAAACCTTCCTGACTGACGCGGAATACGATCTGGTGATCTATTCGCCCGCTATTCCCAAGGCCCTGGAGCGCTATAGGGACCTGGTCCGAAAGATCGATGTCGTGTCGGGTAAGGACACCCTGGATCAGCGCCTTGGCGAATTCCGGGTGCATTATGTATCCCAGGCCGCGACGGAAACCGCGACTCCCGGCACCCTATCGCTTTACTATCCTTATTACGCGACCTCGGGGCATTCGGTATCCTCGGCTCAGCCGGACAAGCTGCGAGCGGATATCATGAATTGGCTGTCCTGCTCCGCGGCAAGCTGTCCCTAGCCACTCTTTCCAGTAATGACTAGGCATCATTAAATCTGATCCGGTCCCCGGTCTCCGCCGGGGCCGCATACCAGTCCCCCTTGTCCACCCAGACCTTCTGTTCGGGCTGGCTGACAAAATTCGGGGACATGATCTGGACGCCGTACTCGTTAAAGACGTCCTGGATATGGGCGTGCAGTTCCGACAGGACCAGCCCCCGGTGCTCCGGTCGATCGATATGCACGATCAGTTCGTACTCGGGATAAAAATCCGCCAGGGCCCGCTGCATGACAAAGGGCGCCGGGTTCTGGCGAACCTGGGAAGCGCGCTGGGCGGCGAGCGTCAGCATGGCATGAACCTGACGCCAGGGGGTGTCGTAACCGATGGTGACCTTGGTCCCGACGATGGCTCCGCCCTCGTCCGCCAGACGTGAGTAATTGGTGATGGGGGAACTCACCAGCACCGCATTGGGCACCGTGACCGTCTCGCGCTTAGGGGTAATCACCTTGGTCGAGAGCATATTGACCTCGCTCACCGTGCCCAGGGTGTTGCCCACCAGCACGAACTCCCCGGCCTTGAGCGCCCGGCTGTAGGCCACCACCAGTCCGCTCATGACCTGATTCACCAGCCCGGCGGAGCCGAGAGAGACCATCAGGCCCACAAAGACGCTGATCCCCTTGAAGGCCTCCGAATCCGAGCCCGGGATATAGGGATAGGCGACCGTCACCGCGAAAATCCAGATCAGCACGACCGTCAGCCGGCGGGTGGCCTTGGCGGTATCCGCCTGCAGCCAGGACACGGACATGGCACCGCGCTCCACGGTCTGGTAGAAGCCGTCCACCGCTCGAACAATGATCCGGGTCAGGACAAAGATCACCAGCACCGTGAACAGCCCTGGCAGCGCCTGGAGCCCGCCCTCGGCGAAATGCGCGAGCATATCCAGGAGAAAACCAGCCAGTTTCTCGCCCCAGGGCCGCGAAAAGGGGAACCGGCCAAAGACAAAGGTCAGCCAGAGATAGACGGCGATCGCCACCAAACCGAAGCTGGTTCCCTTGATCGCGGCGCGCTCCACATAGCCGAAGATGGGGGCCAGTTGCAGGCCACCGGCCTTGATCAGGGTCGGCGCCAGCAGACTTTGACGCCGCAGGGCGCGGGTATGGAGCCTGACCACACCCCAGATCAGTACCACCAGCAGCAGGGTGGCCACCGCCGCCAACCCCACCCCCTCCAGGATCAGAGGCAGACTGCGCTGCTCGCGGCGGGCGTCGAGCGCCTCCTGCAACGCCGCCACCGTCCGCTGCACCTGCGCTTCCAGGGTTTCCCCCGTCAGGCCATCCGCGTCCTCGGGCACCACGCCAAAGGCCTGAACCCCATCGATCTGGATCCAGTAGCCGGTGAGATTGGCAAAGGTCCCCGGGAACGCCTGAGCCTTGTCCCCCGGCTTGGTCGCCAGGATAAAGGCGATCTTGTCCTCGATACGCTTTACCCGCTCGGCGGGCGAGATGCCATCGATCTCGGCGCGTAAGATCGCCACCTCGCGGTTCCAGAAGCTCAAGGGCGCGGGCTCGCCCTGATGGACCTGGATCTGCCCGGACCCGGACTCCGGCTCGACGGCCATGGCGGTGCCCAAGCCCCAAGCCAGAAACCAGACCAGGGAGACGAGAATAGGACGGCGGATGGACCGACAAAAGCGCGGCGGAGGAATCGGCATGGGCAAGTTCCTAAGGGGTGATCGGGGGTCGGAAATACAACTAGCAGGGTCTCGAGCGCGCCTGGATGGGCCGAACCTGGGCCCGGCACCCTAGGGCCGGGGGCTCAATCCACGGCGGCCCGCCAGCCTTCACCTGGGTCATAGGCTTCGATGGCCGCGGCGAGGGTGGCAGTATCCATACCCAGGTCCCGCTCGTAAACCATCCCCTTCTGATTGACCTGGAAGGTCATGATACCGGAACGGCCATAGCTGGCGGGCCAGGCCAGCAAGGCAAAGCCCTGGGTCAGGCGCCCGTCTTTCAAGTAGCTCATGGCCCCGCCCGGGGCCTGCTCCCCCTGGGCGGTGAGGACCTTGTAGAGATAGCCGTGGAAGGGCCGGGGACCCTCGTCCGTCTTGGCCGCCCCATAACCCACCTCCACCGCCTCCGCCACTAATGGACCCAGCGGACTCTGGGGCTCACCCGGCGCGGTGGGCCAGTAGAGTCCGTCGCGTTGACCCTCGGTGCTCAGAATCCGGTCCGCGAAGGCATGGGTCCCCTGCCCCAGGGGATCCGCCGCGGCATACTCCCGTTGCGCATCCACGAAGGCACGCATGGCGGCCAGGGTATGGATCTCGTTGCGGCCGATGCGCCGATTCAGCAGTTCCTCGATCCCGGCCGCGGTATCGAAAAACCAACCCTGGTCATCCTTGGCGAGCGGAATGGGGAAGGGCCAGTCCTCGGGACCAATGACGAGCAGGGCGCTGTCACTGGTCTCGTCCTCGATCTGGGCGGAGAGGCTGGCGGTCTCGACGAACCAGCGGCGGTCGGCGGCATCCGCCACCGGATCGCCGGAGACCAACTCCTCGAGGTCCGGACCGAGAAGGGTGAAAAGCAGGTCGGAGCCCGGCGCGGCGGCGGCCTCGATCAGGGCCAGGGCGGCGGCGTCCGGGGTCTCGAAGTGGAGGGCCTGGGGCTGGGCGTTTTGCTCCAGTTCCAGGGTGATGGCGCCGTCCGGGGATGGGCTGGTCGCCTCCGCCGTTGGCACGGCCACGGCAGGCGGTTGGGTCTCGGCGGCGGGCAGCGCGCCCGCGAGCAGCAGACCAGCGGTCAGGAGCGCGACAGGGAATGGGGTCTGGTTCATGGCTTGGGTCTCGTGGATTGGGGGATGGCTTAGGTTGGATCGCGGGCCTCGTCAGGGCCAGTGCGATGGCGTGACGCCGTCGCGGCTGGGATGACCGACTCAGCGTCCTCGACCGCCTCCGCCTCCACCCCTACCGCCGCCACCAGACCGGCCACCGCCACCTCGTGCCCCGCCCCCGAAATCGCCGCGCCCCGCCGCTGATCGACTCGCCGCGCCCCGGTTGCTGGCCGCCCGATCCACCTGGGGCCTGCTGGCCTTGAAGGCTCCACTGGCCGCCGGAGCCGATCGCGCCTCCGGGCGCTGGGGTCTGGCGGCGGCACCCTCGGGCCTGGAGGGGCGCTGGGCCTTGCTATCCGCCACCGCCGGCCGCTTGACCGCCTGATTCACCGGACGCCGGTCGGCCGCGGCGGCATTAGCCTTGGGTTTAGCCTTGGCCACCGCCTTATCCTTGCCCTGCGCCTTGGGACGGGCCTCGCCCGTGGCGGGCCGATCCCGGGCGCTATCCGGCCGGCCCTGACCGCCGATCTGCCGGTCCTTGAGATCGGCTCCCCTGCCGCCAGCGGCCCCCTCCGCGCGCACCCGGTCCAGATCCGGGGCCTTGAGGGGCCGATCCCCGGCCCGGCCCCCATCGCCCAGACGGCCTCGCGCCTCATCCCGGTCAATGCCACCCGGGCGGCGCTGTTCGGCAAAGCGATTCTGGGTAGCCTGATCCCGGTAGCGCACCCCGCCGCGCCGCTCGGGGTTGTGGTTCCAGCGATTGATTTCGTTGCCGGAAATGCCTCGGTTGACATTGATGTCGCCGGTGTTGACGCGGTTGCGATCGATGTCGCGATTGATACTGATGTTGTTGGCACTGCGCCAGCCGTTGTTATGCCAATAGTTCGGCTGACTCCAGTAGGAGCCGCCGCCCCAGCGGCCCGGCCCGCCCCAGTAAATAGGGTCATTGTGGTTATCCCACAGGATAGCGGCGGTCAGGAGCCCGCCTACCAGGGCCCCCGCACCGAAGCCGATCAGCCCTTCGTTGTAGGAACTATCGGTGGTCACGACAGGGGTCGAGACGGGCTGGGTGGTCGCATAGCCGTAGGCGGCATCGGTATAGACGGCGGGATAATAGTTGGTCGCCGGCGGCGTGGTCTGGCCATAGACCTTGGCTGGGTCATAAGCCGGCACATAGACCGTCTCGGCACTGGCCGGCTGAATGACAATGGTGTCCCCCGCCTTTTCGACCCGTTGCTTGTCGTTGCTCTTGAGGTTGCCCGCCAGTTCCGCCTCCCGGCGCAGCTTCTGGATGGCATCGACCAGATCCTGCATCTGGCCCAGGACGGCATCACCCAGGTCCTGGGTCCAATCCAGATTGTCGCTCATGAAGCCGAGCACGCTGGGGAACTGGACCAGGACCTTGATACTTTCGTCCCAGGGCTCGCCCCGGACCGCCTTGTCCAGGTCTTCGCCCTTCAGGTCCGGATGTTCCTCTAGCCAGCGATCGGCCAGCACCAGGTCCAGGGGATAGGTCGAGGCCATCAGGATCTGGGTCAGGAGGGCATCGGGATAAAGAGCAATGGGGGCAACCATCTGCTCGATCTGGGCCATGGGGATCGGGTCTTTCGACGGCTCCGCGGCACGGCTGGGGAGGCCGAAACCCCCGATGGCAACCACCAACAGGGCAATAAGCAGGCGCGACAGGATGGGCATGGGGAGAACCCTTAGATTAGCGAGGTCATGATCGAAAGAGACGGAGTGACCGCCCGGGCGGAGGCATCCGGCGGCAAGAACATTGAAAAGTATAGCCAACACTGCCACTCGCACAAGCCGGGCGCTGGCGGGGCTTTAAGAACCCTTTGAACACAGGCGACGATTGCACTCAACAGAGGGCTCCTTGGCCGTGTCCGCCTGAATAATCAGAACCTCGTCCGGAGCCAGGATGGCCTTTTGCCGCGCTATTCCCCCATCCCTTATTGCCCGCTGGAGCGCGCCAGGTTGAGGGCCAGCAGGCGCCGCAGGATTTCGTCCTCGGGCATGGCTGGCGTGTAGTCCGCCCACCCATAGGCGGCGGCGACCGCCACATCAAGCGCCTGATGAGCGTGGTCGAGCCAGGCGGGCCGGGCGTTGTAGAGGTTGGTGAGGGTGCGCTTCCGCAACTCCGCCGCGTGCGCGGGCTTGGGGATGAGCCGGTCCGGGTAGCCGGGGACGATCTCGGGGACGCGATCCACCCACTCCGGGGGATTGAGCCAGCCTTCGCGCAGGGTGTTTAGGCGGTGGGCGGCCTGGGCGATGGCGAGGGCAACCGGGCGGTGCTCGGGGGCGACGGGCGGGAGGAGGATGCCGGAGCCGAGGGCCTCGGTGGGGCCGGCGGTGTCGGCGGGGGTCAGGCCGGCGGGGAAGGGGAAGGTCTCGAAGGTGGTGGTGGGGGTGTAGCGGGGATCGTTGCCCTTGCCAAGCCAGGTACAAAGCCGTAATGACCAAAGCTCATGGAAGCGCGAGTGCAGGGTGCCGAAGGTGGTGTCATCAGCGCGGATGATCGTGATGACCTGCTGGTCTGGTATGACGGTAGTTTGCAACCAGACGAACATCCGGTGTTTAGCAACCATTGCCGTGGCGATATAGCGATCCAGTAGCTTGACAGCGAATCGGAAACCGGGGCGGCTCTCGCCGAAAATCCACCAGTTTTCGCGGTAGGCATCCCGTCTGTTACTGGCCCTCATAGGCTTGACCATCGTTAGGACCTGTGCGAACGGAAGCTCATAGAGTGACGCATCCTCCATGGGCATGGACACACCAAAGTCGATGATCCAGGTATCCGAACGACGCCGGGTAACATCCATGCCATTGCACCATGGCTTCAGCACATCGGCGTTGGGACGCCCGTGGGGGTTGGGTCGTGTCAGCCAGGAGCGTGCAAGATCACCGGGAATGTCAAAAGGACCATTTTTTGTCGTCCCCCTCAGACTGGCTCCCGCATTTTCTCGGAGCGGAACAGCAACCGTTATATTCATTCCCTGACTTACTTCGCCCAGTGGCGTGGCAGTCAGGTCGGAATGGACATTGGCCATCCTCACACCATCAAGCCTGACTTCCTGCCTGCCCTGCTTCGACCCAAAGGCCACCAGCGACACCCGCACCGCCGCGCCCTCGTTGATCCAGGGCTCGTCGGACCAGGCGGTGAAAATGGTGCCTGTTTCAACAATCCGGTCCAGCACCTTGCGGTTCGCCCCACCGCGAATGCTGTTGGTGGCGACCAGTCCCACCCGCTCGACCTTGCCCGCCGCGACCAGGGCGCGCGCCTTCTCAAACCAATAGGTCACCAGGTCGGCGCCACCGGGAACGCGACCTTGATAGAGCTTGCGTAGTCGAGTGACATAGTCCTCGCCCAGGTTGGCCAGCAGCTTGCTTCCACCCAGAAAGGGTGGATTGCCCACGATGGCGGTAGCCGCGGGCCACTCGGGCTCGCTGCCATCTTCATTGAGGATGGCGTCCATGAGGTGGATGTTGTCCAGCTTGCGCAGGATGGGCTGTTTGCTGATGGCAAAGCCGTGATTCAGCATCCACTGAATCTCGCCGATCCAGATGACCACCCGGGCCAGTTCCGCCGCGAAGGGATTGATCTCGATGCCGATCACGTTCTCCGGGCCGGTCATAGGAAAGGCACGGGGCAGACCCAGGGCATCGGCCTCGATAATGACCTGGTGCTCCAGGTCCTTGAGCCCGAGCATGGTCAGTAACAGGAAGTTGGCCGAACCGCAGGCCGCATCCAGGATGCGGAGGACGCGCAGATAGCCCAGAAAACCCTGATACCGCTCCAGGGCGGCTTGGTAGGCCTTGGTCTTGGTGCTGGCGCTTTTGGCCACCTGTGCCTTGGCAAGCTGGGCCTGGATCTCGACCTTGAGCCCCGCCCACCGGGCGCGCAGGGGGTCCAGGACCACGGGGTTTATCAGGCGCAGGATGGTGGGGGGATCGGTAAACTGGGCGCCGAACTGGGCGCGCTGCGCCGGGTCCAGGCCGCGCACGAAGAGGGTGCCGGAGATGGTGGGATCGATGGCGGACCAGTCGAGCTCCGCCAGGGCAAGCAGTTGCTGGATGTCGTCCAGGGCCAGCGGCAGGGCCTCGGCGGCGCTGAAGAGGCCACCGTTGAACCAGTCCACGTCCTCGTAAGCCACCTCGCCGCCGGTGGCCATGGCGGCGAATAACTCCTCCAACAGGGCCTGGGCCTTCGCCGGGCGTTGCCCGGCCCGCTGCAACAGCCGGGTGAACAGCTTGTGGGGCAGGAGTTTGATGTCCTCGGCAAAGAGGCAGAACAACACCTGCTGGCAAAAATGGGCGACCCGCGCGGGGTCATGACCGCGTTGGCGCCAGGTCTGGGCCAGGGCGCCGAGCTGAGTGGCGGCTTTCTCGGTGAGCTGCGCCGTGGTGACGGCGGGGCGCAAGCGTTCCGGGTCGCTGAAGGCCCACTTGAGCAACACCCGCTTGGCCGGATCGCGCAGGTCCTCCAGAGTCAGCCGGTGCGTTACCGGCACCAGGCCGGTAAAGGCGGTATGAATTTCGATCGTCTGAATATCGGAGACGATCAGGAGCGGCGGGTACTCCAGGGCCGGGGTGTATAGCTGCAACTGCCGGAAGGCCCCCGCCAGGTCCTTGCCGGGGCCCTTGTACTCCCAGCCAAAGCAACCGCGCCGCCAGACATCGGCCCAGCCGTCGCCACCACCCGCCTTGCGCGCGCCTTTCTCGAAGGCGTACCAGACACCCTGCGGATCGGCCGCGGTCGGGGTGGGTTCGCCCAGCAGGTGGCACAGGTCGATGAAATGCTCTTGGGACGACGCCCGTTCGGTCAGGGTGACGCCCTGCCACTTGCGAATGAACTCGTCGGGGGTCATGGGATCCGGTTAGGTCAGTGGTTAATCGGCGGTGGGGCTGTCAATATACCGCAGTCGCAGAACCCCCGACGCGAGAACACCGCAGCATGGCAAGCTCACATTACGCCTCTATGACCGCGACGCCTGCCGTTTGGCTGGCCCTGCTGGCGGCCAGCTTGTTTGGCGCCAGCACCCCCTTTGCCAAGTTGCTCGTGGGGGAAATGGCCCCGATGCTACTGGGCGGCTTGCTCTATCTTGGCAGTGGGGTCGGCTTGACCCTCGCGCGCCTGGTCCGCGATCGCGGTTGGCGGGCCTCTGGCCTGGCCCCGCGGGAGTGGCCCTGGCTGCTCGGTGCCATCCTGTTTGGCGGGATGTTAGGTCCGGTGGCCCTGATGGTTGGCCTGACCTACACCAGTGGCGCGACGGCCTCCCTGTTGCTGAATCTGGAGTCGGTTCTAACGGCCTTGCTGGCCTGGATCGCCTTCAAGGAGAACGCTGACCGGCGCATCCTGTTGGGCATGGTGGCCATCGTGGCCGGCGGCATCCTGCTGTCCTGGCCGTCAGGCGAGGCCGGGGCCTCCCATTGGCTAGGTCCATTGGCCATCGCCCTGGCCTGTCTCTGCTGGGCCATCGACAACAACCTGACCCGCCATGTCTCTGCCGCCGATGCCTTGTTTATCGCTGGGACCAAGGGGTTGATGGCCGGCGGGGTCAACTGTGCCCTCGCGCTCGCTTGGGGCATGCTCCTACCCGCACCCCTGATCCTGCTGGCGACGATGTTGGTCGGCTTGCTCGGCTACGGGATCAGCTTGGTGCTGTTCGTCTTGGCGCTGCGGGGGCTGGGGACAGCGCGCACCGGGGCCTACTTTGCGATAGCCCCTTTTATCGGTGTCGTCGTGGCACTGGTCCTGTTGGGTGAACGGAGTTCACCGACCTTCTGGTTGGCTTGTGGACTGATGGCGGTCGGCGTGTGGCTGCATCTGACCGAGCGCCACGCCCATGAACATGCGCATGAACTCCAGGAACATCAACATCCACACCAGCATGATCAGCATCACCGCCACGACCACGACGCCGAATGGGATGGCCAGGACCCCCACGGCCACCGGCATACGCATGTCGGCATGATGCACGAACATCCCCATTTTCCCGACATTCATCATCGTCACGGTCATTAACTGACCTGGGATGACCGGATTGTCTATGTGAGATCAAAAGAAACCGGCGGTTCTGAGCCCCAATCCAAAAAGTTTTCGGAACCGGACTCCTGGCTGGCGGGTTTCTACCACACCATGGCACCCATGCTGGAAATCTGACCTCCGGGCGATGCCGTGCCCGGAGGAAGCGGCCCTACTCCGCCGTGCCGTGGAACTTCTCACGCAGGCGCTGGAAGACGACGTAGAGCATGGGAATCAGGAAGATACCCACACAAGACGCAGCCACCATGCCACCGAACACGGCGGTGCCAACGCCACGCTGACTCGCCTCGCCGGCACCGCTGGCGATGACCAATGGCACCAGGCCCAGGATGAAGGCGAAGCTGGTCATAAGCACGGCGCGAATACGCAGCCGCCCGGCATTGGCGGCAGCCTCCAGGATGGTCCGACCCTGCCGGCGTTCGTCCATGGCGAACTCGACGATGAGGATGGCGTTCTTACTCGCCAGACCGATGAGCACGACGATGCCGACCTGGGCGTAGAGGTCGTTAGGCAGGCCGGTGATCCAGAGGGCTGACATGGCACCGAGGATGCCGACGGTGACCGACAGCAACACGGCGGCGGGCATGGACCAGGACTCATAGAGCCCCACCAGGAACAGGTAGGCAAAGAGTACGGCCAGTCCCAGGACGATGGGGGTCTTGCCGCTGGCCTGTTTCTCCTGCAAGGCGGTGCCGGTCCACTCGAAGCCATAACCGGCGGGCAGGGTATTGGCGCTGATGTCTTCCATGGCGATCAGGGCGTCGCCGGAGGCCCTGCCCGGGGCCGGGCTGCCCTGGATGGTAGTGCTGCGGAAGTTGTTGTAGCGCTGGATCAACTGGGGTCCGAGGATCAGCTCGGGCTCCATGAAGGCGCGCACGGGGACCATCTCGCCCTGACCGTTGCGGACATGGATGCGGTAGACATCGTCAAAGACTTGGCGATCCTGCTCCTCACCCTGTACCTGAACCTGCCAAACCCGGCCAAACTTGTTGAAGTCATTAACATAATAGCCGCCGAGGGTGGCCTGCAGGCCCATGAAGATATCGCTGATCGCGACCCCAAGCGTCTGGGCCTTCTCGCGGTCGATATTCAGGAAGACCTGCGGATTATTGGTGGCCCAGGTGGAGAAGACCCGTTGCAGGGCTGGGTTCTCGTTGGCGGCGAGAACGACGGCGCGCATGACCGCCGCCAGTTCCTCCGGCGTGCGCCCCTGCAGGTCCTCCAGTTGATACTCGAAACCACCGCCCGTTCCCAGGCCGATGATGGGTGGCAGGTTAAAGGGCATGACCCGGGCCGAGGGGATGACGGCGCTCGCGCGCGCGAAGCGATCGATCACGGCCCCGACCTTGAGGTCCGGGCGGGTGCGTTCCTCGAAGGGCTTGAGTCGGGCGAGGATGAAGACACTGTTGGACTGGACAACGCCGTCGATGATGCTGAAGCCGGGCACCGCCAGGACATGGGCGATGGCCGGGTCCGGCATCAGAACCCGCTCGACCTTTTTGGCCACCTCCAGCGAGCGGTTAACCGAGGCGCCCTGGGGCAACTGGACTTCGGCCATGAAGGCCCCTTGATCCTCCTCCGGCAGGAAGCCGGTGGGGGTGACCTTGAACAGCCAACCGGTGGCCAACCCGATGCCGGCCACCAGCACCAACACCAGGATCGCGACCCGCACCAGTCGCACGACGATGGCGGCATAACCATCGCGAATCCCATCGATGCCGCGCATCACCATACCCATGAGCCCGCGTTTGTGGCCGCCGGGCTTGAGGAGGATGGCGCACAGGGCCGGCGACAGGGTCAGGGCATTGATGGCCGAGATCAGCATGGAGAAGGAGACGACGGCGGCGAACTGCTGGAAGAGCTGACCGGTGATGCCGGGGATGAACGCGACCGGCAGGAAGACCGACAGCAGTACCAGGGTGATGGCCAGAATCGGCGCGGTGATCTGGCCCATGGCCTTCTTGGCCGCCTCGCGCGGGGGCAGGCCTTCGGTCTCCATGATGTGCTCCACCGCCTCGACGACCACGATGGCGTCGTCTACCACGATGCCAATGGCCAGCACCACCGCGAGTAGGGAGATGGTGTTGGCCGAGAAGCCGATCATGAGCAAAAAGGCAAAGGTTCCGACCAGGGCGACCGGGACCGCGATCAAGGGGATCAGGGTGGCCCGCCAACTGCCAAGGAACAGGAACACCACCAGGATGACCAGGATGAAGGCCTCGAACAGGGTGTGGATGACCTTCTCGATACTGGCGTTGACGAAGTCAGTGGTGTCATAGACGACCACGTAGTCGAGGTCGTCCGGGAAGCGCTCCCCAAGGCGCTCCATGGCGTCCTTGATGCCTGCGGCAGTGGCCACGGCATTCGCCCCGGGTGCCAGATAAATCGCCATGGCGGCCGTGTCGCCGCCGTCCAGCCGGCTGAAGGAATCGCGCTGCCTGGAGCCCAGTTCCACCCGACCGACGTCACTGACCCGCACCGTGGAGCCGTCCGGGTTGGCGCGCACCACGATGTTCTCGAACTCCTTGACATCGGTCAGCCGGCCCTGGGTCTGGAGGGTGATCTGGAACTGTTGGTCCGGCGTCATGGGCTGGGAGCCGATGCGCCCGACCGCGGCCTGGATATTTTGACCCTGGATGGCGTCGACGACATCCGCGGGGGTGAGCCCCAAGGCGGTGAGCTGGTCCGACAACAGCCAGATGCGCATGCTGTAGTCGAGGGGGCCGAACAGGAAGACCTCGCCGACGCCGGAGACCCGCGCCAGGGTATCGACGACATTGATGGTCGCGTAGTTGCTCAGGAACAGGGCGTCGTAAGACGCCTTGGGCGACGTCAGAGCCACCACCTGGAGCATGGCGGTGGACTTCTTCTTCACGGTCAGTCCCTGGCGTTTGACCTCCTCGGGGAGCTGGGCGGTGGCCTGGTTGACCCGGTTCTGGACATTGACGGTGTTGATGTCGGGGTCCGTGCCCAGGGCAAAGGACACGGTGAGGGTGTAGCTGCCATCATTGGCGCTGCTCGACTTCATGTAGAGCATCTTGTCGACGCCGTTGACCTTCGACTCGATGGGCTGACCGACGGTGGACTCCACCACGGCCGCGGAGGCACCCGGATAACTGGTGGTCACCGAGACCTGGGGCGGAACAATGTCTGGAAACTGGGCCACCGGGATCGCCGTTATGGCAATCAACCCGGCGATGGTCAACACCACCGAGATGACGATGGACAGCCGTGGGCGGTCGATGAAGACGTCGGAGATCATTCGGACTTACCCCCGGCCGCATCGGTCGCCAGTGGCACCGCGGCCGCCGGCTCTAGGGACTGGGGCGGGGCGGCGCTCACCACCTGGCCGGGCTTCACCTTTTGCACCCCGTCGGTGATCACCAATTCACCCTCCTTGAGGCCCTCGGTCACGGCGACATTGAATCCCTGGTTGGCTCCGGTCTGGATGCGCCGGATCTGGGCCTTCTGCTCGGCGTCCACGATCAGTACATAGATGCCCTGCTGATCCACTTGCAGGGCGGATTGGGGGATCAGAATGCCCGTCTCCGGGGTCCCTGCCTGGAGAACGACGCCAACGAATTGGCCATCCAGCAGGGTCCCGTCCGGGTTGGGTAGATCCGCGCGCAGGGTCACCGAGTCGGTCGCCTGGTTCGTCGTCACGTCGATGAAGTCCAGGCGACCGGTATGATCGTAGAGGGTGCCGTCGGAGAGACGGACTTGCACCACCGTGTCCTTAGGATCGCCACCCTTGACCTTGATCTCCCGACGGGCCTCCAGCAACTCCCGCTGGGTGAGGGGGAACTGAACATAAATGGGGTCCCGGCTGACAATGGTCGCGAGGGGTTTCGACTCGGGCCCCACCAGATTGCCGACGGTATAGCCCGCCAGACCGATACGCCCCGCTACCGGGGCGACGACCTGCGTATAGCCGAGATCCAGCTTGGCGGCGTCAAGGGCCGCCTGGGCCTGTTGGATGGATGCCAGGGCGATGGAGTCCGCCGCCTGAAGCTCGTCCACCTTGGCCTGGGCAATGTTCTTGGCCTTAATCAACTCCCGGCCGCGGGCGAGTTGGGCCGCGGTGTTTTGCTGATCCGCCTTGGCCTTGGCCAGGTCCGCCTCGCGCTGCTCGACAGTAGACTCATACTGGTCCGGCTCGATTAGAAAGAGCACCTCGCCGGTCGTAACCTCCTGGCCCTCCTCGAAGCGCCGTTCCCACAGGAAGCCCCGCACCCGGGCGCGTAGTTCCACCTTATCCACCGCCACCACCCGGCCCACGAAGGTGGCCTGCTGCTCGATTGGCTTCATGACCGCGGCCATGACCTCGACACTGGGAGCGGACGCCGAGGCATCCTGGGGCGCCGGCCCATCCCCTTTGCCGCAGCCGGCAACCAGAAGGGGTAAGGCAACGAGCCAGAAGGGGGAGCAGGTTAAAGGCTTGCTGGGCATGGCGGACTCCGCGCGAACGAGATAGACATTCATTTTCACACGCCCCCCCGCCAGAGGCGAATTTTCCTTGCCGCTTGACGATGGCCCGCGCCAATGCGATGGTTCCCCCGGGTGGACGCGATGACGTCACCAAAACCTTAAGCCTGTTAAACAGAGGTGAAAAATGACGACTTCGGAAAAAGATGCCGGTTTGATCGAGGTATTGGTCGAACGGCTGGAGCAACAGCGCCTGCCCCGGGCGCTGGATCTCAAGGCCCTGGTCGATCGCGGCGAACGCCTGAGCGACCTGGATATCTCCTTCCTGGAAGAGGTGCTCCAGGATGCCAGCGCGGTCAAGCCCTTTTTTGACCAGCACCCGGAATGGCAGGACCTGGCCGGACGGGTGGTTCACCTTTACAAGGACATCACCACCAAGGCCCTGGAGAACGAACAGGCCAGCTAGACTGGACCTTTTTCGGTTTTTACGCCTTTATCAGGAGGGCCAGAGGGATGACTAAAAACCAGAGCCATGGCACTTTGGTGCAAGGATTCGCGGGGCAGGTGCGCGGCTGGTTCGCGGAGCGCCGCGCCACGCGGGAACAGGAACGCGCGCGGGCCGCGGCTCTGACCGAGGCCATCGAGGAGGTGGTCTCCGGCGTCGAGCCCAAACTCCGGGCCGTCGGCGGCTATCAGCGCAAGCTGGGTCCGGACATTCAGCGCTTCCTGGATTTCGTCGCCGCCATCATTGCTCAACTGCCACCCGCCATCGAACTGAGCCGTGCCGCCTGGCAGCGAGATCCCCAGGTCAACGCCTTCTTCGCCGCCGCCAAGGACCTGCCCCTCTGCCTTTCCCGCGCGCCGGAACTGAGCGACTACTTCGAACGCGAGCCCCTCGCGACCGAGGCCTATTGCATCATGACCTCGACCCGCGCCGAGCGGCAGGTCTTCGGTATCGGCCTCCATGGCGATACGCTGCAACGGGACCTGGCCCAGACCAGCGTCGGCTTCGTGGAACCCCTCATCCTGGCGCCCTCCCCCTCCGAGGAGGCGGTCCGCAAGGAGGCCCTGAACCGCGCCCTGCACCTCTTTATCGGCTTCGCCCAGGCGCAACTTGCCCAAACCCTCGGCCAGCGCCAGGGTCTGGAACATAAGCGCCAGATCCAGGAGGTGCGGCTGCGCAGCCTGCGTACCCGCTCGCGCGGCCTGGACGCGGACGCCAAGCTGCGGGACGAGATCCAAGCCGTCGAGCAGAGCCTGGCGGAAAACGCGCGCCAGATGGAGGCCTTGGGCGGACCCCTCATGAGTCTCGATGCCACGCTCGAACAGGTGCGGGCCCTGTTCGCGGCCCCCGGCGACCAGATTCACCTCGCCCACATCCCCCTGCGTTTGGACCTGTTGGGGATCAAGCTCGAGGAGGCCGCGAATAGCCAGCCGCGGGCGCAGGTCAACGAGCTCTCCCTGATCGAATTTACTGTCGGTTCGCGGCGGCGGGTCATCACTCTGGTGCGCTGCCCTCGGGACGAGATGCTGTCCCTGGCACAGGTGGTGGAGCAGGTGGACCCCTTCCTGGCCTCCCAGCTTGGCATCCGGGGGATGTGAGATCACCTTGCTAACCATGGCGCCCTTTGCCGCGGCCGGAGGGAACCAAAACCACCCGGGGGTGCCCGTGCGGCCTGGTCACTTCATCCTGATCATCGCCTGTCTCCTTGTCCTGGCCCTGGGCCCTTCTCCCGTGCTGGCGGGCGAGGTTCTGGATGGGGTCAAATCCCGTGGCGTGTTGCGCTGCGGGGTCAGCGAGGGCATCCCCGGCTTTTCGGAGCGCGACCCCGCGGGGCGCTGGCGGGGTCTGGACGCCGATTTCTGTCGGGCGGTGGCCGCCGCCGTGATCGGGGACGGCGAAAAGGTCAAGTTCGTGCCCCTCTCGGCCGCGGAGCGCTTTCCCGCCCTGCAGGCCCGCAAGATCGACCTGCTGGCCCGCAATACCACCTGGACCCTGGTGCGGGAGGCGGTGATGGGGGTGCAGTTCACGGCCACCCTCTATTACGACGGCCAGACCTTCATGGTGCCGGCGGAGAGCCCGGTAAAGCGCGCCACTGACCTGAACGGGGCAACCATCTGCGTCCAGAAGGGCACTACCAGCGCGCGCAATCTCCAGCCCTACTTCGAACGCCAGGGGCTGACGGTCAAGCCTCTGGTGCTCGACTCCGCCAAGGAGGCCACCGCTGCCTTCTTCGGTGGCCGTTGCCAGGCCTATAGCTCCGATAACGCTCAACTCGCGGGGGCGCGCCTCCTCGCCCCCGCCGGCCGCCTGGCCTACCGCATCCTCCCCGACCTCATCTCCAGCGAGCCCCTGGCCCCGGCGGTCTGGGGGGGCGATCAACAGTGGACCACCATGGTCCGCTGGGTTTTCTTCGTCCTCCTGCACGCCGAGGACATGGGCTTCACCCGCGCCCTGGCCAATGACCCGCCCCCGGATTTTTACGCCGAACTGCTGCGCTGGAACGAGCAGGAGGCCGACGCCCTGGCCAAGTCAATGGGCGTAGCCAAGGGCTGGGCGTTGCGGGCCCTGGCCGCCGTCGGCAACTATGGCGAGCTCTTCGAGCGCAACCTGGGCGCGGACAGTGAACTCGGGCTGGAGCGCGGCCTCAACCGACCCTGGAAGGATGGCGGGCTCATGTACGCCCCGCCCTACAAGTAGCGAGGCGAGACCATGAGCGACCTCCAGATCTACCTGACCATCGGCGTCTTTGCCAGTGTCATCCTGCTGATCGCCCTGGACCTGATCGACATGACGGTGGCGGCCCTGCTGGGGCTGTCCGTCTTGGTCCTGACCGGCATCCTCGACCGTAATGACCTGATGGAGACGGTGCGGGTCGCCAATGGCCCCATCGCCCTGCTGTTCGGCGGCATGGTGGTGGCGCGGGTCCTGGGCAAGACCGGGCTCTTCGAACGCCTGGGGGCCATCTTTTTGCGCGCCACCGGTGGCAGTGGCAAACGCTTCCTGCTCCTGCTGGTCGCCCTGGTAGCGCCCATCTGCGCCCTCCTGCCTAACGCCACCACCGTCATCCTGGTCGCGCCCGTCATCCTGGGGGTCTGCCGGGCCCTCAAGATCGATTTCGTTGGCCCCTTGATCCTCACGGCCATCATCAGCAATTCCGCGGGCATGTTGACCCTGGTGGGCGACCCGGCGACCTTCCTGGTGGGCAGTTCCATCGGCCTCTCCTTCGGGGAATATCTGCGTACCGTGAGCCTGGGCGGCCTGCTGGCGGTCCTGGCCATCCTCCCCCTCCTGCCCTGGCTGATGCGCGACATCTGGCGCCTGCGCCTGGCCCTGCCCGACCCCGAGCCGGCCGGACCCATCGCGCGGCCCGGCTTTGTCATCCTCGCCCTGGGGGTGCTCCTGGTCATGGTCCTGCTCTTCCTGTTCGGCGAGAGCCTGCCCAATTCGGTCCCCCCGCCCTCCGTCGCCATCATCGCCGCCAGCCTGGCCCTGCTGGTGATCCATAGCGCCCGGGTCGAGCCCGTGGATAACGTGCTGCGCGACCTGGACTGGAAGACCCTGATCTTCCTCGCCGCCATCTTCGCCCTGGTCCAGGCCTTCACCAAGACCGGACTCCTCCAGGGCATGTCCCTGCAGCTCTATAGCTGGTTTGGCGCCGAGATCACCCAGGTGGCGCTGATCATGCTGGCCGGCATCGGCCTCCTGTCCAGCCTGCTGGCCAACATCCCGGTGGTGGCCGCCTCGCTCATCATGGCCAAGGGCTATCTGGTGGCCGCCCAGGCCGTCCCCGAATTTGCCCTCGCCCCCAGTTTCACCGACTGGCCGGCGGCCACCCTGCCCCTCTTCATCGCCATGATGTTCGGCGCCACCCTGGGGGGGAATGCCACCCTGATCGGGGCCTCGGCCAACATCGTCAGCGTCGGCATCTGCAATAGCCAGGGCGCCCATGTGACCTTCCTGCGATTCGCGCGCTACGGCGTGCCGATCACCCTCGCCCAACTTACCATGGGCGCCCTGTATGTTCTGGCCCTGACCAGCCTTCTTGGCGCCGCTCCCTCAACCCCAATGGCGGAGATCTTGCCATGAAACCTGTCCTCCTCCGGCTCATCCGGCCCCTTCCGGCTCTGACCCTGGCCCTGCTGGCCACGGGCTGTGCCAACACCCCGGACGCCGGGTCCGCCGCCATCCTCGGCAGTGGCACCGATGTCACCGTCAGCGATCCAGCCCGCTTGACCAAAAGTGGCTTTCTGAGTGATTACCAGCGACTGGCCCCCGTACCCTGGGCCGATGGCGTCCAATGCTGGAGCAATCCGCAACTGCAGGCGGGGACCTATGACAAGGTGCTCATCACCCGCATGAGCGTCAAGCTCAAGGACGGCCAAGGGGATGGCATCGACCCCACCGACCTCAAGGCCCTGACGGACTACTTCCATCAGGCCCTGGTCAAGGCCCTATCGCCCAAGTTCAAGGTCGTTGACAAAGCCGGACCGGGCGTACTGGCCCTGCGCATTGCCTTGACCGATCTGGTGCCGACCAAGGTGGGTGAAAGTGCCCTCGGCACCCTGGTCCCCTATGGTTTCGTCGCCGAGATCGGGTCCGGGGCCGCGACCGGTCGGCCCGCCGGGTCCACCCCCTATCTGGGCGAGACCGGCATCGAAATGCAGGTCATCGACGGCGGCACCCAGAAAATCCTCGCCGAATGTCGCGATACCCAGATCGGCCGCAAGTACGCCGCGGACGGCAAGAATGGGGTAGGTGGCGCCGTCCAGACCTGGACCAGCGGCTATGTCAACTCCTTCCAGGCCTGGGCCTACGCCAAAAACGCCTTCGACAAATGGGCGGCCCTCATTGTCGAGCGTCTGGGCGCCCTGCGCGGGGCAAAGCCCCAAGGCTAAGGGATGTCGCCTCCCCGCAAGAGGGCCTAGCCCCCAACCGGGGTCGTCACTCCGTCTCCCAGCCCCGCTCGGTCCCCACCGGGCGGGGATTTTGGGTGATAGCTTGGGGTTGCGATCCCGCCTCCAGTACCCGCACCGGCTTGGCGCGGCGACCAAGCCGTAACAGGTCACCCTCGCCGCTGGCCAATCGCTCCTGACGCGCCCGCACCCCATAGCCGATGGCCGCGCCTCCGGCGGTAGAGAGCGCCAGCACGCCCAGGGAGATCATCTGGGTCATCAACAGCAGCAGCCCCGCGCCCACGCCCCCGGCAATGATGAGGCCAGTCTTGGCCTGACTACCGAACCGGGCGCGCTGCTGTTGACGTTGCGCCTGGCGCTGAGTGTTCTTGATCTCCCGAATTTTCTCCTGCTCGACCCGGACCCGGAGCTGTTCCTTCTCCCGTGAAAAACTGGCCTGAGCCTTGGCCAGGGATTCCTTGCGAGCACCGGTGGCGATGCTGCTAAACCAAAGCGCGGTCATGGCCGCGACAGTCATACCCAGGGCGCCATAGAGAGGCCAGGTCTGGGTCAGGTCCGTCTTCAGGGCCGCATAGACGATCAGGCCCGTGGTGCCCTGGAGAAAGAAAATGCCAATCAGATACTTGACGAGACTGGAGAGATGCAGGGTTAACATGGAGGCCTTGCGTGTTAGAAGGATGGTGAGGGGGATGATTCTCGGATGGTGGCTTACGATCCGGTATTTCAGTGCCGGTCTTCGAAGAGCTCGTCGAGGCTGGTGGCGCTAAGGATACGTTCGGACCAACGCAAGAGGGTATCGGTATCGGCGGACTCCAGGCGATGACGCGTCGCAGGCGGGGGCGGGGGCGGGGGCGGGCCAAATTTAGCGGTGACCTGGCGCAGCAGGGTGTCCGCGACGCCTCCCTGCCGACCTTCTTGCCAACCCTCCTGGCGGCCCTCCTGGCGACCTTCACCAAAGACCTCCTGGTAGAAGCGGGTCTTCTTTAGCTCCATCTCGGGTAAATGCAACATGGCGCGGATCTCCTCGCGGGGCAAGGTAGGGAATTTATAGACCAGAGTGCATGGGCTGACCTCGGGGCCGGATTGCTCCGCCCTAGTGTAGCCGAGACCAGGCTCGGCTAACGGCTGTTATCGCCCCCTGAATTGCCACCCGGATCATCAGGGACTAAAATCCGCGCTCCCTAGCCGGGCGGGCTTGGGGCCGAAAAGGCGCAACCGCGCCGACGGGCTTCCCCGCCCTCCCCTTGTCAATCCACCCAGGCAGTCTCCGCCCCATGGCCATCGAACGTACCTTTTCCATCATCAAGCCCGACGCCGTTGCCAAGAACCACATTGGCGATATCTACCAACGCTTTGAGCAGGGCGGGTTGCGCATCCTCGCGGCGCGCATGCTGCACCTGAGTCGCGAACAGGCCTCGGCCTTCTATGCCGTCCACCAGGCGCGCCCCTTCTTCGGCGAACTGGTCGATTTCATGACCTCCGGGCCCATCATGGTCCAGGTCCTCGAAGGCGAGAACGCCATCGCCCGCAACCGCGAGCTGATGGGCGCCACCGACCCGGCCAAGGCCGCCCCCGGCACCATCCGCGCCGACTTTGCCCAGGAGGTGACGGAAAACGCGGTGCATGGCTCCGATGGCCCGGATACCGCCGCCGTCGAGATCGCCTTCTTCTTCCCCGAGGGTGTCTGCCCCCGCACTCGCTGAGGGCCCTGCTTTGGCCGCGCGGGTGGGGTCTCGCTCGCCCCGCCAGCGCGCCTTCCCGGATCAGGCTTGACGTTATCAACCTTGCCAGCTCGGGTGAGCCTACCCCGCCAGCGCCGCTCTCCCGCTCATACCGCCCCGAGGCTCCCCCGTGACGCATCCCACCCTGGTACTGGCCTCCACCTCCCCTTTCCGCCGCGAACTCTTGCAGCGACTTGGCCTGCCCTTCCTTACCGCCAACCCGGAGGTGGATGAGGCGCGCCAGATGGGTGAGTCCCCGGAGGCCCTGGTGACGCGTCTGGCGGAGGCCAAGGCTCGGGCCGTGGCAGCAGCCTTTCCGGCGGCCCTCATCATCGGCTCGGATCAGGTGGCCTGCGTCGATGATGAAATCCTGGGCAAGCCCGGCAATCGCGAGCGGGCCCTGGCCCAGCTCACCCAGGCCGCGGGCAAGGCCGTGGTCTTTCAGACGGGGCTGTGCCTCCTGAACAGCGCCACCGGCCGGGCCCAGGTGACGCGTGAGCCCTTTCGCGTCCACTTCCGCGCCCTGACTCAGGACCAGATCACGGGCTACCTGGACCGGGAACGGCCCTACCAGTGCGCAGGCAGCTTCAAATCCGAGGGGTTAGGCATCGCCCTGTTCAAGCGGCTGGAGGGCGATGACCCCAGCGCCCTCGTCGGGCTGCCCCTCATCCGGCTGGTGGCCATGCTGGAAGCCGAGGGCGTCGATATCCTCGGTCATCCGGACTGAATTCAAGCTAGCCGTTACCGGTTTAGCCGCGATCCCCCGCGATTACCGGGCCATGGGATAGGCGCCGCCCGCCAGTTCAACGAAGGTGTTGACCATGACCGTCCCCATCCGGTTGGCCAGGCGTTCGAACAGATCCTTCTTGGCGGTGAACTCCACCAGCTTCTCGGCGCCGATCACATCGCGGGCGACCGATTCCGTGCTGCCGAGCTGGTCCGCCAGACCCAGTCCAAGGCTGTCCTCGCCGTTCCAGAAGAGACCGCTAAAGATCTCCTCGCCGCCCTTGAGCCTGTCGCCCCGCCCCGCCTTGACCACGCTGATAAACTGCTGGTGCAGTTGGTCCAACTGGCCCTGCAGAAAGACCTTTTGGGCCTCGGGCAGCGGGGAGAAGGGGTCGAGAATGCCCTTATTGGCGCCAGCGGTCAGCAGGCGGCGTTCGATCCCCAGGTCCGAGATGGCCTGCTGGAAGCCAAAGGCATCGATGCGCACCCCGATGGAACCGATGAGGCTGGCCTTGTCCACATGGATGGCCTCCGCCGCCACGGCCACGTAGTAGCCGCCCGAGGCGCAGAGATCCGAGACCACGGCATGTACCGGGATATCCGGGTGTTTTTCCCGCAGCCGGCGCACCTCGTCATTGATCTGGCCCGCCTGCACCGGGCTGCCGCCGGGGCTATTGATGCGCAGGATGATGCCCTTGGTGTTTTCGTCCTCGTAAGCCTTGTCGAGGGCGTCGATGACATCCTCGGCGCCGGCCTGGGTACCCGCGGCGATGACCCCCTTGATATCGATGACGGCGGTGTGCTTCTCCGCCGGCGTCAGGCGATCGACCAGCTTGTCTTGCCACAGGACCCCCAGGAGCACGAAGAGGTAGGCAAAGGTCAGCAGCTTGAAGAGGATGCCCCAGCGCCGGGTCCGTTTCTGCTCCCGCAGGCTGTCCGTAACGACCCGTTCCAGCAGGGACTGTTCCCAGCCCGCCTCGCCCGGCCCCGGTCCCTGGGGAGGACCCTTCTTCCAAAATTTCAGGTTCATGGCGTCTTCACTCGCTCGTTTTAGGGAGGCCGCTGGCAGGGCGGCGTCAGTTAGCGGAGGCCGAGGGTTTGATCGCCCGGCCGTAGGCCGCCGGCAGTGGCGACTTCAGGGTGTGGGCCAGCAGCATGCGCGTCTCCAGCTCCCGCATGCCGGAGCGGCCAAAGGCAAAGGGCGGCAATTCCTCGACACGCTCGAAATAAGTCCGCAGGGCGGGCAGGTCTTCCTCGACATCGTCCCCTCGCCCCATGATGAGGGCATCGCGGCCAACGAAAAGCACGGGGTCATGGCGGAAGGCAAAGTGGCGCTGGTCCTGGCTGAACACGACGACCGGCAGCGCATCCCCCAAGGCATGATCGATCTTGCCGGCGGTGATCCAATGGGGCACCACCACGAATAAATCCGGGCGATCCAGCAGGCCCCGCGCCTGGAGTTCGTCGCGCAGGGGCGTCCACTCCAGCGCCTCCAGGGTCGGGTCCTTGGCAAGGAGGCCCGGGAACCAGACGCGGCCCAGGCCCGTGGCGGCATGGCCGACGATGATAAAGATCAGACCGACCAGGGCGGCGGCGGAGGTGATCGCCCACCGCCGGGGCCAGTCGGTCACGGCGGCCCGCGCCAGGTAAGCCCCCAACACCGGGTAGAGCAGCAGCCAGCCGGGCATTTGCCAATGGGGCAGGCCCCGGCTACCCCAGAGCGGCACGATCGTAAAAATGGCAATAGCGGGCAGGGCCAGGCAGAGGCAATACCAGAAGCGCTCCGCCCCGCGCCCGGCGCGCAGGGCGCCCCAGGCGGCGATGACCAGCGGCACGAAGATCCAGGGCAGGATCCACGCCATCTGGCCCGCAATATTGGCGAAAACCTGGCCGACCCGGAGTCCCTGGGGCAGGCCGCGTCCCGTCTGAAAGGCCAGGGAAACCCATTGATGTTGCATATTCCAGATGATGGCGGGCGACACGACGATGAGAGCGATCAGGGCCCCCACCCAAGGGGCCGGGTGCCGCAACAGGGACCGCCGCGCGGGCACGCTGACCAGATAGATGATGAGGCCCAGGGCGAACAGGACGCCATGGTATTTCGACAATCCCGCCAGCCCGAGCCACAGCCCCGCGAACAGCCAGGTCGTCCAAGGCGACGGCGGGTCCCCGGTGGGAAAGAATCCTTTCGCCAGCACCAGGGCGGCGGCCAGCAGAAAAAATTGCAGAGGGCCATCCGGCACCAGACCGCCACCGGACAGGGTAAAAAAGGCCGATAAATTGAGCGCCAGGACCGCCCAAACTCCCGCTTGGGCGCCAAAGAGGTGCCGGGTCAAGGCGAAGAGCAGCCAGGATGAACCGGCGAACAGGAGGATGAAGGGCAGCCGCGCCGCGCGCCCCTCGCCCAGCACCGGCGTGGAGAAATGGATGAGCCAATAATGCAGGGGCGGATGATCGAAATAGGAGAGGGAGAGATCTCGAGCATTCGCCAGGGTGTAGGTCTCGTCAACGCCCAGGCCAAGGGTCGCGGCCAGGATCAGACGCAGCACCAGGAAGACGCCAATGAGCGCCAGCACCGCCCTTGCGGGTCGTTCAAACATCAGGCCTCTTGACTCGGGGTTCGTCGCCCGGAGGGCTGGGCTCCTACGGGTGTCGCTGGAGGGCGGAGGGTGAAGGGTCATCGGCGGTTATCCGGG
>JBASIS010000306.1:0-10868 GCA_049654905.1 Chromatiaceae bacterium
CACCAACAGTGGCCACCAGAGAAATCATGGCCATATATATTTGACCCGCCATATCCCATCGAAATTGAGCCTTATAGCGCATCACGCCCATAAGGAGCAGAACGGGCAGCACTAAGCTGGCGCGTACCGCGGGTTGAATGCGGTCGGCATCGTTCTCCCAGGCCATGGTGGCAAATACTGCCCCCATCGCGAGCACCCAAGCGCCAATGGTGCGACTGGTCAGTGGCGTCAAAGGCCAAGGCGCGAGGCCGATCACCAGGCCGGGCAACAGCAACATCATCAGACCGATCACCGCGAAAAGCGTGCCGGCACACCAGAGCAGGATGCGGTAGTAGAGAGAAAGATCGGCCGCCGCAGGAGGATCAACACCGGGAGCCCGCCTCTGAAGGACAAGCGCGAAGGTGACCAGCACCGGATCAGCGATATAGATCAGGAGCCATGCCCAAGCAGCGACCCAGGCCGCGCCACTGCCGCTGAAATGGAATTTATCCAGGTGCACCAAGGTGGTGAATAGGGTAGCCCACAAGAATAAGGTCACCCCCGGCACTCCGCTGCGGGCGCGCACCCAGGGCTGCCGACGCCAACTGAGGTAGGAGAGCACACAGGCCGTCCAGTAGAAGGCCCCTATGATGGTGGCGCTGGAACCGGCGGCGATGGTCCATGCAAAGTAGTCTGCCGTTCGTTCGGTGAGCATGAACAATTGCACCCCCGATATGAACGTCAGCAGGGCACCCAAGAGCAGTGCAAATCGCATCAGGGGTAGGGTCAAACGATTGGTAACACTCATCATGGGCAGTTTGCTCTTCGCGGTAGCTGTTCAAGGTTTCGGACCCTCGGGGGCAGGTTAGGCTGTAGGTCTGCGGCGTGCGGCAACCGTAACGCGAATCCGGTCAGCCCCCCGTCGAGCCGGCAGTATCCAGCGATTATCCCGCCCGTGCGGTTATCCTTTATCCCTCTTCCTATCCCTTTCCAGGGTACGCACTTCCACTGGTTCCCAGAAATAGGCCTCCAGGATTTTGGTAACGGTTCCGTCGGTAACCAACAGGGTGCTAAGGAAGGGGGGAGCTGGGCCATGGGCAAAGGCTGCCCACCCGACCGCATCAGGATCCCATCGCGCACAAAACCCTCGGTGCGGAAGCGATTCACCTCCTCCGTAGGACTGGATTTATCGTAATAGCGATCGACCACTGTGGGTATAGGCTTGGCTGAGGGTCACAATGGCCAAAGATTATAGCGAGGCCACAACCGGGCCGCTCAGCCATCATTTCACCAGCATCGGTCCTTGCCAAATCTGGCGGTAACCAGGGTAATGGAGAAGGGAGCCTGTTGGTTTCGATTGGTTGTGGAGCCTAGAGCAGCAGGCGACGGATATCCCCCAGCAACTCACTTAGCTGGCGGGTGAAACGCGCCCCCTCAGCCCCGTCGATGACGCGGTGGTCATAGGAGAGGGATAAGGGCAGCATGAGACGAGGAACAAATGCGGAGCCCTGCCAGACGGGCTTCAGGGCGGCGCGGGAGACGCCAAGAATGGCCACCTCAGGAGCATTGACGATAGGGGTGAAGGCGGTACCGCCGATGCCGCCCAGGCTGGAGATGGAGAAGCAGCCCCCCTGCATGTCGCCAGGAAGCAGTTTGCCGTCGCGGGCCTTTCCGCTGAGTTCCGCCAGCTCCCGGGCCAGATCCTGGAGCCCCTTCCTGTCCACGTCACGGACGACTGGGACCACTAAACCTTTGGGGGTGTCAACGGCGACGCCGATGTGGGTGTAGTGCTTCATCACCAACCCTTCCCCGTCAGGCGTCAGGGAGGACTTAAAGGTGGGTAGCCGATTCAGGGTCGTAGCGACGGCCTTGAGCAGAAAGGGCAGGAGGGTGAGCTTGGGGGATCCGGTATGGGCAAGCTCCACTTGAGCCTTGCGGAAGGACTCCAACTCGGTGATGTCCGCCTCGTCGAACTGGGTAACGTGGGGCACCGAGAGCCAGGCGCGATGCAGGTGCCTGCCGCTCAGCTTTTGGATTCGGGACAGCTCCCGGATCTCCACGGGGCCGAACTTAGCGAAATCCACCTCGGGCGCCGGCGGCAAGGCAAAGGGAAGAGTGCTGGCGGTAGGTGCTGCCGCCCCTTGGGTCAGGGTCTGCTTGACGTAGCCCTGGACATCCTCCTTGAGGACCCGGCCCTTGAGCCCCGAGCCCTTGACAAAGGTCAGGTCGACGCCCAGTTCCCGGGCGAAGCGGCGCACGCCAGGGCTAGCGTGGGTCTTGCGGCCCTTGGCGATGGCCGCCAACTCCTCGGGGCGGGGCAAAACCGGGGCCAGGCGGTGTTCGACCTCGCCGGGGGCCCGCGCCACGGGTGCCGGATCCTCGGCGTGAGCCAAGCGGCCCTCGAAACCCTCGAGACCAGAGTCCGCTGTGTGAGTCAGCCCGTCAGGGATCCGGGTGGCCTTGGAGTCCTGGGCCTCGTCCTGGGTCTGGTCCAGGACGGGTGGCGACGACGGTAACCCGGTTCTGTCTTGTCCGCCCGTCTCCTCCCCGACATCAAGCAGGAGAATCAGGTCGCCCCGGTTCAGCTTCTGGCCGAGGGCGACCTTGATCTCCGTGACCAGCCCCCCGCGCGGGGCGGGGATGTCCATGGTCGCCTTGTCGCTCTCCAGGGTGAGCAGGGACTGCTCCTTCTCCACCCGGTCGCCGGGGGCCACCAGGATCTCGATGATCTCGACACCGGCAAAGTCGCCGATGTCGGGCAACGTCACTTCTTGAATTGTTGGCACGTCACATTCTCCCCAAGCCGCACGGTCCCGCCTGATCCACCTCGCTCCAGCCCATTGCTGCCCGGCCCGTCAGACCGTCGCCGGATTGGGCTTTTCCGGATCGATGCGGTACTTGTCGATGGCCTCCTGCACCCGGGAAGCCGGGATCTCGCCCTCGTCCGCCAGGGCCTTGAGGGCGGCGACCGCGATGTAGCCGCGGTTCACCTCGAAAAAGCGGCGCAGTTGGCTGCGCATATCGCTCCGCCCGAAGCCGTCGGTACCCAGCACCTGATAGGGCTGAGCGAGATAGGGCCGGATCTGTTCGGCATAAGCGCGGACATAGTCGGTGGCGGCGATGACGGGCCCCGGAGCGCCCGCCAGTTGCTCGCTGACGTAGCATTGGCGGGGGCTGGCGGTCGGGTGGAGCATGTTCCAGCGCTCCGCATCGACCCCATCGCGCTTGAGTTCGTTGAAGCTGGTCACGCTCCAGACATCCGCCAGGACCCCGAAATCCGCCTCCAGCAGGTCCGCCGCCGCCAGCACCTCCCGCAGGATGGCGCCCGAGCCCAGCAACTGGACCCGCAGGTCGCCCTCGTCGGCCGCCGTCCGTAACCGGTAGAGGCCGCGCAGGATGCCCTCCTCGGCACCGGCCGGCATGGCTGGCTGGACATAGTTCTCGTTCATGGCGGTCAGGTAATAGAAGCGGTTCTCCTGCTCCTGGAACATACGTCGCAGGCCGTCCTGGATGATGACCGCTAGCTCGTAGCCGTAGGCGGGGTCATAGGTCACGCAATTGGGGATGGTCGAGGCCACCAGGGGGCTATGGCCATCCTGATGCTGGAGCCCCTCGCCGGCCAGGGTGGTGCGCCCGGCGGTGGCGCCGATGAGGAAGCCCCGGGCCCGCATGTCCCCCGCCGCCCAGGCCAGGTCGCCGATGCGCTGGAAGCCGAACATGGAATAAAAGATATAGAAGGGGACCATGGCCTCGCCGTGGTTGGCGTAGGCGGTGGCGGCGGCGATCCAGGACGACATAGCCCCCGCCTCGTTGATGCCCTCCTCCAGGATCTGCCCCTGCTTATCCTCCCGGTAGGACATGACCTGGTCGGCGTCCACCGGCTCGTAGAGCTGCCCGACGGAGGAGTAGATGCCGAGCTGGCGGAACATGCCCTCCATGCCGAAGGTGCGGGCCTCGTCCGGGACGATGGGCACCACCCGCTTGCCCAAGGTCTTGTCCCGCAGGATGAGTGAGAGGATGCGCACCAGGGCCATGGTGGTGGACATCTCCTTGTCGCCGGAGCCCTCCAGCAGGGGCTTGAAGAACTCCAGGGCCGGCGTCTCCAAGCGCGGGGCGGACTCGATCCGGGCCGGCAGATAGCCACCCAGGGCCTCCCGCCGCTCCTGCAGATACTTGAGCTCCGGGCTATCCACGGCGGGCATGTAGAAGGGCGCCTCGCCGATCCGGTCGTCCGGAATCGGGATGTTGAAGCGGTCACGGAAGGCCTTGAGGGCCGCCTCGCCCATCTTCTTCTGGGAATGGGTGATGTTCATGCCCTCCCCGGCCACCCCCATGCCATAGCCCTTGACCGTCTTGGCCAGGATCACCGTCGGCTGGCCCTTGTGCTTGACCGCAGCCTGGTAGGCGGCATAGACCTTGATGGGATCATGCCCACCGCGATTCAGGCGCCATATATCCTCGTCGGTCAGGGAGGCGACCATGTCCGCCAGTTCCGGGTACTTGCCGAAGAAATGCTTGCGGGTATAGGCCCCGCCCTTGGCCTTGTAGGCCTGGTAGTCGCCGTCCAGGCACTCCTCCATGCGCTTGAGCAGCAGGCCCTTTTTATCCCGGGCCAGGAGGGGATCCCAGTAGCTGCCCCAGATCACCTTGATGACGTTCCAGCCGGCGCCCCGGAAGTCCGCCTCCAGTTCCTGGATGATCTTGCCATTGCCACGCACCGGGCCATCCAGGCGCTGGAGATTGCAGTTGACCACGAAGACCAGGTTGTCCAGCCGCTCCCGCGCCGCCAGGGAGATGGCGCCCAGGGACTCGGGCTCGTCCATCTCGCCATCGCCCAGGAAGGCCCAGACCCGGCGGCCCTCGGTGTTCACCAGGCCCCGATGATGCAGATAGCGCATGAAGCGCGCCTGATAGATGGCCATGAGGGGACCGAGCCCCATGGAGACGGTCGGGAACTGCCAGAAGTCCGGCATCAGCCAGGGGTGGGGATAGGAGGAAAGGCCGTTGCCGTCCACCTCCTGGCGGAAATTGTAGAGCTGCTCCTCGGTGATCCGGCCTTCCAGATAGGCGCGGGCATAGATGCCCGGCGCCGCATGGCCCTGAAAGAACACCAGATCGCCGCCATGATCCTTGGACCGGGCGCGGAAAAAGTGGTTGTAGCCCATGTCCACCAGGGTCGCCGAGGAGGCAAAGGAGGAGATGTGCCCGCCCAACTCGGTGGAGAGCCGGTTGGCCTGCACCACCATGGCCATGGCGTTCCAGCGCACGAAGGAGCGAATGCGCCGCTCCATGGCCCGGTCGCCGGGAAACTTTTCCTGCTGGGTGATCGGGATGGTATTGAGATAGGCCGTGTTGGCGCTGAAGGGCAGATAGGCCCCCGAGCGGCGCGCCTTGTCGATCAGGCTTTCGAGCAGGAAATGCGCCCGCTCCACGCCCTCGTTCTCCAGCACCGCCTCCAGGGCATCCAGCCACTCCTGGGTCTCCTGAGGATCGATGTCGGGTTTGTTGCTCATGGACCTTCCTGATAACGGGGGCGGACGCCGAAGGCGGCCACCGGGAACAATTTTGGCGGATTATAGCGCCAGAAGCCCTCTTTAATACTTAAAATTTATATTAGCAATATAGGGGTTTGCTGGGGCTCTTGGGGGATTTTGCCTGATGGTCCAGCAAAGCAACAGGGTTACCCCGCAAGACGCTGGGGAGCGGGATCCGCTGCGGACTTGGCTGCCGGCCAGTGCTAGCATAGGTCTTCGCGCAAACCCAGGAACCGTCAAGGTTTCGCCGGGGATGGGAACGGGTCCCTGGCGAGAAAGCCGGTCTCTGAATCTTTGGGAGGGGGTAGGGTGAAGGACGCGCGTTTTTATGCCCACAGCGCCAACACGGCCGGGGAATGGCACCCCCTGAGCGAGCATCTGAAGTCCGTCGGCGGTCAGGCCCGGACCTTCGCCGGCACCGCCCCGTGGCGCGAGGAGGCCGGGCTTGCCGGATACCAGCATGACCTTGGCAAATATGGCGACCGCTTCCAAGCCCGCCTGCGGGGCCAGGATTCCAAACTTGATCACTGGTCGATGGGTGCCTGGCTGGCCTTGACGCAACACCAGGCCATCGCCGCCGCGCTTGCCATACAAGGGCATCACATCGGTCTGCAACGGGGCGGCAGGGATGGGCTGATGGGGCTGGACCCTGCGCGGCTCGCCCGCCAACACCCTCTCGGCCTGGCCCTCTCCGACCCCGACCTGGCGCGACTCGTGGCCCGCGCCCGCGCCGATGGACTGGATTTCACGCCGACCGCCACCAAGGCCGTTACCTCCTGGGAAAAGGCCGTCGCCGCCATGCTCGACGTGCGGATGCTCTTTTCCTGCCTGGTCGATGCCGACTTTCTCGATACCGAGGCACATTTTGCTGGCGACTCCGCCGGAAAATGCCCCCGCGCCCCCGGCCCGGTGCTTGACGCCCAAGCCGGCTTGATCGCCCTCGATCGCTACCTGAGCGAGGGCATTCGCCCGGGGACTCAGGCCCGACCCGGGGTGCGCGCCGCCCGCGAGGCCCTCTGGCTGGCCTGCGCCCAGTCCGCCCAGGCCGCTACCGGCTGCTTTACCCTTACCGCGCCCACCGGCTCTGGCAAGACGCTGGCCATGCTCAAGTTCGCGCTGGAGCAGGCCCGCCGTCACCAACTCAGGCGCATCGTGCTGGCGGTGCCCTATCTCTCCATCATCGAACAGACCGCCCAGGTCTATCGCGCCGTCTTCGCCGGCTTCCCCGCGCATTTCGTCCTGGAGCACCACAGCCTGGCCGGCCTGGGCGCCGAGACCGCTCAGGCCGATGCCCAGCCGCCCCAGGAGCGCGAGCGCCGCCTGCTGGCCGAGAACTGGGATGCCCCCATCGTCATCACCACCAATGTCCAGTTACTGGAATCCCTGTTTTCCAATCGCCCGTCCGCCTGTCGCAAGCTCCATAACCTGATGGAGGCCGTGATCCTCTTCGACGAGGCCCAGAGCCTGCCGGGGCAACTTGCCGTACCTACTCTGGCCGCCCTGTCCCACCTGTCGGCGGTCTACCGCGCCAGCGTCGTATTTGCCACCGCTACTCAGCCCGCCTTTGATGCGCTACACGCGGCCGTCAGCCAGCACGCCGCGCCGGGCTGGCAACCGGTTGAAGTTGTCCCCGATCATCCCGCCCTCTTCACAGCCTTGCAGCGGGTCACCGTCACCTGGCCTGCCCCGGGCGAGCGGCGGACCTGGGAGGATCTGGCCGACGAGTTGCGCGACATTCCCCAGGCCCTGGTCGTCGTTAATCTCAAACGCCACGCCCAGGCCCTGCTGGAGGCCCTGGGCGATACCCCGGATTGCGTCCATCTTTCCACCAATCTGTGCCCGCTTCACCGCCGGGCCGTCCTGCAAGGGGTACGGACACGCTTGGTCGCGGGGGTACCCTGCCGACTGGTATCCACCCAATGCGTCGAGGCTGGCGTCGATCTCGATTTTCCCAGGGTCTATCGCGCCTTTGCTCCCCTGGAGGCCATCGCCCAGGCGGCGGGGCGCTGCAATCGCGAGGGTCGGTTGCGCCAGCCGGGCGAGGTGTTGGTCTTCGACCCCGAGGAACAGGGTGATTGGCGGCGGCGTTATCCAACCCACGCCTATTTTCAGGCGGCCGAGGTGACCCGGCGCATGCTCCTGGAGTTTGGGGCCATCGACATCAACGACCCGGCGGCCTTTCGGGACTACTATCGGCAACTCTACGACCTGAGCCAGCCGGCAAACCAGCAGCCAGACCTTGACCGGGCCATCAAGGAACGCGACTTCGCCGAGATCGCCCGTTGCTATCGGCTGATTGATCAGGATGCTATCCAGGTGCTGGTCCCCTGGGTCGAACGGCTGGATGACTTTGAGACATTACGCGCGGAGGCGGAAACGGAGGGTATCAGTGGCGCCTGGATGCGCCGTGCCCAGGGTCTGGCGGTCAGCATCTTCAGACCCCGGATGGATCACCCCGCCTGGAGTATTCTGATCCCGGCCAAACTGCGTCGGACCGGCAAGGGTGACCGCAATCAGGATGAATGGTTCATCCTCGAAGACCCCCGCCAGGAGCATTACCATGAGCAAATGGGGCTCAGCCTGCCCCAAGCGGAACCGGTATTCATCGGCTGAACCCCTTGCCCGACTCGGCGGGCAATTCGCGGCTAAGCGCTCAATCCACAGGAGGCACCATGGCCAACGGCACGCATACCCTGGAAGTCTGGGGCGATCTTGCCTGCTTCACCCGCCCGGAGATGAAGGTGGAGCGGTTTTCCTATCCCGTCATCACCCCATCGGCGGCCCGGGGCATCTTCGACGCCATCTACTGGGACGCCCGGCGGGAGGGCGATCGGGTGCGGCCCTATTTTCACTGGCAGGTCACGCGCATCGAGGTGCTGACCTTGCCGCGTTATATCGCCTTGCGCCGCAATGAGGTTAAGGATCGGGTCCCGGGGACCGCCGTTCTTAATAAATGGATGAAGGGTACCGCCAACCCCGAGCCCCTCTGGGCCGATGGCGGCAAGGACGAACTCGGCACCGATCAGAAGGGGCGTACCCAACGCCAGACCATGGCGCTGAAACAGGTCCGCTACCGGCTGAGCGCCCGGATCGTGCCCAATCCCGCCTTCAGGGGGGATCAGGGTGCCATGAACAGCCAGTTTCAACGCCGCGCCCGCGCCGGCAAGTGCTTCCAACAGCCCTATTTTGGCTGCCGCGAGTTCCCCGCCTTCTTTGAATACCTCGAAGACCCGACAGCCAGCACCCAATCCGCGGTACCCCTCGACCAGCATGTGGGACTGATGCTCTACGATGTTTTCGACCTGTCCCGGGAGACCGTCAAGGATGGCGACCCACCCTTCATCAGCCTGTTCGACGCCACCCTGCGTGGCGGGGTCATCGAGGTTCCTCCCTTCGAGAGCGTCGCCGTCAAGAAGCCCGGGAGGCTATGACCATGCTCCAGCAACTCGCCGATTATGCCGCGACCCACCTGGCGGAATCCGAACCGGGCTTCAAGTCCCGGGAGATCCGTTGGTCCATCGAACTGGCCGCCGATGGCCGCTTTCTGAACGTCCTGCCCCTCGGCGATGGTAAACGGGGTCAGGAGTTAGGCCGCTGCCCGGATATGCATGGGATGCAGGCCGGCGGCCGCTCCCACTTCCTGGTCGAATCCTGCCAATACATGGCCCTGCTGATCAAAGGTGACGCGGCTCCCGAAGATAAGACTCTCAAGCGCCACGCCTATTTCATCGGACTACTGCGCCAGGCCGCAGAGGCCGTGCCCCTGTTGGCCCCCATCGCGGGCTTGCTGGCCAACGCCGAGCAAGTTGCCAAGGTCCGTGAGGTATTGGCCGCGCACAAGGCGAAGCCGACGGACTGGATGTGCTGGCGTATCGCCGGGCGCGACCCGCGTGATCTGCCGGAGGTGCAGGGTTGGTGGCGGAACTGGCGCCAAGTGGACCTGCGCGGCACCACGCCAGCGCCGGAGTTGGACCTGGGGGGCGAGGTGCCCGCGGAAGGGACCATGCTGTGCCTGCTGACGGGCAAAACGGTGCGCCCGCTGGCCACTCAGCCCAAGATCACCGGCCTGTCGGGGGTCGGCGGGCTGGCGATGGGTGATGTCATGGTCGGCTTCGACAAGGCCTCCTTTGGCTCCTATGGACTGGAGCAGTCCGCCAATGCCGCCATGGGCGCCGAGGCCGTCCAGCGCTATGTCGATGGACTCAACGACCTGATCCGCAACCACAGCCGCAAGCTGGCCAATGCCTTGGTCGCCCATTGGTACAAAGACAACATCGCCCCCGCCGACGATCTGTTCGCCCTCCTGATGAGCATGGAAACCGAAGAGCAGACCGAGGCCGCCGCACTCTCCGCGGTCCGTCGCCTTCTGGGTGCCATCCGCACCGGCGAGCGTGCCGACCTGGGCGACAACCGCTATTACGCCCTGACCCTCTCAGGAGCCGCCGGACGGGTCATGGTGCGGGACTGGATGGAGGGCCGCTTTGAAGACCTGGCTGGAAACATCGCCGCCTGGTTCACCGATCTCGCCATCGTCGCCCGCGATGGCCAGGCACTTGCCCACGACCCCAAATTCATGGCGGTGTGCGGTGCCCTGGTGCGCGACCTCAAGGACCTGCCCGCTCCCACCGCTGCCACTCTGTGGCGCGTGGCTGTCCAGGGGCTGCCAATCCCCAGATCCTTGCTGGCCCTGGCTCTGGCCCGCTTACGCGCCGAGCGGGTTGACAAGGACCAACCCCCCACCAATCACGCCAGGATGGGCCTCATTCGGGCCTACTATGTTCGACTCACTCCAGGAGGTGACGCCACCATGACCGCCTATCTCAACCCGGATCACCCGGCCCCCGCCTATCACTGCGGGCGTCTGCTCGCGGTCTTCGCCAACCTGCAACGGGCCGCCCTGGGCGATGTCGGGGCCGGGGTCGTGCAGCGTTACTACGCCGCCGCAAGTCAGACCCCGGGGCTCATCCTGGGTCGACTCGTCGCCAATTCCCGTAACCATCTCGGCAAGCTCGACGCCAAGCTCGCCTGGTGGTTCGAGAACCAACTGGCCGAGGTCATGGGGCGCCTGGGTGACGGCGCTCCACGCATCCTTGATCTCGAGGGACAGGGTCTGTTCGCCCTCGGCTATTACCAGCAACTGGCCGCCCTGCGCGGCGGTCGCAAGACCGACACAATCGAACCCGTACCCACCCCGCCCGTTAATTTTGATCAAGGAGATAAATAATGAACGCGATCGAGAACCGTTATGAATTTCTTTATCTTTTCGATTGTGAGAATGGCAACCCCAATGGGGACCCAGACGCCGGCAACAGCCCCCGCATCGACCCCGAGGACATGCACGGCCTGGTATCCGAT
>JBASIS010000307.1:0-3333 GCA_049654905.1 Chromatiaceae bacterium
CGTGGTGCTCTCCAACAACGACGGCTGTTGCGTGGCGCGCAGTGACGAGGCCAAGGCCCTGGGCATCCGCATGGGCCAGCCCTATTTCCAGGTCCGCGACCTGCTGACCGAGCACCAGGGCCACGCCCTGTCCGCCAACTATGCCCTCTATGCCGACATGAGCAGCCGCCTGATGGCGGTGATCGGCCAGTTCAGCCCGGAGCAGGAGGTCTATTCCATCGACGAGTCCTTTCTGCGCTTCACCCCGGGGGAGGCCGCGGGCCTGACCGCCCGGGGGCGGGCGCTGCGGGCGCGGGTCATGCAATGGACCGGCCTGCCGGTGGGGGTGGGCATCGGCCCGACCAAGACCCTGGCCAAGCTCGCCAACCACCTGGCCAAGCGCCATCCCGACTTCCGGGCGGCGGGGGTGTGCAACCTGGCCGAGCTGGCGCCGGCGGCGGTGGCCGGCTACGCGGCGGGAGGGGCTGACGGCGGGGGTGGTCCAGGTGCAGATCGGCACCCCGCCCTTCCGCGTTGACGAGCCGCAATACCATCCCAGCTTGGCGGTGCCCCTGCCGCTGGCCACCGCCGATACGCCACGGCTGATCCGCGCCGCCCTGGCGGGGCTGGGGGCGCTCTACCGGCCGGGCTATCGTTACCAGCGGGCCGGGGTGGTGCTGCTCGATCTGGCCCCGGCGGGGGCGCGCAGTGGCGATTTGTTCGCGCCGCTCACCGCGGCCGGGGAGGCGCGGCGGGAGGGGGTGATGACGGTCATGGATGACATCAACCGCCCCTGGGGGCGGGGGACGCTGTGCACTCTGGCGGAGGGCCTGGGCCAGCCGTGGCGGATGCGGCGGGAGCGGTTGTCGCCGGCTTATACAACGGATTGGGCGGGGTTGCCGGGGGTGGGGTGAGGGGGTGGGGTGAGGGGGTGGGGTGAGGGGGTGGGGTGTGGGCTGCCCTGTGCGGCGCCTTGTTAAGCATTTTGAATATCCCAGATAACGGTGTCTGCGCTGAAATCCTGTTCATGCGGCCAGGCAATGCCATGATGCGCGGGGCGCACCATACGAAAATAGGATTCATTCAGAAGCTCTTTAAATGCACTTCCCCCTAAGTAGGGTTTGACATCAAAGATTCCCGAAATACCATTACTTGTCTGAATCTCAATCAGATGGTTTTCGAGGGGGATGGCTTTTACAATCTTGTCCACCAAGATCTCCTATCGCAATGGGTCAATCTTGAATACAGGTTCACCCGAAACTGCCAATCGCCAGTTCGCCATCAGGTCGTCCCGGTGTATTTCGATCCATGCCTGTACCAGCTTCATCTTAGCGGGTGGCAGATCGCCACCGAGCACAGAACCATCCTCAATGGCGATGGTTGCCTCGTATTCTCCATACTCCGCGTGAATATGCGGAGCGTTATGTTTCTTGTTGTCGTAGAAATACATCAAGACAAGAATTCCGTAGAACATCGAAATGGTAGGCACGATGGACTCCTGCGTTTCTTTGCCTAAACCCGTGAATTAGACAGATTCCCTCATGATGGTGCTAGAAAGCGTCTACCTTGGCCATACTAGGCCGAGTCTCGAACCTGACCCGTGGGCAGGCCATCGGGTTTTGCCCGGCCGCCCCGGGGCGTTGTCAGTGATCCGGACAATAATCCCTGCCCTCAAACCTGTCAAACCATCGGGAAAAGGGCCGTTTCCGCCGCCCCCTCAATTCACGCACTCTCCCGCTCATTATGCTGATTCCTCCCCAGCCACTCCACCAGAGCCTCATGGGGTATCCGATGATGACAGCCCACCAGAAAGGACCCCAGACCGCGCGGATTGGGGTGGCCGACGGCCGGATGTTCGCGCAGGGCGCACAGTTGTAGGAGGGTGGTCCGGGAAATGCGCAGCAGCCGACACACCTCCCCCGGGCGATAGACCCCCGACCGCGGGATGCCGGTCGCCCGGAGCAGGGCTGCGAGCTGGCCCTCGGCGAGGGTCCGGGGGCTGGGGGGAAGGTCAGGGGTGCCGACCCGCCGCAGGGGGCTCTCCAGCCCCTCAGGGTCCTCACCGGTCGAACCGGCATTACGCCTGCTCGCGGTTGAGACCGCGGGTGAGGCTGTTTTCACTGGCCTGGATCGTCTCGAAGAGTTCTTGCAAAGCGGGATCACCCAACCAGCTCTTCCGATCGCTGGTATAGTCGCCCCAGCCCATTTCTGTTTGCTGAAAGAAACGTATCATCCCAACAGGCCCGAGACTCTGGTTTAGAGCATTTATGCCAATCGTTCTAATTTGATCCAATGTCATTGTTTCAGCATTCATGTCACAGCATCTCCTGGAGCCAGGTTAAAGGATTCGAAACGGTGACGCCCGTTGCCGCTCTATGCTGGGTCGCTTTCTTGACAAGTTGGTCATCGGTTGATAGGAAAACATCCACGCCAGCCTGTTTCGCGCAAGCTAGGTGCAGGGCATCGTATGACTTAAAACCGATTTCTGTTAAGGCGCGGGCGGCGGCGTGAATTTCATCGTCCAGTCTTATGATGGCAGTGGCTTGATCGCATAGCTTGAACAAGCGGCGCCTTCTGTCCAAGCTGGGAGCCCGATTTACTTCAAACAAAACAACGGTACTGCTTATCCACATCCATCTATTGGATTCTATATTTTTCAAAATAGCAATGACGGCTTCCGATTCAAGGTGAATTCGGTCCTGCGCTTGGTCATCGAAAGGACGATTTAGACAACAGACATCCAAATAGATTTTCATCGGGTTTTTGTGACAATCCAGACCAGGGAGCAGATATCCGGGGCGGCGCCGGCCGGCCCGCCAGCGCATCGGTTACCCGGACCTTAATCCTCGCCCCCGAACCTGTCAAATCACCCGCAAAGGGCCGTTTTTGCCCGGGCCGCCCCAGTCCCCAGCCGGCGGCCCAGGCCCTGCTGGTGCCGGCACCGGCATCGGCGGCGGCGCTGCGGTGCTGGCCGGTCAGTCGCCGCGTTAATCGGGTGACGGAGGACGGGGCGGGCTTAATAGCACCGGTGGCGGCTGGCTGACTCCCCTAGCTGATCCCGGTCAACCGCCCCCCGGCGCCCGACAAGCACCGTCGCATAGCAGGCGCATACTTCGCTGTTGGTAATACCCAGCGGCCCCCCCTATGGCCAGCGGCTGCTGCTCCACCCCCGACACCGCCCCGAGCCCCTACGCCCTCATCGACGCCAACCACTTCTACGTCAGTTGCGAGCGGGTCTTCGACTACCACCTGCGCGACCGCCCGGTCGTGGTGCTCTCCAACAACGACGGCTGTTGCGTGGCGCGCAGTGACGAGGCCAAGGCCCTGGGCATCCGCATGGGCCAGCCCTATTTC
>JBASIS010000308.1:0-26968 GCA_049654905.1 Chromatiaceae bacterium
ACCCCCGCCAGAGGCTACCCGACACTCCCACGCCACGCGGAAGCCTAAATACGGCACCGCCGGGGAGGTGGTGCCCCAATGCGAAGGGCGCTGTTTACATAACTAATTGTTAATAAAGCGTAATATCGCCACTATCCTATCGCTTGGGGCGCTACCAAGTAGTAACAAAAAAGATCGATGATTCGGGAGGCAATTTTCCCTTGGTTGGCTATAACGTGCCCGTGCCTGCACCCAACGGCGCACGCAGTTTGCGCACAATGGCCATGGCCATCTCCAGGGCCTGCTCATAGTTGAGGCGGGGATCCACCTGGGTGCGATAGGCGCGCTCGAGGCCCACCTCGTCCAGACCCCGGGCGCCGCCCAGGCACTCGGTGACATCGTCACCCGTTAACTCGAAGTGGACGCCGCCCAGATGGCCCCCCAGCTCGCGGTGGATGTCGAAGGCCAGGCTCAGTTCCGCCAGGATGCGGTCGAAGCGCCGGGTCTTGTAGCCGCTGGCGGTGGTCTCGGTATTGCCATGCATGGGGTCGCAGACCCAGAGGACCGGGTTGTCGGTACGGTTGACCGCCGCGATCATTTTTGGCAGTTCGCGCGCGATCTGGTCCGCGCCGAAGCGGTGGATCAAGACCAGGCGGCCGGGCTCCCGTTGCGGATTGAGCCTGGCCACCAGGGCCTCCAGCCATTCCGGTGTCAGGCCGCCCCCCAGTTTGACCCCGACCGGATTGGCGATGCCGCTCATGAATTCCACGTGGGCCCCGTCCGGATTGGCGGTGCGCAGCCCGATCCAGGGCAGGTGGGCGCTGAGATCGAACCAGCCCGGGAAGCGGCGCACCTGGCGCGTCAGGGCCTGCTCGTAAGGCAGGTGCAAGGCCTCGTGGCTGGTGAAGAACTGGACCCGGGCCAGTTCCCCCGAGGTGGAACAGCCCACCGCCCGCAAGAAGCGCAGGGACTCGCCCAAGGCCTCGACCATCTTGCGATAGTCCTGGGCGCTGGGCGAATGGGCCATGAAGTCCAGGTCCCAGTTCTCCGGGTGATGGAGATCGGCGAAGCCGCCCTCGGACAGGGCGCGGATGAAGTTGAGGGTCAGGGCGGCCCGGCCATGGCCGAGCAGCAGGCGCGTCGGGTCGGGGGTGCGCGCCGCGCGGGTGAATTCGGGGCCATTGATGAGGTCGCCGCGATAGCTGGGCAAGGTGAGGCCATCGCGGGTCTCCAGGTCCGCCGAGCGTGGCTTGGTGTACTGGCCGGCGATGCGCCCGACCCGGATCACCCGCTGCTTCAGGCCCTGCACCAGAATCAGGCTCATCTGGAGCAGAATCTTGAGCTTGTTGGCGATGATGTCCGATTGGCAGTCGGCGAAACCCTCGGCGCAGTCACCGCCCTGGAGCAGGAAGCCATCGCCCCGCGCCGCCGCCGCCAACTGTTTCCGCAGCGAATGAATCTCCCAGGAGGTGACCAGCGGCGGCAGGGAGGCCAGTTCCGCCAGGGCGGCCTCCAGGGCCGGCTGATCCGGGTAGCTGGCCTGTTGCAGGGCGGGGCGCGTCTGCCAGGAGGCGGGCGACCAGGCCGGCATGGCCGGGGTGATCGGGCTGGTCAAGTGGCGGCCTGGGCGGCGCGGCCGGCCTCGAAGGCCTGCTCATTGACCGCCACCAGGGCGGGCTTGCGTTCGCGGAAGCGGGCCAGGATGGCCTCCTTGAGGATCTCGGCGGGGAAGGGTAGGTAATCGGCGATGGCCCCGAGCATGACGGTGTTGACCAGTTTGGAGTTGCCCAACTCCCGGGCGATGGCGCCGGCGTCGAAGGCATGGACCTCGATGCCCCGGGCGCGCATCTCCGCCACCGGATCGTCCGGGTAGGGGAAAAGACCCAGGGTCACCACCGGCGGCTCCTGGCGCAACCGGTTGACCATGGCCACCCCCCCCTGGCGCAACTGGCCGCACCAGCGCAGGGCCTCCGCCGGCTCGAAGCCGACCAGGATGTCGGCCTCGCCATGGGGGATGGCCGGGGACAGCACCCGGCGGCCAAAGCGCACATGGGAGGTGACAACGCCACCGCGCTGGGCCATGCCCGCCACCTCGGTCTTCTTGACGTCATAGCCCTGGGAGAGGGCGGTCTGGGACAGCACCTCCGCCGCCGTCATGACGCCCTGGCCCCCGATGCCAGCCACCAGAATGTTGGTGATCCTGTCCTCGGCGCTGGTGCTCATGGCCGTGTCCCCGCCCGATCGAATACCGCGAGGGGCAGAATGGCCTCGGGTCCACAGGTGCCGGGGCAGAGATCACAGCCGGTGCAGGCGGCGCTGTCGATGGCGACGAAGGTCAACTCCTTCTCGGTGCCATTGGGCTTGACCACTGTCTCGCGCCGGGTAACGGCGATAGCGGGGCAACCCACTGCCAGGCAGTTGGAGCAGCCGGTGCACTTCTCCTCGTCCACGGCATAGGGCGGCTTGTTGCGGTAGCGTTCGGTGAGGACGCAGGGCTGGTTGGTGATGATGACCGAGGTATCCTCGACCTTCACCTCCTCGCGCAGGGCCTTGAAGAGGGTGGGTAACTCGTAGGGATTGACCTCGTGGACACGCTCCGGCTTGACGCCCAAGGCCTCCACCAGCTTGCGGAAGTTGATCTTGGGGGCCTCGAGGCCGTGGATGTCGCGCCCAGTGCCAGGGTGCTCCTGGCCGCCAGTCATTCCCACCGCGCTATTGTCCAACAGCAGGATGGTGACATTGCCCCGGTTGTAAACGATGTCCAGCAGGCCCTGCATGCCCATGTGCAGAAAGGTGGAATCCCCGATGACGGCGAGCACACGCTTATCTTTGTCCGCCGCGCTACGGCCCTTGTCCAGGCCCAGGGCCACGCCCATGGAGGCGCCCATGGAGATGCAGGTATCCAGGGCGTTCCAGGGATGACCGGCGCCGAGGGTGTAGCAGCCGATATCGCCGGCGATCTGGGTGTTCTTGATCTTGGACAGGCAGTAATAGATGCCCAGGTGGGGACAGGCGACGCACATGGTCGGCGGGCGCGGGAAGACCTGCACCGGGGTGGTGAAGGCGAGGGGGCGTTTGGGGGTTTGCTCCAACGCCGCCGGTTCACCCAGGAAGGCGCGGATGGCGGGGCGCAGGATATGGGGGGCCAATTCGCCCATGCGCGGCAGCAGATCCTTGCCGTGGACCGGGATGCCTGCGGCGCGGATCTCCTGCTCCAGCAGGGGTTCAACCTCCTCGACTACGACCAGGTGCTCGACCTGTTCGGCCAGGGCGCGGATCAGGCCCAGGGGGGGCGGATAGCTGAAGCCCAGCTTGACCAGGGGCGCATCCGGAAAGGCTTCCAGGACGTGCAGATAGGTGGGTCCCGAAGTGACGAAGCCAATGCGCTTGTCCTGACCCTCTTCGATGCGGTTGAGGTCGGTGACCTCGGCGAAGGCGCGGAGTTGTTCCTCGCGGGCCAGCATGAGGGGGATGCGGCGACCGGCGTTCATGGGCGTCATGACCATGCGCGCCGGGTTTTTCTGGAAGCCCTTGACCGGGCGCTCCTCCCGCTTGCCCGCCACCACGACCCCCTTGACGTGACAGATACGGGTGGTGAGGCGCAGGATCACCGGGGTGTCGAATTGCTCCGAGAGGGCGAAAGCTTCCCGGGTCATCTCATAGGCCTCCTGGGCGTCGGCGGGCTCCAGGACGGGGAGGTGGGCGAAACGACCCCAGTGGCGGGAATCCTGCTCGTTCTGAGAGGAGGAGAGGCCCACGTCGTCCGCCACGGCCACCACCAGACCCCCACCGACCCCGATGAGGGTCTGGGTCATAAGGGCGTCCGAGGCCACGTTCAGGCCGACGTGCTTCATGGCGCAGAGGGCACGGCTACCCGCTAGGGAGGCGCCGATGGTTACTTCCAGGGCGACCTTTTCGTTGACTGACCACTCCGAGTAGAGGTCCGCGTAACTAGCTGCGTATTCAAGAATTTCCGTCGCGGGCGTACCGGGGTAGGCCGCCGCGACCCGGCAGCCGGCTTCCCAGGCGCCGCGCGCGACGGCCTCGTTACCAGACATAAAGCGACGTTCGGATTGGGGTAGGGGATTCACCGCGCTCAAGGCTGGGTCTCTCCGCATGGTCGGTTGGGGAAAATTGGCATTATACTGGCATCGCTGTCCTACGGGCAGGATCGGCGTGGTTTTGGCAACGCCCCGGGGGCCTGCGCAAGTCGCGAGGCGCGCCCTGGCCGCCGCGCCATTCACGTCCTCGGATGCCCTCTGGTGGGTCTCGGTTCAGCCCTGACCTTTACCTGTACCCCTGTTGTAGCCGGAGCTGCCCATGTCCCTGGTCCAGACCGAAAATCTCAATGTTGCTGCCTTTGACCACATGCCCTCGCCGGACGAGATCAAGGCTCACGTCCCCCTGACGGACCTGGCGGCGGCGGTGGTGGTGGCGGGACGCCAGGCCCTGATGGACATCCTCGATCGTCGCGACCACCGTCGCTTCCTGGTCGTTGGTCCCTGCTCCATTCACGACCCGGTGGCCGGGCTCGAGTACGCCAGCCGTCTCAAGGCCTTGGCGGATGAGGTCGCGGATGTCCTGGTGCTGGTGATGCGGGTCTATTTCGAGAAGCCCCGCACGGCGACGGGCTGGAAGGGTTTCATCAACGACCCTTTCATGGATGACTCCTTTCGCATCGACGTCGGCATGGAGAAGGCGCGCCGCTTCCTGCTGGATGTCTGCGAGATTGGCCTGCCCACGGGCACCGAGGCCCTGGACCCCATCGCGCCTCAGTATTACGGCGATTTGGTGAGCTGGACGGCCATCGGCGCCCGCACCTCCGAATCCCAGACTCACCGGGAGATGGCCTCGGGGCTCTCCACCCCGGTGGGGTTCAAGAACGGCACGGACGGGGACCTGGACGCCGCCATCAACGCTATCATCTCCGCCGCCCACCCGCATAGCTTTCTGGGCATCAATAACCAGGGCCAGTCGGCGATTACCCGCACCCGTGGCAACCCCTATGGCCATATGGTCCTGCGTGGCGGCGGCGGGCGACCGAATTACGACACCGTCTCCATCGCCCTGGCCGAACAGGCCCTGGCCAAGGCCGGGCTGCCCAGCAACATCGTCGTGGACTGCTCCCACGCCAATTCCTGGAAGCAGCCGGACTACCAGCCCCTGGTGATGCGCGATGTGATGCACCAGATCCGGGAGGGCAACGGCTCGGTGGTGGGCCTCATGATCGAGAGCCATCTGGAGGCGGGCAATCAGCCGATTCCGGCGGATCTCTCGCAACTCCGATATGGCTGCTCTGTGACCGATGCTTGCGTTGGCTGGGACACGACCGCCGCCATGATCCGCGGTGCCGCCGCCGTGTTGCGCGAGGTCCAGCCGGGCGTTTGAAGGCCGGTCAGAGGATCTTCCGTCGCCCAGGGCATGGGTCCCGGATGGGAGCGGATTCCGACGCTTTCCCCTCCGCCAGGGCGGATAATGGATTTTTCCCTCCCGAATCCGGCATAATCCCGCCGCAATGAGACGGAGGAGCGGATTTTACCCCCTCGTCGATCTCATCCACCGTTGTTGCGGCCCGCACCAGCGAGGCTTGGCAACTCATAAAAATGATAAAGAGACGAGGATCAAAACGCATGGGGAAGACGTCAATTCTGGCAACGGCCTTGCTGGCCGCCGCCGCTACCCCGGCCCTGGGTGCCCAGGGGTTTTCCTGGGGAGGCGATTTCCGGTTCCGCATCGAGTCCCTGAACCATATCCCAACCGATATACCCACCTACGAGTTTTACCAGCTCTACAACCGCGACCGCACGCGCCTCTGGGCCAAGTATGGATTCAACGAGGACATCGATTTCCTCGCGCGCCTGACCAACGAGTTCCGCTTTTTCGATACCAGCGATGGCCGCCAGGACCCGGGCACCTGGGAGTTCCTGGGCGAGGTCACGCCGGATCAGTTTTACCTGGATCTGCGCAAGCTGGCTAACGGTCTGATTAGCACCCGCCTGGGTCGCCAGGATTTCATCTATGGCACCGGCAAGATCTTGGCCGATGGCACCCCCCTCGACGGTTCCCGGACCTTCTTCGCGGATGGCGCCAAGGTCACCTTCAACTTCGAGGGCCACAGCCTCGATCTGCTCGGTCTTTATACCGCCCAGCAGCCCCAGCCCGTTATCAATAATCAGGAAACCAACCTGATCGAGACCGATCAATGGGCGGGGGGCCTTTACGGTAAGTACAACCGCTTCGAACAGGTCCCCTTCGAGTATTACTGGATTTACAAGCACGAGGACGATACCGCCACCAGTTACCGGAACAAACTCGGCAAATTCGTCACCGCCGACGCCAATTTCAGTACCTTCGGTTTTCGCGTCATGCCCAAGTTTGGCTATGGCTTCACCGGCAATCTGGAGGTCGCGACCCAGGTGGGCTCCCAGGGCAACGATGATGTGAATGGCAGCATGGTCGACGCCAGTCTCTCCTACAGCCCGGACCTGCTGCCCAATTTTAAACCCCTCCTCAAGCTGGGCTACTGGTACCTCTCCGGTAATGAGGCCGACTCCAACAGCAACGAGGGCTGGCATCCCATTTATGGTCGCCAGCCCCAGGATAACTGGGGAGAACTGCTCGGCTACACCCTGGTCGGCAGCCAGTATTCCGTCTTTGGCTGGAGCAACTTCTCCACGCCCTTCGTGGCCATGGAGGTCTCCCCCATCCAGAAGTCCCGGCTGACGCTCCGCTATTCCTGGGTGGGCGCCAACGAGAACGACGGCCTTGGCGGCGGCCTGGGTAAGGACCGGGGCGAGCTCTTCTTCGCCCTCTTTACCTTCGAGGTCATACCTCAACTCAAGGGCCACCTCTGGGGTGAGTGGTTTGATCCCGGTGATTACTACCGGGCGACCGCGAATGGCGACAGCTTCGTGCGCCTGAATCTTGAGTACAGTTTCTGAGATGGCTGCAGGGGGCTGGGACTGGGTTCTCCCTTCCAGCCCCAGTCACTCCTGTCAATTCGACTGATGACCAGGTTACAAGCATGAAAATCACCCATATCCTCACCGCCGTCACCAGCGCGGCCCTGTTCGCCCTCGGCGCGCCGGCCCAGGCGGCGGACAGCGTCAAGATCGGTACCTTCCTAGCGGTCACGGGCCCGGCGGCCTTCCTGGGCGACCCGGAACTCAAGACGTTGCAGTTGTACGTGGATGCGATCAATCAGCAGGGCGGCCTCCTCGGTAAGCCCGTGGAACTCATCCACTACGACACGGGTGGCAACGCCAAGGAGGCGGTCAACTTCTTTAAGCGCCTAGTCAAGAAGGATCAGGTGGATGTCATCGTCGGCGGCTCCTCCTCCGGGGAATCTTTGGCGGTCATGCCCCTGGCGGCGGAGGAGGAGATCCCCTTCGTCTCCATGGCCGGGGCGGTGAAAATCATCGAGCCAGTACAGAAGTGGACCTTCAAGACCCCGCACACCGATCGCATGGCGGCGGCCAAGATCTACACCGACATGAAGCGCCGGGGCCTGACCAAGGTAGCCCTCATCAGCGGTGATGGCGGCTTCGACAAATCGGGCCGGGAGGAGTCCCTCAAGCTGGCGCCAGAGTACGGCATCACGATCGTGGCGGATGAGTCCTATGGCAACAAGGACACGGACATGACCGCCCAGCTCACCAAGATCCGCGACAGTGGTGCCCAGGCCATCCTTAATTTTGGCTTCGGCACGGGACCGGCCATCGTGACCAAGAATTTACGCCAGTTGGGCATAGAGCTGCCCCTCTACCAGTCGCATGGCGTGGCCTCCAAGAAGTACATCGAACTGGCCGGGGCCGCGGCGGAGGGCGTGCGCCTGCCCGCGGCGGCCTTACTGGTGCCGGAAAAGCTGGCGGATACGGACCCCCAGAAACCCGTTCTCCTGGCCTATCAGCAGAAATACCAAGCCGCCCACGGTGACGTCTCCACCTTCGGGGGCCATGCCTACGATGCCCTCTTCATTGTCGTTGAGGCCATCAAGCGCGCTGGCACCACCGACAAGGCCAAGGTGCGGGATGAGATCGAGAAGACCCAGGGTTTCCCGGGCACCGCCGGTATCTTTAACATGAGCCCCCTGGATCACATGGGCTTGGGCTTGGATGCCTTTAAACTCCTGGAGATTCGTAACGGCGACTGGACCATCGTCGAAGAGGGCTGAGCACCTCGGTTCGGGACGCGGGGCGGTCTGCTTGTCCGGCCGCCCCGCGCGCTAATCCGCGCCACGATGGCGTTCACTCCTAATCCAGCTGTCCGAGATTCACCAGCCCAAGATGTGGGATCAAATCCTCCAGTTTGTCCTGACCGGCATTACCCTGGGGTCCACCTATGCCTTGGTGGCCCTGGGCTTCGCCATCATCTATAACGCCTCGGACGTGGTAAACCTGGCCCAGGGGGAATTCGTGATGCTGGGAGCCATGAGCGCCATCTCCCTGTCGGCGGGGCAGGGCGTGCCTCTGCCGGTGGCGATCCTCCTGGCGGTGCTGATTACCCTGATCCTGGGGTTGATGCTGCAACGCTTCGCCATTGCCCCGGCCCGGGGGATTACCGTGGTGGGGACCATCATCATCACCATCGGCGCCTCCATCTTCCTGCGGGGTCTGGCCCTGCTCATCTGGGGCAAGGACATCCACGCCCTGCCGCATTTCTCCGGCGAAAGCCCCATCCGCCTGGGCGAGGTCACCCTGCTGCCGCAGAATCTCTGGGTCATGGGGGGCGCGGCGGTGCTGGTGCTGGCGGTCCATCTCTTTTTCAATCGGACCCTCTTGGGCAAGGCCATCCTCGCCTGCTCCTGCAATCGGACCGCGGCCCAACTCGTTGGCATCAACGTGGGCCGCATGCTGCTGGTGGCTTACGGCCTCTCGGCCACGCTGGGGGCCATGGCGGGGGTCCTGGTGGCCCCCATCACCTATACCTCTTACGATGCGGGCATTATGCTCGGCCTCAAGGGCTTCGCCGCCGCTATCCTGGGTGGCATGGGTAATCCCATGGGCGCCGTGGCGGGCGGCCTGCTGCTGGGTCTGCTGGAATCCCTGGCCGCGGGCCTCATTTCCTCGGGCTACAAGGACGCCATCGCCTTCGTCATCCTGCTGCTGGTACTCTTCCTGCGCCCGAGCGGCCTCTTTGGCCGCGCCTCCGCGGAACGGGTCTGAAGCCATCATGAAGCGTCTGCGTGGCTGGTGGCTGCTCGCGGCGGTGCTCGCCGCTCTCCCCCTCATCTTCCCCGGTAACTACTACCTCATCGTGGTGGGGGCCTCCGCCGGTCTGTTCGCAATTCTGGCGGTCGGGCTCAATCTGCTGATGGGTTACGCCGGCCAGATTTCCCTGGGCCATGCCGCCTTTTTCGGCCTGGGCGCTTATGCCTCGGCGATCCTGACGACCCGCCTTGCCTGGAACCCCTGGCTGGCCCTGGGCGCGGGTCTGGTGGTCACCGGCCTGATTGCCTATCTCATCGCCCGCCCCGTCCTGCGTCTGAAGGGGCACTACCTGGCCATGGCGACCCTGGGCTTTGGCATCATCATTCATATCCTGCTGGTCCAGACGGGTAGCCTGACCGGGGGGCCCGATGGCATTGGCGAGATACCGCCCCTGTCCCTCTTCGGCTGGGCCATCGATACCGATGAGCGCTGGTATGGCGTCATCGCCGCCGCCCTGCTGCTCGTCGTGCTGCTGGCCCTTAACCTCATGGACTCCCGCACCGGCCGGGCCCTGCGCGCCCTCCACGGCTCCGAGGTGGCGGCGGGCCTGATGGGCATCGACACGGCGGCGGCCAAGACCTCCGTCTTCGTCCTTGCCGCCCTGACGGCGGGCCTGGCCGGCAGTCTCTTCGCCCACCAGCAGGCCTTCGTCAGCCCGGATTCCTTCAACTTCTTCGTCTCCATCGAACTGGTCACCATGGTGGTACTGGGGGGCATGGCCTCTACCTACGGGGCCATCCTGGGCGCCCTGATCCTCACCTTTCTACCCGAGTTGCTGGTGGTGTTCGAGGATTACGAGGTCCTGATCTTTGGCGCCATCCTTATGCTGATCATGATCTTCCTGCCCCAGGGCATCGTCGGTGGCCTGCAGGACCTCTGGCGGTCGGGGCGTCGCCGACCGGGCCGCCGGGGCAAGGGGGGCCAGGATGCTGCTTGAGGCCAGGGGGCTGACCAAGTCCTTCGGGGGCGTCACCGCCATCGCCGATCTGGACTTCGGCGTGCCCGAGGGCCTGGTCTATGCCGTCATCGGTCCCAACGGTGCCGGCAAGACCACCCTCTTTAATATCATTTCCGGCATCTACCGTCCGGACGAGGGCCGGCTGAGCTTCGCGGGCCAGGACCTCATCGGTCGGGCGACGCATCAAATCGCCCGTCTGGGTATGTCGCGGACCTTCCAGAATCTCCAGATCTTCTTCAATATGAGCGTGCTGGAGAACGTCATGGTGGGCGGCCATGCCCGCGCCCGGACGGGCCTGGCCGGGGCCCTGCTGCGTCTGCCGCGCATGCGCCGGGAGGAGGAGCAGATCCGCCACTGGGCGGGGGAGGCCCTGGACTTCTGCGACCTGAGGGGGCTGAAGGGCCGTCAGGCCAGTGAACTACCCTATGGGGCCCTCAAGCGCCTGGAGATCGCCCGCGCCCTGGCCGCCCGGCCGCGCCTGCTGCTGATGGACGAGCCCGCCGCCGGCCTCAATGACACCGAAACCCTGGAGATGCGCGGCCTCATCGGGCGCATCCGGGACCAGGCCATCACCATCCTGCTGGTAGAGCACAACATGGGGCTGGTGATGCAGGTCTCGGACCGCATCCTGGTCCTGGATTACGGCAGCCGCCTGGCGGAGGGCACCCCTGCCGAGGTCCGCGCCAATCCCCAGGTGGTTGCCGCCTATCTGGGGGGGGATGTCCACTATGCCGTCGAGTGAGCCCCTACTCCAGGTGCGCGGCCTGCGCGGTCGTTACGGTCCGGTCGAGGTCCTGCACGGCGTGGACCTCCAGGTCGAGGCCGGCGAGCTGGTGGCCATCGTCGGCGCCAATGGCGCTGGCAAGACCACCCTGCTGCATATCCTCTCCGGCATCCATCGCGCCAGCGCCGGCCAGATCCTCCTGGAGGGCCAGGACATCGGCCGCCTTCCACCCCATCGCATCGTCCAGGCGGGCCTCTGCCAGGTCCCCGAGGGCCGTCAGGTCTTCGCCCCCCTCAGCGTCGAGGACAACCTGCGCCTGGGTGGATACTCCCAGCGCCACCAACCGGCCTGGGTGGAACAGCAACTCCAGTTCATCTATGCCCTCTTCCCCATCCTGGAGGAGCGCCGCGCCCAGTCCGCCGGCACCCTGTCCGGGGGCCAGCAGCAGATGCTCGCTATTGGTCGCGCCCTGCTGGCCCGGCCGCGCCTTCTGTTGCTCGACGAGCCCTCCATGGGCCTGGCACCCCTGCTGGTGGAGGAGATCCTGCGGGTGGTGCGGGAGCTCAATCAGCAGGGGGTGACCATCCTGCTGGTTGAACAGAACGCCCGTGCCGCCCTGGGCGTGGCCCATCGCGGTTATGTCCTGGAGACGGGCCGGGTGGCCATGGCCGCCCCCGCCGCGACCCTCCTGCAGGACGAGGGGATCAAACGGGCCTATCTGGGGTATTGACTACCTGAGGAAACCGCGATGTACGTCGAGCAGATCATGAGCCGGCCGGTGGACACCGTCACCACCGACCTCAAACTGAGCCAGGTCGCGCACCTGATGCGCGAGAAGGGGCGGCGCTTCCTGCCCGTGGTGGACGGGACCGGGCGCCTCCTGGGTCTCCTGTCGCATCGGGAGCTGGAAAAGGCGGAACCCTCGGCTATCACCACCCTGTCCGTGGGCGAGGTCAACTACCTGATGGCCAAGGTCAAGGTGGAACAGGTCATGCGCCGGGAGGTGATCAGCTGCGGTCCCGGGACCCTGGTGGAGGTGGCGGGCCAACTGATGCGCGACCGGGGCATCGGTTGCCTGCCGGTGGTCGATGGCGCGGGGCGCCTGCTGGGCATCGTCACCGATGACGATATCCTCGATTTCTTCCTGGCCATCACGGGTTGCGGTCTGGAGGACACCACCCGCATCGCCGTCCACCTCCCGGATCGCGCCGGCGAACTAGCCAAGTTTCTGGCCGCCATCAATGGCCAGGGCGGCTACATCGCGACCGTGGTCTCGCCGGTGGCGCCGGACGCAACGGGCATGCGCATTGTCATCGTCCGCTTCCGCGCCGCCGATCCCGCGGCCCTGGATCAGCATTTACGCGGCCTGGGCTATGACCTTTATACCGAGGAGTTGGCCACATCCCGATGAATGATCCAAACCCTAACCCCGACCAGGAGGCCGAGCGCGTCGGCCACTGGTTGGAGCAGGAGGATCGCCTGGCGCGCCTGCTAGGCATGGAGCTGGTCACGGTGACCCCCGGGGCCTGCCAGGTGCGTATGGCAGTGCGGGCCGACATGCTCAACGCCGTCGGCCTGACCCATGGCGGCGCCACCTATGCCCTGGCCGACTTCGCCTTTGCCGTGGCCTCCAACAGCCATGGCACCGTGGCGGTCGCCCTGGCTACCCAGATGAGCTATCCGGCCGCCAGCCGCCTGGGCGACACCCTGATCGCGGACGCCCGGGAGGTCAGCCGGGGCGAACGCACCGGCCTCTATGCCATCGAGGTCAGGACCGCCAGGGGTAAACTGGTGGGCCATTTTTCCGGCACCGTTTTTCGGCGCGGCGAGCCGATCGCGCAGTGGATGAAACCAACGAACCCTGGGGACAAGTCATGATCCTGCATACTAAAGTCGAAACCCTGCCCCGCGAGGATCTGGAGAAGCTCCAGCTCAAGCGCCTGCAAACCACCGTTGAGCGCTGCTACTGCACCGTCGGTTTTTATCATGACGCCATGGACGAGCTGGGCGTCAAGCCCCGCCACATCCAGGCCCTGGCCGATACGCGCCTGCTGCCCTACACCAAGAAGGAACACCTGCGCGATAGCTATCCCTTCGGCATGTTCGCGGTACCCATGGATCAAGTGGTGCGCGTCCATGCCTCCTCCGGCACCACTGGCAAGCCCACGGTCGTCGGCTATACGGCGCGTGATATTCGCACCTGGAGCCAACTCATGGCCCGCTCCCTGGCCGCGGCGGGCTTGCATCCGGGCGACCGCATGCACAACGCCTATGGCTATGGCCTCTTTACCGGCGGGCTGGGTTTCCACTATGGCGCCGAGGAGTTGGGGGTCATGGTCACCCCCATGTCGGGCGGCCAGACCCAGAAGCAGATCATGCTCCTCAAGGACTTCGAGGCCACCGGCCTGAGTTGTACCCCCTCCTACGCCCTCAATCTGGCCGAGGAGGCCGAGGTCCTGGGTGTGGATCTGCGCAAGCTACCCCTCAAGGTCGGCATTCACGGCGCCGAGCCCTGGAGCGAGGAGATGCGCTATGAGCTGGAATCCCGCCTGGGCATTGATGCTATTGATATCTATGGCCTCTCCGAGGTCATGGGCCCCGGCGTGGGCGTCGAGTGCATCAACGCCAAGGACGGCCTGCACATCTGGGAGGACCACTTCCTGGTGGAGTGCGTCGATATTGACACCGGCAAGCCCCTGCCCTATGGCGAGGAGGGAGAGATCGTCTTCACCTCCCTCACCAAGGAGGCCTTTCCCCTGCTGCGCTATCGGACCCGGGATATCGCCTCCCTGAATCCAGCCCCCTGCAAGTGCGGACGGACCCATGTGCGCATGTCCCGCATCACGGGGCGCACGGACGACATGCTCATCATCCGCGGCGTCAACGTCTATCCCTCCCAAGTCGAATCCGTGTTGATGAAGACGGAGATCCTCTCGCCCTTCTACCAGATCGATGTCTATCGCGAGGGATCGATGGACACCATGGTGGTCAATGTCGAGGCCAGCCCGCCCCTGGCCGAGCAGGGCGAGGAGGCCATGCGCAAGGTCGCCGCCCGCGCCACCAAGGACATCAAGGACTTCATCGGCGTCAGTTGCCAGGTGATGGTCAAGCAGGTCGGGGAGATCCCCCGTTCCCAGGGCAAGGCCGTGCGGGTGGTGGATCACCGCAAGGAGAAGAAGTAGGCGGGCCGGGGGTTAGGCGTGGCGGGGCCTGGGCACTCCAGGCCTCGTCAACTTGCTATCCAGGGATTGAGGAGGAGGGCGCCACTCGACAGGAAGTCGTAGGTATTCCGGGTGACCAGGGTCATGCCATGGATGAGGGCCGTGGCGGCAATCAGGGCATCCCGATCCGAGCAGGGGTTGGGGATATGGAGTTGAGCGCAACACCTGGCCACCGGAACGTCAACAGCCAGAATGCGGTCCTGGAAGTTTCGCAATACCTGTTGCTCCAGCCAAGTCCGCAGTAGGGCGCCTTGGCGAGTGTCCCTGCGCTCGATGCGCAAGACACCCATCTCCAGTTCCAGAACGCTGATGACGGAAATATAGAGTGTTGGTGCCGCTACGCTGCCTGCCCATTTGAGCACCTGGGGGTCGGCTCGACGGCTCTTGGCCTTGCGCAGTTCCGAAATTACGTTGGTATCCAGTAAAAACATCAGGATAAGTCCGCTTCATTTAGGCAGGGACCCGCCAACCTGGGTGGCTCGAACTCAACCGCCTCCGCCTCGGGCATGGCCAGGAGATCGGCGATGCTGCCCTGTTGTGGCTGAAGCGCCTGATAGGCATCGATGGACATTAAGACCAGTGCCGGACGCCCCCGGTCGGTGATGAAAACGGGACCCTTGAGTGCGGCGCGTTTGGCGCGGCCGGTGTCGTGATTGAATTCGCGGCTGGAAAGGGTCGTGATGGTCATGGGGATGTCCGAAAAGTGCAACGTTGCTACATGATAAGGGTTAGGCGTGGAATCGCCAATCCCGTTCCAGGGACAGTGCCTTTAACTCCCTGGGCCAAAGGCCACCCCATCCAGGACCAGCCGCAGCGCCAGGCCGATAAAGAGCAGGCCGGCGCCGCGATCTAGCCATATCCCCGCCCCCGGCCGGCGCGCCAGCAACCGGCCGACCCCGCCCGCCGCAAAGGCCAGGGCCCCGAAGACCAGAATGGTCTGGATGGCAAAGACCAACCCGAGTTGGAGCATCTGGAGGGCTGGCCGGCCCTGCGCCGAGTCGGTGAATTGCGGCAGGAAGGCCAGGAAAAACAGCGCCACCTTGGGATTGATGGCATTAGCGATGAACCCCCGCCGCAGGTAATGCCACCAGGGTTCGCGCGCCCCGGCCTCCAGGGTGGTGAGGCGTGGCGCCGCCGCATGGCGCAAGGTCTGGACCCCGATCCAGCCCAGATAGGCGGCCCCCGCCAGCTTCAGCAACAAAAAGGCCGTGGGCGACGAGGCCAGAGCCGCGCTGACCCCCAGGGCCGCCCACAGGGTATGGGTGAAGCAGCCGAGGGAGCAGCCGACGGCAATGCCGAAACCCGCCGCGCGCCCCCGGGCCAGGCTCTGGCCCAGCACCATCAGATTGTCCGGACCGGGCGCGAGGGTAATGACGACGGCAACGGCGAGAAAGCCTAGCAGGGTTTCGAGAGTCAGCATGGGGGCGGGGGCGGCGGTAAGCAGGTTGTGAAAAAAGGGGCGCCAGGAATTCTGTGGTTCGGCCGGGCCCGCGTCAAATGTCCGCGGGATCAGGTCTTGGAAAAGTTGCCCCGGTTGCTTCTGATACCGACCCATCGCTCGCAGTAGGGGATTTCAGGGTCTGGACGCTGCCAAAGGTGCCAAAGGTGCCAAAGGTGCGAACAGATCTTGCAATTCTGGACCCCGATTCCATAATTGCAACCATGATCACGCGACTTCTCCAAGCCCGACTGGAACAACGCCTGCGGCAATTTCCCGCCGTCGCTTTGCTCGGTCCGCGCCAGGTCGGCAAGACGACCCTGGCCCGCGCCTGTGCTACCACCAGGACCGGGGTGTATCTAGACCTGGAGAATCCCGCCGATTTGGAAAAGCTTGCGGACGCCCCTGGTTATCTTGGCGCCCAGGCTGGCCGCCTGACGGTGATCGACGAGGTGCAGCGTGCTCCGGGGCTGTTCCAGGTCCTGCGTGGACTAATCGATGAACGTATTCGGGCGGGCGAGCCAGCCGGACACTTCCTGCTGTTGGGCTCCGCCTCCATCGAACTGCTGCGCCAGTCCAGCGAAAGCCTGGCGGGGCGCATTGCTTATCTGGAGCTCGGCCCCTTCGATCCCCTCGAAGTGGCACCCCTGGGCCAGTCCCCACTCCTATCCCGGCTTTGGAGCCGGGGTGGCTTCCCGCGCAGCTTCCTGGCCGAGACGGATGCGGACAGCGTCACTTGGCGCGAGTCCTTCATCCGGACTTATCTGGAGCGTGACATCCCTCAGCTCGGCCCGCGCATCCCAGCGGAGACCCTGCGTCGCTTCTGGACCATGCTCGCCCACGCCCAGGGCGGGCTGCACAACGCCGCGGACTTGGCGCGGGCCTTGGCGGTGGATGGCAAGACCGTCGCCCGATATCTGGACCTGATGGTGGACCTGCTCCTGGTCCGGCGCCTGCCGCCGTATTTCGCCAACGTCCGTAAGCGGCTGGTCAAGTCCCCCAAGGTTTACGTGCGCGACAGCGGACTGGTCCACACCCTGCTGCGGCTGGATGACCTCGACGATGTGCTCGGCCACCCGGTGGCCGGTGCCAGTTGGGAGGGCTTCGTCATCGAGACTCTGTTGCGCGTCGCCCCGGAGCGCACCCAGCCCAGCTTTTACCGGACCGCAACCGGGGTGGAACTGGACCTGATGCTGGAATTGCCCGGCAACCAGCTTTGGGCCATCGAGATCAAGCGCGGCCTGGCACCCAAGGTCGAGCCTGGCCTGCGTATCGCCCTGGCGGACTTGTGCCCGCAGCGCGCCTTCCTGATCTATGCCGGGGACGAACGCTATCCAAAGGGGGACGGGATCGAGGCGATCGGGGTGGCGGATCTGGCGCAAGAGCTGGCGGCACTGGAAGGCTGAAACAGGGATTCGTCCGAACACCTTCCAACCTGATCCGCGCCAGGTATCTGGAAAGCCAGGCTACAGAGGATCGCCACTGGCAGGTTTCAGAGCAGTCGATTGGGAAGGAAGGCTGGAAGACGTGGCGTCCCGACCGAGGTGACATTTATCCGGGAGGCATCCTGCCTCACCTGGCCGCCTGTTCCGTCTTGATGCTTTCTTAACGCGGATAGCCCCGGTATTGGTCACTTCTTGACCCGAAACCTCCTAAAGTTCATTCCATACCCTTTCACATCCACAGGAAGCGTTATGGACCTATTCTATCTCTTCGCCGTACTGGCGTTCTTCGGCATGACCGCTGCATTGGCGGCGGCTTTCGAAAAATTACGGCGGCGCTGACATGAGCGCCCTCTATCTCATCGCGCTACTGGCGGCGGTCGGGGTTTTCGTCTACCTGGTCATCGCCCTATTCTTTCCGGAGAAATTTTCATGACCGGCAACGGCTATCTGCAAATCGGCCTCTATCTGGCCGCCCTGCTGCTCCTGGCCTGGCCGCTAGGGCTGTACATGGCGCGCGTTTACGCCGGCGAATTGCCAGTCTATGTGTGCTGGTTGCGTCCGCTGGAAAATGGGCTTTATCGACTGGCAGGTATCAAGCCAGACGAAGGCATGACCTGGCTGCGCTATGCGTTGGCCTTCCTGGCGTTCAACCTGCTCGGATTGCTGGCGGTCTATGCCTTGCAGCGGCTACAACTCTGGCTGCCGCTGAATCCGCAGGCGCTGGCCAACGTCACGCCGGATTCCGCCTTCAACACGGCGGTGAGCTTTGCCAGCAACACCAACTGGCAGGGCTACGGCGGCGAGACGACAATGAGTTATCTCACCCAGATGCTCGGCCTCAATGTCCAGAACTTCATTTCCGCCGCCAGCGGTATGGCCGTGCTGGTGGCCGTGGTGCGCGGCTTCGTCAAACGCGAAGCGGATAGCATCGGCAACTTTTGGGTCGATCTGGTGCGCTCGACCCTGTACATCCTGTTGCCGCTGTCGCTGATTCTGGCTGTGTTGCTGGTCAGCCAGGGCGTGGTGCAGACCTTCGCGCCGTCGCAAACCGTCGAACTCCGCCAGCCGGTGCAATACGAGAAGGCGAAACTGGATGCCGACGGCCAGGCCGTTCAGGACGCCGCGGGCAAGCCGGTGATGGAATCGGTCACGGAAACTTCGCAGACCATCGCCGTCGGTCCGGCTGCCTCCCAGGTCGCGATCAAGCAACTCGGCACCAATGGCGGTGGCTTCTTCAACGTCAATTCCGCGCATCCGCTGGAGAACCCGACGCCGCTGACCAACTGGCTGGAAATGCTGGCCATCCTGCTGATCCCGGCGGCGCTGTGCATCACCTTCGGCAAGTTGGTGGGCGATGTTCGTCAGGGTGTCGCCATCCTTGCCGCCATGACTCTCGTGCTGGTCGGGCTGGGTGCGGTTTGCATCGGCGCCGAACAGACCGGCAATCCGCTATTCGAGCGACTCGGGCTGGCGACGCAGGCCTCCGACGTCGCGCCGGGCGGAAACATGGAGGGCAAGGAGGCGCGCTTCGGTATCGTCAATTCGGCCATGTGGGCCACCGCCACCACCGCCGCTTCCAACGGCTCGGTCAACGCCATGCACGACTCCTTCACCCCGCTCGGCGGCCTGGTGCCCATGTGGTTGATGCAACTGGGCGAAGTCATCTTCGGCGGCGTCGGTTCCGGCCTTTACGGCATGCTGATGTTCGCCATCGTGGCGGTATTCGTCGCCGGGCTGATGATCGGCCGCACGCCGGAATATCTGGGCAAGAAGATCGAGGCCTTCGAGGTCAAGATGGCCGCCGTCGCTATCCTGGTGCCGCCGATGGCGGTGCTGCTCGGCGCGGCTGCCGCGGTGGTGGTGGATGCTGGCGTGGCCGGTATCGCCAACCCCGGCGCCCATGGCTTCTCGGAAATCCTCTATGCCTTCTCATCGGCCGGCAATAACAACGGCAGCGCCTTCGCCGGCCTGTCGGCCAACACCCCCTTCTACAACGGCATGCTCGGGCTGGCGATGCTGATGGCGCGCTACTGGCTGGTGATTGCGGTGCTGGCCATCGCCGGCTCGCTGGCGGCCAAGAAAATCGTCCCCGCCTCGGCCGGCACGCTACCCACCCATACCCCGCTGTTCGTGCTGCTGTTGATCGGCAGCGTGATCGTTGTCGGCGCCCTCACCTTCTTGCCGGCGCTGGCGCTGGGGCCGGTGGTCGAACAGTTGCAGATGCTAGGCGTGCGCTAAGGAATATCCCATGAAAAAATCACCTTCTCTGTTCGATTCGAATCTACTGCAAACCGCGGCACGGGATGCGCTCAAGCGCCTCTCGCCGCGCTACCAACTGAAGAACCCGGTGATGTTCGTGGTCTGGCTGGGTAGCCTCCTGACCAGCGGGCTGTTCATCCATGCCCTGGTCGGCCAGGACGATGCTCAGGGTGTGGAAACCCCGGGCTTCATCCTCGCTATCACCCTCTGGCTATGGTTCACGGTGCTGTTCGCCAACTTTGCCGAGGCGATGGCGGAAGGGCGCGGCAAGGCGCAGGCGGCGGCACTCAAAGGACTGAAAAAGACCGTGTTTGCCAAGAAGCAGTTGGGATCAGGGTACGGCAGCCCATGGAACAGGCTACCAGCGGAAGACCTGCGTCGTGGCGACGTGGTGCTGGTCGAGGCCGGCGACACCATCCCGGGGGATGGTGAGGTGATCGAGGGCGTCGCCTCGGTGGACGAATCCGCCATCACCGGTGAATCGGCCCCGGTCATCCGCGAATCGGGCGGCGATTTCAGCGCCGTCACCGGTGGTACCCGGGTGCTGTCCGACTGGCTGGTGGTACGCATCAGCGTCAATCCGGGCGAGACCTTCCTCGATCGCATGATCGGCATGGTGGAAGGCGCGACACGCCAGAAGACCCCGAACGAGATCGCCCTGACCATTCTGCTGGTGGCGCTGACGCTGACCTTTCTGCTGGCCACGGCGACTTTGTTACCCTTCTCGATCTACAGCGTGGCAGCGGCGGGTAGCGGCGCGGTCATCAGCATCACTGTGCTGATCGCGCTACTGGTCTGCCTGATTCCGACCACCATCGGTGGCCTGCTCTCCGCCATCGGTGTGGCCGGCATGGGCCGCATGCTGGCCAAGAACGTCATCGCTACCTCCGGCAAGGCGGTCGAGGCGGCCGGCGATGTCGACGTCCTGCTCCTCGACAAGACCGGCACCATCACGCTAGGTAACCGCCAGGCCACCGCCTTCCTGCCTGCGCCCGGCGTGACCCCGGCGGAACTGGCGGAGGCCGCGCTGCTGGCCTCGCTGGCCGACGAGACCCCGGAAGGCCGCTCCATCGTCGTGCTCGCCAAGGAGACTCTGCATCAGCGCGGCCGGGACATTCATGCCGACGGCGCCAGCTTCGTCCACTTCACCGCGCAGACCCGCATGAGCGGTATCGACTGGCAGGGCCGCACCATCCGCAAGGGCGCGGCGGATTCGGTACGTGGCTACGTCGAGGCTCAGGGCGACACCTGGCCGCGGCCGGTGCAGGAAGCGGTGGATGACATCGCCCGGCGTGGCTCAACGCCGCTGGCCGTCGTCGATGGTTCACGCGTGCTCGGCGCCGTGGAACTGAAGGACATCGTTAAGGGTGGCATCAAGGAGCGCTTCATCGAACTGCGGCGCATGGGCATCAAGACCATCATGATCACCGGTGACAACCGCCTCACCGCTGCCGCCATCGCCGCCGAGGCGGGTGTCGACGACTTCCTCGCCGAGGCGACGCCAGAAGCCAAGCTGAAGCTGATCCGCCAGCACCAGGCCGAAGGCCGCCTGGTGGCGATGACCGGCGACGGCACCAACGACGCCCCGGCGCTGGCCCAGGCCGACGTGGCGGTGGCGATGAACACCGGCACCCAGGCCGCCAAGGAGGCGGGCAACATGGTCGATCTGGATTCCAACCCGACCAAACTGATCGAGATCGTCGAGACCGGCAAACAGATGCTGATGACGCGCGGTTCGCTGACCACCTTCTCCATCGCCAACGACATCGCCAAATACTTCGCCATTATCCCCGCCGCCTTCACCACCACCTACCCGGCGCTCGGCGCGCTCAATGTGATGGGCCTGGCGACGCCAGCCTCGGCCATCCTGTCGGCGGTGATCTTCAACGCGCTGATCATCGTCGCCCTGATCCCGCTGGCACTGAGAGGCGTCGCCTACCGCCCCCTGGGTGCCGCCGCCATCCTCAACCGTAACCTGCTGGTCTACGGCCTCGGCGGCCTCATTGTGCCCTTCATTGCCATCAAGGCCATCGACCTGATTCTGGTCGGGCTGAACCTGGCTTAACGAAGTGACGGCATTCATGGGCAATCCATCCAAACCCGTCACCCCGGCGAAGGCCAGTATCCGGGCTACCTTAATTTCATCTCGTCGTCAGGACTGGATCCCGGCATGTATCGGGGTGACAGCTTTTCTATCCCTGTTTAGGAAAAAATCATGCTGAAAGAACTGAAACCCGCCTTCGTCATGCTGCTGGCGCTGACTGTGCTCACCGGCAACCTCTACCCACTGCTGGTCACCGGCATCGCGCAAGGGCTGTTCCCTGATGCAGCGAACGGCAGCCTGATCGAACAAAACGGCAACCTGGCCGGCTCCGCCTTGATCGGCCAGCCATTCAGCGACCCGAAATACTTCTGGGGCCGCCCCTCAGCCACCGGCCCCACGCCCTACAACGCCGCCGCCTCCAGTGGTAGCAATCAGGGCCCGCTGAATCCGGCGCTGGAAGATGCGGTGAAGACCCGTATCGCCGCCCTGAAAGCCGCCGACCCCAGCCAGACCGAACCGATCCCGGTCGACCTGGTCACCGCCTCCGCCAGTGGTCTCGACCCCCACATCAGCCCCGCCGCCGCCGCTTGGCAGGCGCCACGCATCGCCGGCCTGCGCGGCCTGCCGCTCGACGTCGTAGGTGGCTTGGTCGCACAACACACCCAGGGCCGCCAGTTTGGCGTGCTCGGCGAGGCCAGGGTCAATGTGCTGCAACTGAATCTGGCGCTGGACCCCGTGGCCGGTAAACCGTAACGGAATGACAATCCAGAGATGGCCATAGCTCCCGAACCCCCCCGGCCCAACCCCGATGTGCTGCTGGCGAAACTGGAGGCCGAGGAAGTTCGCGCAGCGCGCGGCAAGCTGAAGATCTTCTTTGGCGCCAGCCCAGGTGTCGGCAAGACTTACGCCATGCTGGTAGCGGCAGGGCAGTTGCGGGCGCAAGGGGTGGATGTCGTGGTCGGTGTGGTCGAGACCCACGGCCGTTCGGAGACCGCGGCACTCCTGCGGGGGCTGGAAGTTCTCCCGCCGCGGGAAATCGCCTACAAGGGCCACCTGCTTAAGGAGTTCGACCTGGACGCGGCGCTGGCGCGCAAGCCGGGATTGCTGCTGATGGACGAGTTGGCGCATTCCAACGCCACCGGTTCGCGTCATCCCAAACGCTGGCAGGATGTGGAGGAACTGCTCGCCGCTGGCATCGACGTCTACACCACCGTCAACGTGCAGCATCTGGAAACGCTCAACGACGTGGTCAGCGGTATCACCGGCATCAAGGTGTGGGAGACGCTGCCGGATCGCTTGTTCGACATGGCGGACGAGGTGGTGCTGGTCGATCTGCCGCCGGATGAGCTGTTGCAGCGCCTGAAGGAAGGCAAGGTGTACCTGCCGCAACAGGCGGAACGGGCGATCCAGAATTTTTTCCGCAAGGGCAATCTGCTCGCCTTGCGCGAGTTGTCCCTGCGCCGTACCGCTGACCGGGTGGACGAGGACGTGGTGGCCTACCGGCGCGACCAGTCGGTGGCCGCGGTCTGGCCGACGCAGAATTCGCTGCTAGTCTGCATCGGCCCCGAGCCGGGCGGCGAAAAGCTGGTGCGCAATGGCGCCCGCCTGGCGGCGCAGTTCGATGTGCCCTGGCATGTCATTTATGTGGAAACGCCCGAGCTGCTGCGCCTGCCGGAGGCGCGGCGCACGCGCCTGCTGAAAATCCACAAGCTGGCCGCTGAACTGGGTGCGAAAACCGCCACCCTCCCCGGCGAGGATGCCGCGCTGGTCGCGCTGACTTACGCCCGCGAACACAACCTGGGTAAGATCGTCCTCGGCCGCCGCTCCGTGGGCTGGCGCGCCTACCGTTTCCCCTGGCAGCGCCGCTTCAGCACGCGCTTGGGCGCCCTCGCCCCGGATATCGACCTGATCCTGGTGGAACTGGGCGGCGAAGCGCGCGAAGACGCCGCGCAAGCGGTCAAAACCCCGTTCGCGAACTCCATTGGCAAGGCTGGCGGCCGCACCGGCTGGCGCCAGTACGGCCTGGCACTGGCCGCCGTCGTCGCGGTGACCCTGTTCGCCACGCCGCTGCACGACATCTTGGAGTTGGCCAACATCGTCATGTTGTTCCTGCTGGCGGTGCTGTTTGCCGCGTTCAAACTCGGGCGCGGCCCGGCGCTGCTGGCTTCATTCTTGTCGGTGGCGGCGTTCGATTTCTTCTTCGTCTCGCCGCGGCTGACGTTTGCGGTCCACGATGCCCAGTATCTGGTCACCTTCGCCGTGATGCTGGTGGTTGCTCTGAGTATCGCCCACCTGACCACCGGCTTGGGCTTCCAGGCGCGCGTGGCGGCAAGCCGCGAGCGGCGCATGCGCGCGCTTTACGAAATGGCGCGGGAGCTATCGAGCGCACTGGTGCTGGAGCAGATCGAAGAAATCGGCGACCGCTTCGTCTCCAGCACCTTCGGTGTCCATGCCCATCTGCTGCTACCCGACGTCCAGGGCAAGCTGCCCGTCAACCTTTCGCGCGGCGAAGGGCTCGACCTGGGCATCGCGCAATGGGCGCTGGATCACGGTCAAGCCGCCGGTTGCGGCACCGATACCCTGCCGGCCAGCCCCTTTCTCTATGTTCCGTTGAAGGCCACCATGCGGGTGCGTGGCGTCATGGCCATCGCGCCGCGCCAGGAAGGCGGGTTGCTCAACCCGGAACAACAGCGCCTGCTCGATACCTTCGCCGCCCTGATCGGCATCGCCCTGGAACGGGTGCATTACATCGCCGTCGCCCAGGAAGCCCTGGTCAGCATGGAATCGGAACGTCTGCGCAATGGCTTGTTGTCCAGTATCTCGCACGATCTGCGCACCCCGCTGACGGCCTTGGTCGGCCTGATCGACGCTATGATGCTGATCGAGCCGAAACTGCCACCGCCGCACCAGGAATTCGCCGGCGCGATCCGTGAACAGGCACTGCGCACCAATGCCCAGGTTAACAACCTGCTCGACATGGCGCGCCTACAGGCTGGCAAGATCACCCTCAAGCGTGAATGGCAACCCTTGGAAGATGCCGTCGGCGCTGCGCTGCAGGCCTGCACTACGCTTCTCGAAGGCCATACCGTACACATCGATTTGCCGGACGACCTGCCCGAGCTGGAGCTGGATGCGGTCCTGATGGAACGGGTGTTGAGCAATCTGCTGGAAAACGCCGCGAAATACACGCCGCCGGGCAGTGTCATAGAAATCGCCGCCTGCGTCGCCGGGGCGGATATCGAGGTCTCGGTCTGCGATAATGGACCCGGCCTGCCACCCGGCCGCGAGCAGGTCATCTTCGAGAAATTCGCCCGTGGCCAGGAGGAAAGCCCCATTGTCGGCGTCGGGCTGGGGCTGGCCATCGTGCGCGCCATCGTCGTCGCCCATGGCGGCCGTGTCTGGGCGCGCAATCGGGCAGGGGATCGGCCCCCCCAAGCCGGGGCCTGCTTTCTCTTCACCCTGCCAAGGGGCCAGCCACCGGCTATCAAGGAATTGGCATGAGCGAACCGGTTGTGAACCTGGTGCTGATCGAAGACGACAAGGAAATTCGCCGCTTCCTGCATAGCGCCCTCGGCGCGTCCGGCTTTCAGGTCTGGCCGGCGGAAACCGCCGAGCGTGGCCTGATCGAGGCCGCCACCCGCCAGCCGGAATTGATCATCCTCGACCTGGGACTGCCCGACCGGGATGGCCTGGATGTCATCCGTGATCTGCGGGCCTGGACCCCCATACCCATCCTGATTCTCTCCGCGCGTGACGAGGAAGCACAGAAGGTGGCGGCCCTGGATGCGGGCGCTGATGACTATTTGACCAAGCCTTTTGGCGTACCGGAATTGCTGGCTCGCCTGCGCGCCTTGCTGCGCCGGGTGGTCCGCATCGATGACAGCGGCAAAGCCTTGGTCGAGTTCGGCAATCTGCGCATCGACCTGGTCCACCGCACGGTCACGCGTACCGACCAGGCCGTGCATCTGACCCCGCTCGAATACCGCATGTTGACCGTGCTGCTTACCCATGCCGGCCGCGTGCTGACGCACCGACAATTGCTCAAGGAGGTCTGGGGACCGTCGCATGTGGATCGCATTCATTACCTGCGGGTCTTTATGGCCGGGCTGCGCCGCAAACTGGAAGACGAACCGGCGCGGCCCCAGCACCTGCTCACCGTGTCTGGCGTTGGCTATCGGCTGGAAATATAGCTGGGGCAGAACCCTGCCAAAGCATTCCTGGCCGGAGCGACCAACCCAACCGCCAGGGGGGAGGGAGCAGGAGCATTCCTGGCCGGGGAGACCAGCCTAACCGCCAGGGGGGAGGGAGCAAGAGCATCCCTGGGTGGAGCGACCGAATCCAACCCAGGTGGCAGGGGGGGCTGAACGCTTACCAGGTCGACGGCCTACTAGGCCGGAACATCCGATTGGCTGATACTAATCTGCACTTGCACGAGCCGATTCTTTCGCGGTACCGGCACGAGTTTGTGCAGTTTGGCATCGAAATGGTCCTTCAGGACGGGCGGGCGCGGCGAGTCGAGGTAAAGGTCGGCCTTGGCGAGCACTTCCGCGCCCGCGACCGCCTGCAACTCGTCGAGTTGGGCGACGTGCTGAATCAGACAGGGGGCGTGGGTCACGCCCAGGGCGCGCAGGGCATAGGCGCGATGACTGCCGTTGTTCAGGATGAGTCTGTCGCCAACGCTGATCGCGTTGAAATAGTTGGTGCCGAAGCCGATGCCCAGCGTCACGAACGCCATGGGTCGCCCCGTGCAGGGAAAGTCCGCCACCTGGCGCGGGTCGAGGATGGCATTGTCCAGGGGGCGCCAGTCGGCGGAGGGCGAGATGAAGCTGAAGGTGTTGGCGCCGGATTGCTGAAAGGAATAGGGGGCCACCGGGCGATCGAGCCCGAAGGCCAGCCGCGCCAGATCCTCCGGCGCCGGGGGCTGCGGCAGCGATTGCGTCAGGGTGGAGACAAAGCCGAGGTTTATCGACTTTTGCCACACCACCAGCCGGTCCAGCTCCACCATGCCAAAGTCGCAGGGCACGTAGCAAAAGCTTTTTTGAAAGGCTGGCTCGGCCAAGACACGCGCCGCGAAAGGTTGCAGGGCCGGGGGCAGGGGCGCTATCGGCGGATGGTCGGCATACCCTGCTTCATCCTGCTCCAGGCCTTGAATGCGGGCATTGGCCGCCCGCCATTCCTGCATCAGCGCGGCCTGGTCGATGAGATGGCCATCCCGGGCCATGGTCCTGATGAAGTAGGCGAATTCCTGGATGGGTGGCCGGCCCAGCAGGAAAATATGATCGTCAACGACTGGAGTCACCATTTTCACCTATCCGGGTGGCCTGAGAGACGGCGTCGCACCGCTTTGGGGCGATGACCCCCCCAGTCAAAAAACTTCAATAAAAAAAAGCCCCTGCCAGGGGCTGACAGGCCTAGCCTCCCCTCCCTCGTCCGACAGCGGAGGCGAGGCCTAGGAAGCGGACAGTATGCGGATTAGTCCTTTTTGCGCCGGGAGCCACGCCAGGCCAGGCCGCTCAACATTAGGCCCATCAACGCCAGACCCGATGCGCCCACGGTTGGAATAGCCGTAGCATTAGCTGGAGGCGGTGGTGCGTCGGTGATCGTATACATCAACTCGAACGGAACGCCGTTTGGCATTGAGCCATTCCCGTCCATAGTGGACTGGAAGGAACACGCCTGGATGGTGTGTTC
>JBASIS010000309.1:0-16323 GCA_049654905.1 Chromatiaceae bacterium
CCATTCGGTGAAGCCCGGGCCCCACCAGCGGTCGTTCTCGGGAATGGGGTGAAACTGCGGGAGGTAAAAGGCCAGGGCCCGCAGGGGCAGGGCGGCGGCATTCAGGGTATCCGTCGTCTCGGGGACCGATTCGTCGATATCAGGGTCGGTCGTGAGCTGGCTGAATTCGAGTCCCGCCATCTGTATTTGAGCCGCCACGCTGGCCACGGGCTTTGGTTTGGGTAAGGGACTGCGCCCCTCCTTTTGCCCTCGCAGCACGAAATGCTCCAGCGGATTGATGCCGGAGGCATCCACGTCCGCATATTCCCGCAGGTACCAGGCACCATCAAAAGCGGGCCCCGGATTGAGGCCTAGCTTGCGGGCAAACTCAATGTAATGGCGCAGGGGATTGATTCCTTGCAGAATCACTTCCGGATATTGCTGGAGATACCAGCTTGTATCAAACCAGGGATTCGGGTTGCGGCCCTCCCAAGCCCCCTGGACCACAAAATCCACAAGCGGATTAATCCGCTGATCATGAATCTCCGGGTACTCTCCCAGATACCAGGCGCCATCGAAGAGGGGGTGGGGCGAACGACCTTCCAGGCCCCCCTGGTCCAGGTAATGCCGCAGGGGATCGATTCCCAGTTCAGCCACATCCTGATATTGCCTCAGATACCAGTCGGTCTTGAACAGGAAGTGTGGAGCGCGACCTTCCCGTGAGCCACTGATCAGATAATGTAGGAAGGGATTGACCCCATTCTCGGCGACATCCGGATTCTGGCTCAAATACCAGGCGCTATCGAAAAGGGGATGTGGCGACGGCATGGCCTTGGGACTCTGCCCCAGGAAATGCCGCAGTGGATTGATATCTTTATCCGCGATTTCCGGGCATTGCCTCAAATACCAGACCGGGTCAAAAAGGGGGTGAGGAGAAAGCCCCTGGCGCCCGCCCTGGGTCAAATAGTGCAGCAGGGGATTGTCATTGCCGGATAGTTCCTCTTTTAATTTTGACAGATACCAGGCGGTATCAAAAGCCGGATGAGGATTAAGGCCCTCTTGCCAACCCTGACTTACCCAGTGATAAGTTGGCCGGCACCCTGTCAAAATGAATTCTGGATATTGCTCCAGGTACCAGTGGATATCAAATAAGCCCGAACCAAGAAGTTGGCCCTCGATCCTCCGCTCCGCAATTTTGGAAGTCAGGGTCAGTGTCGCGGTCCACCAAGTGAATTTGAGGACTTTAGCCAAGGCATTCGCAGGCCCCGGCAGGCGTTCCGTCAGTAGATGAACGGATCGGGTTAACGACCAAGCGGGGCTGTCCTGGATGACGGCTAGTCTTGAACCCAGTGATGTATTCAGATGCGTCAAGCGCGCCGCATCTTGCCTAGATATCCTAAGCGTTATCCCTAGCGCGGAATAAAGGCTTTGTTGCTCCTTCAGCTTATCCTTGGCTTCCTGGGCTTCCCGTTGAATTTCCGCGTTTTTAAAATAAAGCGTGGCATTTGTTACAGCTAATTCGTTAATCCTGGCATCACGCATGGCGATACCCTTGGTAATTTCCGTTACCTCCTCCTCTGTAGCTCTTAACTTATATTCAGCCTGAAACCGCTCTTTTTCAGCCTCACCGAGTCCCCTCTCCGCGGCTTTACGCTCATTATCAATCCGCGTCCGGTTTCGTTCGGACTTAATTAATTCCTTCTCCGCCTTTGCTCGCTCCTGTTCAGCCGCGGCTCGCTCCTGTTCAGCCGCGGCCCTAGCCAGGCGTAGCTGCAGGTTTGGATAAAGCGACATGGCGGTCAGTTGATCCAAGGTCCATCTTGGCCGCCATTTGGCCAATAGGGATTGTAATCCTCGCAGGGCGGATTCCTCCCCATCTCGCACCGCGAATCCGCTCGTTTGGGAGATGCGATAGACGGCCGTGACCCGGTCCACGTGAATGAAGTGGGTATATAGGCTCAGTTGAATCCAGAAATCCCAGTCCTCATACACCACCAGGGCTTCATCAAAGCGCAAGCCTTTTTCCAGCAATGAACGGGCAAACATGACCGCGTGCATGGGCAGGTAATTTTCAAAAAGCAGGCGGGTGGGATCGTAGGGGTCGTTATAGACGCGGATCGTTTCCCATCTTCCATCGCCCTTTTCGCAACGACAAATTACACCGGCATAGGCCACCTGGACATCAAGAGAACCCTGCAAGGCCGCAACGAGGGAGGCAACATGATCCGGGAGTAGCCAATCGTCATCGTCCAGAAAGGCCACATAATCACCCCCTGCCGCATCCAGACCGATATTGCAGGCCGCTCCGCGATCCAGATGGCTTCCGGTGGCAGCCACCCGCACCGGAAACTGTCCGCACCAGTCACTCCCGGGAATTTCACCCCGGCCCTCCACGTCCACCAAAATGACTTCAATGTGGCGGTAAGTCTGAGTGGCGATCGAGGACAGGGCATCCGCTAATTCAACACGGTTAGTCGTGCGGATGATGATCGAGACCAAGGGTCCGATGGGATCGGTCATTAGCAAGCGCTCGGTATCAAGGCCAAGGGATCTTAGTGGTTGAGTCAACTCGCGAGAGGAAATCACCTTGAAGGCCTCCGCGACCTGACACCCAGTTCCCAGGGAGACGGCCCGGACTTTGTTTAATGCCAAAATCACATCTCCGCCAATTCCTTGCTCGGATGGCGAGTCAAACAGGTCCAAGGCGGCACGCTTCTCGGACAGGTATTCGGAAATATCGAGGAAACTATCCGCCCCTTGTGGCACCCCGGTCTCATACATGGCCAGAAGACAGGGTACCGGGTAGCGACGAACCGCCTCCAGGGCGGCAAGTCCCAGGTTTGCCCGATTGGCATCGGAATCCGTTACAAATGGGGCATAGACGAGGGCTGGTCGCACTGCGGAGAGGATTTCACCCAGCCCTTGAATCAAACGTTCCCCATACCCCAGGCAGGATTCGGGTTCAGTCCAGAAGATGGGTTCCTCAAGACCCAACAGACGAGCCGCCTCGCCCGTCGCGAAGGCCGGATTGCCACCCATGCACTCCTGATCCAAGGTTTCCCGTGAATCGCCATCCCCAGAAGAAATGACGTGAACCTTAACCCGGTCCCCAGCCTTGAGGTGACGGAGGCAGGCGCCAGCGCAACCGCGCACCTCGTCTCCCGGCGTGGCTGCCAATATCAGAACGGACCCCTGACCCAAGGCTGATTCCAGGTTATGGGATGACAGTGGATTTAACTGGCTGGTCATGTGTAAAGGGGAAACTAGAGAAAACGAGATATGTTGCCGATGAGAAAGGTACTCGCCGCGGTATTTCCGGCGGGAGTCTTCGTGAAATCAGGTAGCCACCAGGTTCTGGAACAGGCTTTGATAGCGCTCGGCCATATTCCGGACCGAGAGTTCTTCCGCCCGCCGCAAGCCCCTTTCAACGAGCTGCCGCTGACGTTCCGGATCACCCAGGATAGCGGCGATGGCCGCCGCCAGAGCCGAGGCATTGCCTGGAGCAACCAGCACACCATCCCGCCCCCCGCTCAGGACCTCCCGGGGCCCATGGGGGCAATCCGTCGCGATCACGGGGGTACCGCAGGCCATAGCCTCCAGCATGGCGTAACCAAAGCCCTCGAACTGGCAGGTGTGGACATAGAGATCCGCCCGGCCGAGGTAGGGGAAGACATTCTCCCGATAGCCGGCGAAGACGACCCGATCCGCAAGACTCAATTCGCGAACCCGGTTGGCCAGGGCCTCGCGTTCCGGCCCCTCCCCTACGATGATGAGGGAACAGGGATATTGATCGCGAATCCGATTCATGGCCTCAATGACGAGGTGAATGTCCTTTTCCTCCGAGAGTCGCGCCGCCACGCACAACCTCGGCATATTCTGGGGTAATTGCTCCATACCCGGCGCGGGCGCCTCCGCCGCTTGCCTGACCAAGGCGCCGTCGATGCCATTGGGAATGACCTGGATGCGCTTGGCCGTACCAAAAAAACGCCAACGCGTATCCCGTCCCGTGCCTTGGGAAGGAACGAGGATGCAGTCCGCGAGCCGGGCTGTCAGCGTAATTGCCGTATGCAGAAACAGGCGGCGCAAAAAGCCTCTTTCATAACGTCGGATATATTCAAAGATGGGACCCCGAAAGGAGCCGACTACCTTTGGCGGCTTTTCCAGTCGGCGCGCCGCAAAGGTCACCAATGCGGCGGAGTAGTGCATCATCCCCAGCACCACATCCGGACGGGCCTGGCGTAACAGGGCCTCCGTAGCCTTCACATCCGCGCGTAAGCTGGGTATATCGTGGAACCAGCCATGCCGGATCAGGCTAACGGTGTTGATAAATTCATCGAACCGCTCGGGCATGAAGGCCCTCAAGGCATCCGGAGCCGCCAGGGTCAGATGACTGACAACCTGGCGGTCCAGATGGGTCAGGAGATTATGGGTGGTGCGTTCCGCTCCGCCAAAAACCCCGGCCTGATGAAGAATCAGTAAGCGCACGATTTTCAGTGAATGGTGAACTTCTTATCCATATACTCGCTGTAAAACTCCCGATACCAGTTACCATCGATCCATAGCCAGGTTTCCGTGATGTTAATCTCTTTCTCCGGTCGGCTGATCATTTCTCCCGTACCGGCACGGAAGGGTGGGACGCTGGCCATGACGCGGGTCTTAACCGTGGCAATAGGCCCTTCAATCTCAATAGCATCAACCTTGATATCCTGATAGGCGATGCGGCCCATCTGCTTCCGATAGGTCTCGGCTTTCATTTTGGCGCGATAGAAGGGGTCTTGGAACCCATAGGCCCCATCATAGTCCTTAGTTATCAGGCTTTGCCAGAAACCCTGGACGCGCTGACGCAAAGCATCTTGCGCCGGTTCGGTGATCTGCCCCTCGGTGCCCGACACGGCCGTGGATGCCGCTATGGCAGCGGGTGCCGACGATGACGCCTTTTCAACGCCCGGCAACTCGGCAGATATAGGCTTAGTCAGCGAGGCGGCGATTTGTTCCAGATCCGAGGGCGAAAAAGTGACCTGGTACAAATTCAAGTCGCCATAGCTATCATCCGTAGGTTGCTGCGAGATAACATGATAGGTCTGGTCAAGGTAATAGCTGGCCGAGAACTGATCCGGCAAACCGCGATTAATCCCCGGCGGTTGCGGCAGGGGAATGTTGTCATACTTCCAAGTCTGGCCACCATCGTAGGATAGGCTGGCAAAAAGCTGGCCTCGCAGATTCCGCCACTCCTCCCAGACCAACAACAACTGCCCGGGCTGAGGGCCTAGCGTGATCGAAGGATTGCGCCCCCTGAATTTTTGACCTATTGCCAAGGGGCGAGGACGGCTGATAACCCAGTTGTCCCCACGATCGGCCGATCTTATCAAGCGCACATCCTGCTTGGGGCTTGGATTAGCCAAATCGCTGCCACTGAGGGCAATGTAGATTCGGCCGTCGTCATCCGTATCCACCACCAGACTCCCGATAAGGAAATCTCCCAAATCATCAAAGCCAAAGCGCTTCCAGGTTTGGCCTAAATCGTCCGAGAAGGCGCCCTCCAGCTGGTTTTTCTTATAATGGGTTTCCCAGATCACGAACCAGCGCTCACCACTGCGAAACGCCTGGAAGTTCCAGGAAATGGTTGGCACCTCGGCAATAGAAACCGCTGGACCAAACTCCCTCTCCTTCGACCGCTTGGTCTTGGCAATAATACGGCTGCCCTTATCATCCTCAATCCAACTAAATACCAGAAAATTTCCGGCTTTATCGTAGGCCCAGACTGGGTAGATTCCGGGCGTAACCCTTTCAATCGCGGACATTTCACCGGTCCGGGGATTCAAATTTTGATAAAAAACAAAATATTGTTGCTTCAACAAGGGATCGCCGGCCTCGCCATACCAGAGCAGATGCAAGGTATCCTGCAAGTTGACTGCCTTAAGCCGGGTCAGGGGTTCTGTTCCTTCACCCAGGACTAGGGGGCTATTTTCGGGGGTGTTGCTGTTCCCCAGATACAGGCTCTTGGTGGGGAATTTCTGTCGCCACAGGACACTCACACCCTCCGGAAGCGAGGCCATGGCCAGTCCGGAGGGGGTACGATCTGGTTCCTGTTGGACCAGAATGCGGTCCTCACCCTTGGGGTTACGCAGGTGAAGGGAGCGGCTCGGGTCGTAATAACCCAGCCAGAGGTTGGCCTTTCCATCGAGTTGATAATGCCATTGCCCTGTCCTTTCCAAGGCGGCCGCATTGATCTGCTCTGCCTTGATATCTCCGAAAACCTGTCCTGCAAAGATCAACAAGACACTCAAGACCGTCACTAGGGTAATTTTACTTGCCCCAGAGTACCTAGTATTCAATCTCATTACTCATTCTCATGGTGATGGCCTACAGCTAAGGCTTTCATATTATGAACCAGCGGGAAAATCAATAACACATAAAAAAATGCCGCCTTACGGCGGCATTTTTTTCTCCTAAGCAAGTAATTACCTCAGAGTAGTAAATTACTTGGGAGAGCTTGGTCTAGTCGAGACCAGCACCGGATTGTTATCCGGTGTTTACTGAACCCAAGTACCGCCCGCAGGCAGAATGTGAGTGGCGTTGTTAAAGACACCCGTCACAGACTCGCCATTGAAGGTATCGCTCATGTTGTATTCAAGCTTAAACACGACCGCGTTCGAGTCGTCAGCAGTTCTGGTGTTGATTTCTACCGTGGTCCAGCCACCATCCAGGAATTGGCCAGTGGCTCCATTGGCGCTAAAGAGGAGGTCCTCAACATCAACGCGACCAACGCAGACCACTTTCTCGCTTCTCGAGATAGAGAAGGGGTTCTCGTCACGATCGAAAAAGCCACGGGTACCATAGGGGCGCTGTGAAAGCGAAATATCCGTTACTAAGGCACCCTGATTTTGGTCGATGGGGGCTACTATGTCGATTGGGGTGACCATAAGCCCGGTCTCGAACTCGTCATAAGGCAAAATGCCTATAGCGGCATTATCCGCCGAGACAGCAGCGGAGTAGTTATATGCTCCGCCATGAGGATTGCGACTAGCGGCTTGGTATCCCCAAGTGGCGCCGGCGGCAAACTCAAAGATAAAGGCCTCACCACGCAGGATGCCTTCATCGGTGATAGAGGAATTGTCCTCGTTATCAACGAGGAGGAAGCCGCGCTGGGGCAGGGTGGTGTTGGCACCGAGAGACCAGTTAGGATCGTTGCTATTATCGACCCGATCCGTCTTCACCCGGTTCTCAAACAGGATACCGTTGGTATTTTGGCCAAACTCACCATAGACATCAAAGGAGGTGATGTCATTGAAGCTGGTGGTTACCCACTGGTTGTAATCCTCACACTCCCTCAAGTCAGGCTTGGTGGCGCCAGTGGCGGGGTCGATATTCTTCGTCCACAGGGTCTGGTGAAGATTACCATTGGTGTACTGGGCGATCCGGCCTCCAGCGGTATTGATGACCGTGATGATGGAGGCAACCGTCTGGCTACCCACAACGTGAGGGAAGAAGAGGGAAGAAGTGGCCTGAGCCGAGGACATGAAACCGACGGAGGCACCGAGGGCAACGGTGACGGCGACGGCAAGTTTCTTTTGATTTAACATGGCTAGATGTTCTCCTGTTGCGTTCATGTTAGCCGAGGGATGTAGACGTTAGGTTTGTTACCTAAGGACCCAAAGCCTGATTATTTTGGCAAAATCGAAGCCTTGGTCAGGTTGTTTACCTTCGCTGGGAGTTTACACCTTAGCTTGGCGGTGTCAATCCCAACGACCAATTCCGGGGCTAGGCTTAACTCTTACTCTGTACCTAGGCTGGTTTACTCTCCTCGTAAGCAGCAGCCGTCTGTATGAAAACCAAGAGTAGCTTAACGTAGGAAGGAGTTTACACCACAGGTTGTTGTTGTCAACCCACAAGGACGATTTTTTTGCATCATTTTGACCACCACTTACTTACCTCAATAAAATCAGCATTTTCAAGATAAACCCGTTCAAGGATGAAGAGCGGCGCGCCAATTGTATTATAAATGCAACACGGCAACACTTAGGCGCGGGCACCGGCCAATGCCTCGCGGGTAGCTATCGGCGCAAGCGTGGCCGGCGGCTGACCGGCCTGATGCCTATGCCACATCCGAATATAGAGTTCCTCAAGGGCACGGGTATAACCTTGGGTATCAAACAGGGGTGTACGGTCCCGCGTCCTGACAAGCTTGCGACCTAAGTCCCGCAATTCACTGGGATGTCTGGCCCAGTGCAGGGCCAGATCACGATACTGGTCGAGATCGCTAGCGATCAGTTCGGGCAGGCCCGCCGCGGTCAGAATACTGGCGGCGACCCGGGAGGGGAAGGTTTGGCCCGGACAGGTCAGCACCGGCACGCCCGCCCAGAGGACGTCGGAGGCGGTGGTATGGGCATTGTAGGGCGCCGTATCCAGGAAAAGATCGGCAAGGGCGATACGGGCCAGATGCTGGTCTTGGGGGACATGGTCGGCGAAAAGGATACGTTCCTGACCAATACCCAGCCGGAAAGCCTCCTCCTGGAGATGGGTCCGCGCGGTTGGCCCTGGGGCAAATAGCCAGAGGACTGCCCCTGGCAGTGCCCGCAGCAGGCCACACCAGAGAGCGAAAATCTCCGGGGTATATTTATAAGTATGATTGAAGCAACAAAAGACGAAGGCCTCCTCCGGCAGGCCGACCTGGGCGCGGGTCGGCGTGGGTGCGGGGTGACGACGCAAGTCCACCGGCTGGTAGCAATGGGGCAGATAGGCGAGGGCCTCGTCATAAGCATCCGCTTCCTCCAGGGGAACCACCTGGGGATCGGCGATCAGATAGTCAATGAAGGGCACACCCAGGGTACCAGGGTAGGCCAACCAGGAGACTTGGATAGGCGCCGGACGTTGGGCCAGGATCTCGGGCCGGGACAACCGAGTGTAACCATGCATGTCCACCAGGATGTCGATGTCATCGGCGCGAATGCGGCGCGCGGCCGTGTCGGGGGGGAGTCTGTGGACCTCGGTAAGGTGCTCGAAGGCCGCAACGAGGCGCTGGCCCAGAGCGCTGTCGTCCAGAGGAGCCAAGGAATAGGCGAAGACCTCAAACCTTTCGCGATCATGCAGCTCAAAGACGCCGGCCGTCAGCCGGGCCGTGGCATGGTCGCGCAGATCCCCCGAGAGATAGCCAATACGCAGCCGGTCGTGGGCCGCACGCCTCCCCCGCGCATGGAGGGGACCGCGATCCATCCAGCCGCGATAACGTTGGCCATAGGCGCGGACCACCCGCAGCAGGTCGTTGGCATTGAGACCGGGCAGGGCCAGGGCGTTGAAGGGCTCGATCGCGTCCCCCTCTCCGTCCTGGATGCGCTTGACTAGGGGAGGGACACGTTCATCCCAGGCGCGCCAGTCGCAGAGATGGCGTTGACTGGCGGTGAGGGCGCCCAAAAGGCCGCGCGGAGTACTGGGAATTTGCTCCAGGATACGCTCCCAGATGGCGACCGCTGCCTCGTATTGGCCCTGTTTGGCCAGCGCCTCCGCCAGGCTGGACTCGAATTCGAGGGTATCAATACCCGCGGCTCCGGCCTTAATGATCTCTTCGTGAAGCGCACCAGTGTCCCGAAGATGGAAAAACAGCCCCACTCTGGCGGCATATAAGTCCCGGGCCGGCGCCAACCGAGTGGCCTCGGCCTGGGCAATCAGGGCCTGGGCACTAGCCTCGTCATGCTCCGCCAGACAGACCAGGGCCAGGGCGAGCAGAGCGCGGGGGTGTCCCGGCAGGGCACGCAGCAGGATCTCGTACTGGTGGCGCGCCTCCGGGTAGCGGTATTGGAGGCGATAGAGATTGCCGAGGTTGAGTCGGGCCTCGTGCAGATCGGGCTTGCGCGCCAGCAGGTCGCGAAAGATGCGCTCCGCCTCGGGATAGGCCCCCCGTTCGCGCAGGAGGTTGCCGAGATTGACCCAGGCCTCGAGGTAGCCGGGGGCCAGTTCCAGGGCGTGACGATAGGCGGCCTCGGCCTCATCCAGGCGAGTTTGGGCGCGCAGGCAGTTGCCGAGGTTGTACCAGGCGGGTGGATAGGTGGGCGTCAGCCGGGTGGCCTCGCGGTGACAGACCTCGGCCTCGGCGGGCCGGCCCTGGGCCATAAGGGCATTGCCCAGATTGTCCTGGGCGGCGACATGACCAGGGGCGTTGGCGATGCAGCGGCGAAACCAGCTTTCGGCCTCGGCCATGCGACCCTGCCGGGCAGCCAGCAGGCCCATGATGAGCAGGGCATCCAGGGTGTCCGATGCCCGCTCCAGGACTTTGGCCAGGAGCCGTTGGGCTTCGTTAAGGCGCCCGGCCTGGAATGCCTCGATGCCCCGGCGCAGGCGGGAAGCCGAAACCGGGGGACTGGCGTTGGCGCTGATGTTGGACGGCGGCGGCCTGGTCATGTCATCGAATCCCCATGGGCTGTGATGCCCTCGCACCAGCGCTTCCACATGCCCCTGAAGGCCTCTTCCAGGTCCAGCGCGAACTGGGGAGCGTTCATCAGGGCCGAGGCCTCGACCCGATCGCGCAGGGTGGTTCGGAGATGTTGCAGCATCTCGGGTGATTGTGCCAGGCGTATCGCGCGATCCACATAATCAGCCTCGGAGGTGGCGATCCATTCATTCATCCCTAAAGCCCTTAACATGCCTTCAGTCTGGCGGGCCAGCAAGCGATCACCGGCTAAGGTCAGGACCGGAACGCCCATCCACAGACTTTCGATGGTGGTGGTAGCGCCTGTGTAGGGGAAGGGGTCGAGGGCGATATCCATCCGGCCATAGCCTGATAAATAGTCCGCCGCCTGGGATCTTCCCTCCAAAATCAATCGATCGGTACTGATCCCTTGGGCCTGGAAACGCTGCGCTGTCGCGGCGCGACCATCCTCACCACTTAACTGTTGAGCCCTCAGGAAGAGCCGGGCCTCAGGCACCGCAGCCAATATCTGGGCCCACACCGCGACGACACGGTCATCTAGCTTGTTGAGATTATTGAAGGAACCGAAGATGAAATGGCCGGTGATCATAGCTGGCAAGGGGGCGACGGGAACAACCACATCGGGGCGCGAGAAACAGAAGCGCGAATGGGGTAATCGCCAGATAGCCTCGGTGAATTCCGACTCCTCGGACAAAGGGACATCCCAGGGACCGGCAAGCAAAAAATCCATCTGCGTCAGACCCGTGGTACCTGAATACCCCAGCCAGGTCACCTGGACCGGGGACGGCTTACGGGCAAAGAGACCCAGACGATGCCTGCCGGTATGGCCGGAAAGGTCCATCAGAATATCGATGTCGTCGGCCAGGATGCGCGCGGCGGCCTCGTCATCGTCCAGGCCTGGGATCGGAACCCAATGAGCGAAGATGCCGCGGAAGGCCTCCGTCACTGGATCACTGAGGCGGGTTGTGGGATAAGCGAAGAGTTCCAGGCCCGGGGATTGGCCCAGGGCCCGGGCCACCGCGATAAAGAAGTAGCCAACCGGGTGCTGGCGAAGATCGCCAGAGACGAACCCAATGCGCAAGGGTCGATGGAGATCTCGATTATTGGACCAGGAATTGCGCGGCAGCAGCCCCACCGACAAGATTTCACCATAGCGTCGGGCACGGGCATGGATATCGGCCTGGGTCAGGGTGCCCAGATAGGTGTTGAGAAAAATCAGACTGCTTTGGGCATCGAGATTGTCCGGATCAATAGCAAGGGCGCGGTCAAAATGCAGCAGGGCTTCGACATGAGCGCCGCTTTCGAGGCAGAGATCCCCAAATTGGCGTTCCGCGCCCCGATGATCCGGGTGTCGCTGAATTAGGGCAACCAGAACCTGGCGCGCCAGGGCAAATTGGCCAATGCCCTGAGCGCTGTGGGCGTAGTTGAACAGACAGGTCTCGTTTTCCGGTGCCAGGGCCAAGGCCAGGAAGGCGTATTGGTAGGCGTGGGTGAAATGCTGCTTGCCAATGGCCGCGTCGGCGGCATTGTTCCAGCTCACATGCCAGACAGGATTCAGGGCCAGGGAATGCTCGTAAGCGCGACGGGCCGCCCGAGAATCTTCCATGGCATCGAGGGCATTGCCAAGGTGGTCCCAGATATCCGGACGGCCAGACAAAAGGCTACTTGCCCGGCGCAAGGCGTCGGCGGCTGGCTCCCAGCGCCCCAGGGCGGACCAGGCCCGCCCGCGCAAATGGTAGCCTTCCCCCCAATCCGCATGCTGATTCAGTACAGGGGCAAGCTCTTCCAGCAACTCAGGCAGGCGGTTGGCGAGGTAAAGCTCTTGGAAGCGGTTAAACAATCCGGCGAGGCCCGCGTGACAGGGGCTCTCCTTCAGCAGTGTCAGCGGTAGGTCCGGGGGCTCCCGCACGGCCAGTGGATCCAGCGGTAGGGGGGTGGGCAAATCGAGGGCGGCGGCTGTGACGCCAGCTCGCGCCTTGAGGAGCAACGCGCACCAACGGTCTGTGTCGATGGCAAGGCCCCGATCTTCACAATCAGCGAGGAGCGCCTCGCCGGCATCCAGGTCTTCAGAGCGCAGGCGAGCATACAGCATGGCGCCCTGATAGGTGGCCGACTCGGGCTCCAGCAGGGATGCGCGTAACAAAAAGGGTATGGAGGAGAGTCCCATGCCCTGATTGATCTGAAGCAGGCCAAAATTGTAGGCGGCCAGGGCGCGGTTTGGACGCGCGCGCAGGGCTTCGATATAGGCAGCCTGGGCGGTACGCCAATCGCGCTGACGATGGGCGGTGTAGCCTCGGTGCAGCGGGTCGGGCGTCGGCAGGGGCGTTCCTGGCCATCCAAGGGCGTTGGTTCCGGGTGACCAGGATATCTTGTAGTCGATCAAGCGAATCTCCCAGTAATCTAAACATCCCGATCGGCGTTAGGTCTCGTATCACGAATGACCGAGAATCAGTCACTAACCCGAAAAGGATGGTAATTCTTACCGCCACCGCGCCGCCAACCACAGCCCCCCCACCCCAATCAACCCGATGGCCAGGGCCTGGGCGGTGGGGATGGTGAGCAGGGGGCCGGGTCCAAAAACCAACAGCAAAGTACCGCTGGCAATGAGACCCGCACCGGCCAGGAGGGCCTGGACGCGGGCATGGTGGGCGCGGATTTCGTTGCGCAGGCGGTCGAGTTCATCGGAACTCCAGCGGATGGGCAGGCTCTGGCGGTCGAGACCCTGGAGGACGCGGTAGGCCAGGAGCGGGAGCTCGGGCAGGCCCTCGGAGTAGGGGCCAAGATTCCGCTTGAGCCGGGCCAGCAGTGCGCGGGGGCCGATCTGGTTCCTCATCCATTTTTCCATGAAGGGCTTGGCGGTGGTCCAGAGGTCCAGTTCGGGGTAGAGCTGGCGGCCCAGGCCCTCGATGTTGAGCAGGGTCTTCTGGAGCAGGACAAGCTGCGGCTGGACCTCCATATCGAAGCGCCGGGCGGTCTGGAAAAGGTGCAGCAGAAAATAGCCGAAGGAAATCTGCGCCAGGGGCTTGCCGAAGATGGGTTCGCAGACGGTGCGGATAGCCGACTCGAACTCGTCCACCCGGGTATGGGCGGGAATCCAGCCGGATTCGATGTGCAGTTCGGCGACGCGCCGGTAGTCGTGATGGAAAAAGGCGAGCAGGTTTTCCGCCAGGTAGCGCTGGTCCTCGGTGGTCAGGGTGCCGACAATGCCAAAATCGACGGCGATGTAGCGCCCGCCGGGCTCCACGAAGATGTTGCCCGGGTGCATGTCGGCATGGAAGAAGTTGTGCTGAAACACCTGGGTGAAGAAGATCTCGACACCGCGCTCCCCCAGGAGCTTCATGCTCACGCCCTCGGCCTTGAGCCGCTCCACCTCCCCGACCGGGGTGCCATGGATCCGTTCCATGACCATGACGCTGGGGTGGCAAAGGTCCCAGTACACCTCCGGGACGTACAGCAGGCTGCTGCCTAGGAAATTCTTGCGCAACTGGCTGGCGTTGGCCGCCTCGCGCTGGAGGTCCAGTTCGTCGAGGATGGTCTTCTGGTAATCCTTGACTACCTCCACCGGCCGCAGGCGGCGCCCGTCCTTCCAGTAGCGGTGGGCCAGCTCCGCCAGGGTCAGGAGGAGACCGAGGTCACGCCGGATGATGCGCTCGATGCCGGGACGCACCACCTTGACCACCACCTCGCGGCCATCCTTGAGACGAGCGATGTGGACCTGGGCGATGGAGGCGGAGGCCAGGGGCTGTTCGTCAAAGCCGTCCAGGACCGCCTCGATGGGCTTGCCCCAAGACTTTTCGATAATGGCGCGGGCCTGGGTCCCGGGGAAGGGTGGCACCTGGTCCTGGAGCTTGGCCAGTTCGTCGGCCAGGTCGTCCGGGAGCAGATCGCGACGGGTGGAGAGAATCTGGCCAAACTTGACGAAGATGGGCCCCAACTCGATCAGGGCCTCGCGGATGCGCACCGGGTAGGGCTTGGGGTGGGTGCGCCGGTACCAATACCAGGGGGAGAGGTAGGAAAGGAAATAGACGGGGCGGAAGAGGTGGGTGGCGAGCAGGACCTCGTCGAGGCCGTGGCGCACCAGCACCAGGCTGATGTGGATCAGACGCCACAGCCGCGACAACTGGGTCAGCACGGCGGTTGGTCCGCGGCGGGGGGTGCCCCGGCGCCGGGGGGGATGCGCTGACGCAGCCGCTCGACCCGGGCGGCGAGGCGCTCGCCGTCATCCCGCAGCCGGTCCACGGCGGCAAGGAATTGATCGATTTCGTAGCGGGTGGGCAGCAGGCGGCCCTCCTCCTGGAGGTATTCCTTGAGATCCTGCCCGAGGGTGTCCAGAGAGCCTTGACCCCAGCGGCCCGCGGCGCGCAGCCGCGTGCCGACGGCGTGGGCCACCGAGTCGCCGGTGAGGCGCGACAACTGCTCTTCCCAGTCGATCTCCAGGCCGGCCATGCAGTCGCCAAAGCGCCGGGCCAGGGCCGTGTCGCCCTCGATCTCGACCTGACCGGAAAAGAGGGCATCCTCCTTGCGACCGCTCATCCCCAGGCGCGCCAGGGCCAGGGGCGTGCCGCGCAGCAGACAGTCCGGCTCGGCGTCGTAGGCGCCATAAATCTGGAAACCCTCGGGACCCGGGATGAAGTAGAGGCGGCTGCCAAAGCCTTTGAACTCGAAGGCGATGATGTAGCCCTCCAGGGGTGACAGGCGACCGGCGGCCTCGGGGTCCAGGGCCAGGTAATGGTTGATGGCGTTCTCAAGGACCGCCAGGGCGGCGTCCGGGAGCGGAGACTGGCTCACAGCTTGAAACCCCGATGAATGGCGACGACCCCGCCGGTGAGATTGAAGTATTCACACCGCTCGAAACCGGCCTCCAGCATCATGCCACGCAGCGTCTCCTGGTCCGGGTGCATGCGGATGGACTCCGCCAGGTAGCGATAGCTGTCGGCGTCATTGGTGATCAGGCGCCCCAGGATCGGCAGCATGGTGAAGGAGTAGAGGTCATAGACCTTGGAGAGGGCCTGGCTGGTCGGGTGGGAGAATTCCAGGACCAGGGCACGCCCGCCGGGCTTGAGTACCCGGCACATCTCCGCCAGGGCCTTCTGCTTGTGGGTGACGTTGCGCAGGCCGAAGCCGATGGTGACGCAGTCGAAGTGGTTGTCGGGGAAGGGCTGGGTCTCGGCATTGACCTGACAGAACAGCAGATTGCCCGTCAGGCCCTGGTCCAGGAGCCGGTCGCGGCCCGTGGTCAGCATGGCGGCGTTGATGTCCGTCAGCACCACCTGGCCCTCGGACCCGGTGATCCGGGCGAAGCGGCTGGCCAGATCACCGGTGCCCCCCGCCAGATCGAGCACCCGCTGGCCGCGCCTGACCCCGGCCAGTTCAATGGTGTAGCGCTTCCACAGGCGATGGATGCCGAGGGACATGAGGTCGTTCATGAGGTCATAGCGCGAGGCGACGGAGTCGAACACCGCGCGCACATGGCTCGATTTTTCCTCGACCGGAACCTGCTTGTAGCCAAAGTGGGTGGTCTTGTCGTCGGACATGGGCGGGGCCTCGGGTGAACTTCGCGGAGATTCTACCATGACAGCCCGGCGTCCCTTGGGACCTACTGCTTCTCGCCGAAGCGGTTGTTGCTCAGGAATTGCCAGGTGCGGGTGATGTCGAGGACATCCGTCTCCTTCCGGATATCGGGGGGGAAAGGGGCATAGGGGGCGGCGAGGTTGACGATGCGCACGGCGGCCTGGTCGAGGACCTCGGAACCGGAGGAGCGCAGCACCCGGACCTCCTCCAGGGTGCCGTCGGCGCGCAGGGCGACCCGCAGGATGAGATTGCCGTAGAGCTGGCGGCGCTTGGCCTCTTCCGGGTAGTTGAGATTGCCGATGGACTCTACCTTGCGGCGCCAGGCCTCCAGATAGCTGGCGTACTTGTAT
>JBASIS010000310.1:0-12542 GCA_049654905.1 Chromatiaceae bacterium
TCCGTGGGCAGTTGGATGCGGTGCAGGCGCGGGCCGCCATCATCAATGTTGTCGTACATCACCAGGAGGGTGACGGCGTCCGGGGTCTGTTCAATGACGGCGATGGCCTCCGCCTTGGGGATCTCGCGGCCGCCCCGGTCCTTTTTCTCGCCCATGGCATCGGTCCGCAGCTCCACCAGCGGGTGGGATGTGCCATTCGCGGGCGTCAGGAGGTGGAGGAGGTAGGCGCCAGCGGCGGAATCGGCGGGCCCGGACAATACCAGCAGGCGGCCGTCATCCAGGGCTGCCAGGTCCCGGACGCCGGTGTTGGGTCCCAGGGCCAGCGTCAGAACTTCCGATTTGGAGGTAGCAGGCTGGTTGCCGGGCTTGAAGAGTTCAGTGACATCGAAGCTCAGGATTGTCGCGGTGCTGGCCGTAGCGGGCGAGCGAAAGCCCAGATAGAGGCGGTTACCGACCAGGGCCATCCCTTCAATCCCCGCCCCTTCGTCACCCGCCTTGCCGAAGGCGCTGGCCAAGGGGCTGTTGCCGATCATGTCGGCGAGGCGCCAGCTCCGTTCCACGTCTTTTGCTTCAAGGGGCTTTGCCTTGGCCGGGGCCCGGGCCAGGATGAAGGCGGAGGGCCGAAATTTGCCTTTCGCCCGGGAGCAGGCATGAGAGCCCGTGACGTAGATCCGGCCTCCCGCGAGGGCGATGGCCTCGCCATCGAATTCCCCGAAGTCGTCCTCCCGGTCACAGAGGCCCCGGGGCCTGGTCCCGAGGATGTCATCTTTCTGTTTCTTGGCCGGCGTCAGCAGTTGCAGGCGCTGGTTAGTGGGCGTAAGCGTCTGGCCGTCGAAGCTGGCCCATTCCGCGAAACGCTCTTCATCATTCACGGCGAGGCAGGCGCGCACGCCTGTGACGGCCGGCAGGCAGGCCAGGCCGCTCATGCCCCGGGGGGTGGTGTCCTTGGTTTCGACCGTGGCGAAGGGTCGCGCCACGGGGACGGGTGCGCCGGTGGAGACCGGCAAGGCTTGAGTCCAGGCGAAGGCCGGCCAGGCCGCGAGCAAGGCCCCGGCCAACCAGCATGACCGGGCGTGACGCCTATAGGCGAATTTCAGGTCCCGACGGTGAGGCATGGGGGGCTGGCTTTCTGATCGTTGGCAGGGATTAGGGCGCGCGGGGCGGGCCCCAATCAGTGGCTTAACCCCCGTCTTGGGGGCTAGGTCAGCCGGTAGTGGTCCAGACGTGGATACGGGCTCGGAAAACAGTCATTAAGACAGACCTCTTCAAGCTGTGCCATCCAGATCTGGCGCACCACCCGTCAGCCGAGCCCCAGAATATGGTAGCCCGTATCCACATAGATGATCTCGCCGGTGATGCCGGAGGCGAGGTCGGAGCAGAGGAAGGCGGCGGCGTTGCCGACCTCTTCGATGGTGACATTGCGGCGCAGGGGGGTCTTTTCCTCGACCTGCTTGAGCATGCTGCGGAAGTCGGAGATGCCAGAGGCGGCGAGGGTGCGAATGGGGCCGGCGGAGATGGCATTGACGCGGGTGCCCTTGGGACCCAGGGAGGCGGCCAGGTAGCGGACATTGGCCTCTAGACTCGCCTTGGCCAGGCCCATGACGTTATAGTTGGGCACCGCTCGTTCGGCACCCAGGTAGCTCAGGGTGAGGAGGGCGCCATTGCGGCCCGCCATCATGTCGCGGCCGGCCTTGGCTAGGGCGGCGAAGCTGTAGGAACTGATGTCGTGGGCGATGGCGAACCCCTCGCGGGTAACGGCATCCACATAATCGCCCTCCAGTTGGTCGCGGGGGGCGAAGCCGATGGAGTGGACGATACCGTCGAGGCCGTCCCAACGCCGACCCAGTTCCCCAAAACATTCGGCGATCTGGCCATCGCTGGAGACATCCAGGGGTAGCACCAGGTCCGATCCGCACTTGGCGGCCATTTCCTCCGCCCGGCCCTGGAGCTTGTCGCCCTGGTAGCTGAAGGCGAGCGTGGCGCCCTGCTCATGCATGGCCTGGGCAATACCCCAGGCGATGGAGCGGGTGCTGGCGACGCCCGTGATCAAAATCTTTTTGTCTTGCAGGAACCCCATGACGTTCAAACCTCTCGTGGTGGTGAAAAATCCAGGGCCTGGCCCAAGGTCGTGGCGGCCGGGCCTGGGTGGCGCGGACGCCCGCTGAATCATCAACATTACCGAAACTGAGCCACGGGCGGAAGGGCGGGCGATGCAAAAAGGCCTGATGGCGGGGTTAATGGGCGCGGTGCTGATCCTGATGTTCCTGGCCGGCTGTGGCGATGGCGCCTGGAACAACCCCTGGCCGGCGCGGGAGGCGGGGGCCAACGTCCTCTATTCCTCCTTCGAGGAGCGGCCCAAGCATCTGGACCCGGCGCGGTCCTATAGCTCCAATGAGTACGCTTTCCTGGCCCAGATTTACGAGCCGCCCCTCCAGTACCATTTTCTGCTGCGGCCCTACCAGCTTATCCCGCTGACGGCGGAGAGCCTACCGGAGCCGGCCTATTTTGACGCCGCGGGCCAGGCCTTGCCCCAGAATGCCCCGGCGGAGGCCATCGCCTGGTCCGAGTATCGGATCCGCATTCGCCCCGGCAGCCACTATCAGCCCCATCCGGCCTTTGCCAAGGACGCCGCCGGGGGCTACCGCTATCACCACCTGACCCTCGACGACTTGGAGGGGGTCAACCGCCTGGCGGACTTCCCGGAGACCGGCACCCGAGAGTTGACGGCGGCGGATTATGTTTATCAGATCAAGCGGCTGGCAGTCCCCTGGCGACATTCGCCCATTGCGGGGGTCCTGGGGGAACATATCCAGGACTTTAGCGAGCTGACGGCCCGCATCGAGGCGCAGGCCCCCGCAACCGGGGAGGATGGCGAACGACCCTACCTTAATCTGGACGCCATCCCCTTCGCCGGCGCCGAGGTCCTGGATCGCTACGCCTATCGCATTCGCGTCAAGGGCAAGTATCCCCAGTTCGCCTATTGGCTGGCCATGCCTTTCTTCGCCCCCATGCCCTGGGAGGCGGAGCGCTTCTACGACCAGCCGGGCATGAAGGCCCGCAACCTGACCCTGGACTGGTATCCGGTGGGCACCGGACCCTACTATCTCAGCGAGAACAATCCCAACCTGCGCATGGAGTTGACGCGTAATCCTTATTTTCACGGCGAGACCTATCCCAGCGAGGGCCTGCCCGAGGATGCCGCCGCGGGCCTGCTGGCGGATGCTGGTCAGCCGCTGCCCTTTATCGACCGCGCTGTCTATGCCCTGGAGAAGGAGGGCATCCCCTACTGGAACAAATTCCTGCAGGGCTGGTATGACAGCTCGGGCATCTCCTCCGACGCCTTCGACCAGGCCATTCGTTTCGACGCCCAGGGCGGCGCTGGCCTGACGGAGGCCATGGCGGCCAAGGGGATTGGCCTGCTGACCTCGGTGGAGACCTCCATTGCCTACATGGGCTTCAACATGCGCGACCCGGTAGTCGGTGGGGACGAGGAGCGCGCCCGCCTGCTGCGCCAGGCCATCGCCATCGCCGTGGATTACGAGGAGTACATCGCCATTTTCGCCAATGGTCGTGGGGTCCCCGCCCAGGGACCCCTGCCAACCGGGATCTTCGGCTACCGGGAGGGGGAGGCGGGCATCAATCCCGCTGTCTATCGCTGGCAACAGGGCCAGGCGGTGCGTCGGACCCTGGCGGAGGCGCAAGAGTTGTTGGCCCAGGCCGGCTATCCCGAGGGGCGGGACCCGGCCACCAGCCAGGCGCTGAGCCTGAATTTCGAGGCCGTGGCCAGCGGTCCCGACGACAAAGCCCGGCTCAACTGGCTGCGCAAGCAGTTTGCCAAGCTGGGCATTGAGCTGGTGGTGCGCGCCACCGACTACAATCGCTTCCAGGAGAAAATGCGCCAGGGCACGGGCCAGATCTACACCTGGGGCTGGAACGCCGATTATCCGGACCCGGAGAACTTCCTCTTCCTGCTCTATGGCCCCAACAGCAAGATGGCGGGTGAGGGGGAGAACGCTTCCAACTACGCCAATCCCGAGTTCGACGCCCGCTTTGAACGGATGAAGAATCTGGACGATGGCCCCAAACGTCAGGCGCTGATCGACGAGATGATCGCCATCGCTCGCCACGACTCCCCCTGGGTCTGGGGCTATTTCCCCAAGGGCTTCAGCCTGCATCACGCCTGGCTGACCAATCTCAAGCCCAACCTCATGGCCAATAACACCCTCAAATACCGTCGCCTGGACCCCGAGCTGCGCCAGCGATTGCGGCAGGCGTGGAACCGGCCGGTCCTCTGGCCTCTCTGGCTTGGGCTGGGCCTGCTGGGTTTGGGGGCCGTGCCGGCCGTCCTGAGCTGGCGGCAGCGGGAGAAGAAGCAGGGGACTAGCCAAACATGACGGCCTACATCCTCCGCCGCCTCCTCTACGCCCTGCCGATCCTGATCGGGGTGAACCTCATCACCTTTGTCCTCTTTTTCGTGGTTAATTCGCCCGATGACATGGCGCGGATGCAGTTGGGTAACAAGCGGGTCACCCCGGAGGCCATTGCCTCCTGGAAGGCGGAGCGGGGCTACGACCAACCGCTGCTCTTCAATGACCAGGCGGAGGGTCTGGGCCGCCTGACCCAGACCATTTTTTTTGACCGCTCCCTGCGGCTTTTTGTCTTCGACTTTGGTACCTCGGACGCGGGGCGGGACATCAGCCACGATATCGGCCAGCGCATGTGGCCGAGCCTGGCGGTGGCGGTTCCGGTGTTGCTGGTGGGCCTGCTGATCAACATCAGTCTGGCGCTCTTCCTGGTCCTGTTCCGGGGCGGCACCCTCGATCTGACCGGGGTGGTGCTCCTGGTGGCCATGCTCTCCATCTCCAGCCTCTTTTACATCATCGGCGGCCAGTACCTGCTGGGCAAGCTGCTGCGCCTGGCGCCCATCTCCGGTTACGATCTGGGGCTGGAGGCCTGGAAGTTCCTGGTATTGCCGGTGATCATCGGGGTCATGGGCGGCATCGGCTCCGGGGCCCGGCTGTACCGCACCCTCTTTCTGGAAGAGGCGGCCAAGGACTATGTCCGCACGGCCCGCGCCAAGGGCCTGGGGGAGCGGTTGGTGCTTTTTCGCCATATCCTCGGTAACGCCCTGATTCCCATCCTCACTGGCGTGGTGGTGGTGCTGCCCTTGCTCTTCATGGGTAGCCTGCTCACCGAGGCCTTCTTCGGCATCCCCGGGCTGGGCAGCTACACCCTGGATGCCATCAACAATCAGGACTTTGCCATTGTCCGGGCCATGGTCTTTCTGGGGTCCGTGCTGTACATCCTGGGGCTGCTGCTGACGGACATTTCCTACACCCTGGTGGACCCCCGGGTGCGCCTGAGCTGATGCCGTCCCGGAGATAAGCATGCCCGTCCTGCTCCTGACCGACATCTTCGTCTTCCTGCTGGTGGGGCTGCTGCTGGCCTTTGGCCTCTACGCCGCGCGCCGGGAGCATCTGCGCTCGCCCTGGAGACGGGTGGTCCAGAGCCGGGTGGGGGTCGTATCCCTGGTGGTGCTGGGCAGCTACGCGGCCATCGGTTTGCTGGACACGGTCCACTTCCATCCGCGCCTGGAGGCCCCGGCGGGGGGGGGCGTGGGGGGCAAGTCTTCGGAGGTGCTGAGCCTCCTCGATCTCTGGCTGGCGCCCCTGCGGGAGCGACAGGAGAAGACCTATTCCGCGCCCTTCGCCACCCATCTGCACGCCATGGAGACCCTCGTTCAGCCCGAAGGCACCAGCCGGCGGGACTATCCGCGCCTGGTCCATGGGGGAGCCCACCTGGCGGCGCCGGAGGGAGAGCGGGGCCGGGACATCATGCTGACAAGCCTGTCCGGCCTGACGAAGGGTCTGGCCCTCTGGGCCCTGGTGACAATGGTGGCCGTGGCCCTGCTGGCCTGGCGACGGCGGAGGGGGCGGGAGCGAAATCCGCCGCGGGGCCTGGTTCGGGACTGGCGCCTTGCGCTGCGCGACCTGGCCAGGGGCCGCACTCAATGGCCGTGGCGGACCGCGCTCCTAGCCCTGGGGCTGATCCTGATCCTGGGGGCCGTCACCGCCGAGTTGGCGGTCAAGTACCACGTTCTCGGCACCGACAAGGTGGGCGAGGACGTGCTTTATCAGGCCCTCAAAAGCATCCGTACCGGTCTGGTCATCGGCACCCTCACGACCCTGGTGATGCTGCCGGCGGCCATCCTGCTCGGTATCATAGCCGGCTATTACCGGGGCCTGGCCGACGATGTCATTCAGTATCTCTATACCACCCTGAATTCTATCCCCGGCGTTCTGCTCATCGCCGCCGCCGTGCTCATGCTCCAGGTCCACATGAGCAATCATGAGGCGGAATTCACCAGCCTGGCGCAACGGGCGGACCTGAGGCTTTTTTTCCTCTGCCTCATCCTGGGGGTGACCAGTTGGACCGGGCTCTGCCGCCTCTTGCGGGGCGAGGCCCTCAAGCTGCGGGAGGTGGATTATGTCCAGGCCGCCCAGGCCCTGGGGGTGGGGAACCTGAGCATCATTGCCCGCCATATCCTGCCCAATGTCCTGCATCTGGTGATCATCGCCCTGGCCCTGGATTTCAGTGGGCTGGTCCTGGCGGAGGCGGTGCTGTCCTACATCAACATCGGCGTGGACCCGACCATGAATTCCTGGGGCAACATGATCAATGGGGCGCGCCTGGAACTGGCGCGGGAGCCCATCGTCTGGTGGTCCCTGGCCAGCGCCTTCCTCTTCATGTTTGTTTTGGTGCTCTTCGCCAACCTGCTGGCCGACGTGGTGCGGGACGCCTTCGATCCCCGCCTGCGGGGGGCTTGATACCGATCGGCCCGGCGCCGCCTTACCCTTCGCCGTGGCCGCCGGACAGCATGGCGAGCTGGATATGGCGGATGGCCCTATTGACGGCCTGGCCAAAGAGATCGAGGTGGAGAAGCTGTTGGATGCGCTCCCGACGGTCCTCCGCCACCGCCTGACTGAAGACCTCGATCAGCAGACCGCTACGTTCCGCCAGGGCCAGGAGGAAGGTATCCCGGGGATCGGGGATATCATCGGTGAAGAGGATGTTGGCGATGCGACGCTTGACCTCGACCATTTCGCGTTCGTCCACGAGGGGATAGACGCGGGTGTGAAAGACCCAGAGAAAGCGCTTGTCGGCCCGCTCCAGAATGCCTCGGGCCAATAGGCGGTCGATGGTCAGGCTCCGCAACCGGGCGCCATGGATCGCCAGGGCGGTGATCCAGTCCTGGATGGATTTGGATGCCGGAGCCTCGGCGATCCGGGCCAGGCAGAAGTCGAGAATGGGTTCGTCAACCGGCTTGGAGTCAACCAGGATGAGGTGATGGCGTGGGTCGGAGTCGATGCGCCCCTGCAGAGCGAGGTCCATGAGAGCCGCCCCGGCGAGCACGGAACTCATGATCGGGAAACCGATTTCGGCAAAGTCACCACTGTCCTCGTCATGGGCCAGCAGCAGGAATTCCTCGGCGAAGGTCAGCATGGTGATAGCGGCGATGATCAGGCTAGGGCAGGGCGGTTTGGGCGCGGGTTCTGGCCGGGCGGGTCAGAGCCCCGGTGGCGGTATCAGGGGGGCGTTGAGGGTATCACGTACATAATCGCACACTACCTGGCCGAGCATGTCGAGCCGCACGATGCCCTTGATGCGCTCCCGGCGGCGATCCACCTCGTCCGGGTTGAAGACCCGGCTCAGCAGGTCGCTACCATCGGCCAGGGCGATGAGGAAGGTGTCGCGGGGGTCCGGGATCTCGTCGCTAAAGAGGATGTTGGAGAGGCGTCGCTTGACTTCGACCGTCTCGCGATCGTCCATCATGGGATAGACTCGGGTATTGAATACCCAGAGGAAGCGCTTGTTCTCGCGCTTGAGGATGCCGCGCGCCACCAGCCGCTCCAGGGCCATGTCGCGCAGGGCCTCGCCATGCCGGGATAGCTCATCGACCCAGTCCTCGGCCGTGGTGAGGTCGGCACTGCCACCGATGCGGGCCAGACAAACATCCAGGACGGGTTCCCCCGTCTGGCCAGGATCAACGAGGATCAGCCGCTGCCTGTCCATGTCAATGCGGTTGAGCAGGGCAAGGTCCATCAGGGCGGCCCCGGCGAGGGCGGCGCTCATGACGCTGAAGCCAACATCGGCGAAGTCGCCAGTCTTCTCGTCATGGGCCAGCAGCAGGAATTCTTCGGCGAAGGTGAGCATGTCGGCACCAGTGCAAGGGAGGGAAGGGGCACATCTGAACGTCAAAGACGCTATCACAGCCGCACCTGGCTGGCAATTTGGCATGGTGGTCCCGGCTGGACCAGTGGTCCTGGCGGGTAGCGAGCCTGTATCCGCACCGCCGACCCCCTGGGGTTTTTGTTAAACTGCCGCCCCATCCAGCCCCGATAGCCCAAAGCGACTACCGGGGCCGCCTGGTCCGACGCTACCACCATGCCCATCCTGCGGCGGCAGGGGCCGCACCACTTCTGAAGGGATTAAATATCATGGTCCTGGAACAAAGTTTTACCCTGCGGAACGACCCTCGGGATATCTCCCAACTCGCGGAGCGGATCGAGGCCTTCGGCAAGGAGGGCGCCCTCTCGGTCCAGCACATTTATCAGCTCAACCTGGTTCTGGACGAGCTGCTGACCAATATCGTCTCCTATGGTTACGACGACGACTTGACCCACGAGATCAGCCTGCGGTTGCGCGCGGAACCCGGACATCTGACCGCCGTCCTCACGGATGACGGCAAACCCTTCAATCCGCTGGAGGAGGCCCCGGCGGCCATCCTGGATGGCTCGATCGAGGATCGTCCGATTGGCGGCCTGGGTATTCATTTCATGCGGACCCTGATGGATGAAGTCACTTACCAGCGGCAGGGTGGCCGCAATCAACTGACCCTGATCAAGCACCTGAGCGCCCGGGAGGGCTGATGATATTCACCGCCACCGGCATCGCCCGGTGCCTGCTGCTCTTGGCATCCCTGATCCTGATGTCCTGCGACCGGGGATCACCGCAACCGACGAGTGGTGGGGCGGGCCAGTCCGGTGGAACGGCGGGCCAGTCCGGTGGAACGGCGGGCCAGGACGGGGGCTGGACCTCCCTGGGCGATCTGGCCCAGGCTCAGGGGCGTATCGGAGTCATCCTGGGCACCGTCTTTGCCCCCTATGTCGAGCAGACCTTTCCCCAGGCCCGGGTGACCACCTTCAACAGCACGACGGACCAGGTGGTAGCCCTCAAAACCGGCAAGGTGGACACGGGCCTGTTCGATGCCATCAGTGCCCAGACCCTTCTCAGGGCCCATCCGGAACTGGGGATACTCGACGAGGGCTTTTTCACCTATCCGCTGGGTATCGGCTTTCGCCGTGACCGGGCCGAACTGCGCGAGCGGTTCAATCGCTTCCTGGAGAGGCTCCGCGCCGATGGCGGCTATGAGGAGATCCAACACCGCTGGCTGGTCGCGGATCCCGAACAGGCGGTCATGCCCGATTTCTCGGTTACGGATCCCCGGGACGGCTATGTCCTGGGGGTGTCCGTTGCCGACTTACCCTATGTAGCCATTAAGGATGGTCGCTATGTGGGCCTGGATATCGAAATCCTCCAGCGTTTCGCCGCCGATGAAGCCATAGGCCTGGAGATTCTGTCCCTGGACTTCGGGGCCCTGATTCCGGCCCTGGCCGCGGGTAAGGTCGATATCATTACCGACGGCCTGGCGATCACCGCGGAACGGAGCAGGGCCCTGGACTTCTCCATCCCTTACGCCCATGGCAGCGCGGTGGCCCTGGCCCTCAATTACCGCCTGGCGAGAGGGATGAATGCCGGGCCCGCCGACCCGCCCACCGCGCCAGGGACAGCGGCCGGGACGGGCGGCTGGCAATCCCTGGCTGATCTGGCCCAAGGCCGGATAGCGGTTTTCACGGGTACCGCCCAGGACCTCTTCGCCACCCGCGCCTTTCCCGAGGCGGAGATCCTGCGTCTCAACAGCCAGGCCGATTTTGTGCTGGCGGTCAAGACCGGCAAGGCGGATGCCGCCATCACCGAGGCGGTTTCCATTCGGGCCATCGCCAGGGATGATCCGGAGCTGGCGGTCCTGGCGGATGACTTTTATGACATGCCCATCGCGGCGGCCTTCCCCAAGGAGGCTGACCCACTGCGCGAGCGCTTTGACCGTTTTATCGCGGCGGCGAAGGCGGACGGGACCCTGGATGAGATTCAGCGCCGCTGGCTGGTCGCCGACCCCGAGTCGGTGGTCATGCCCATGATCCCCGTCTCCGAGTCCGGCGAAACCCTGCGGATTGGCACCTCGCTCATGGTGGGTCTGCCCTATGTTGCCCAGGACCAGGGACGCTTCATCGGCTATGACATGGAGCTGATCCAGACTTTCGCGGCTCGGGAAGGTTTGCGGCTGGAGATGGTGCCCCTAGAGTTTGACGCCCTCCTCACCTCCCTCGCCGTCGGCAAAATCGACATGATTATGTCGCGACTTTCCATCACCGAGGAACGTCGGGCCAAGGTCGACTTTTCTACCCCCTATGACCATGAATACTCGGCTGCCCTGGTCCAGAAGAAAAATCTGGCCCCCGCCCAGGTGGAAGCGGGCGGTGAGTCCCAGGCGCATGCCCCCCCGCCCAGCTCCACCTCCGCTCGTAGCGGCTGGCGGTCCCTTGACGATCTGGCCCGAGGACGTATCGCGGTCTTCGCCGGGGCCATCCAGGATCACTATGTGGTGCATACCTATCCCGAGGCGCAGGTCATCCATCTCAACGGTCATGCCGATCTGATTACGTCCCTGAAAACGGGCAAGGTGGACGCCGGCATCATCATCGCCACCAGCGCGCCGGATATCCTGAAGGCCAATCCCGATATCGGCTTGCTGGGGGAGCCCATCCTACCCGTATCCCAGGCCGCGGCCTTCCGGCCCGGTGACCGGGAATTACGGGAGCGGTTCGACCGCTTCATGGCGACCATCCTGGCCGATGGTACCCATGCCGACATGCATGCCCGCTGGTTCGAGGCCGATGCCAAACAGGCCCTGATGCCGGGCATCCCGCTCCCCGAGGCGGGTCCGGTGCTGCGCCTGGGGACTTCGGTCTTTGTTGGCCTGCCCTATGTGGGCATGGTAGATGGCCACTATGTTGGCTTTGACATCGAGTTGGCGCGTCGCTTCGCCGCTCACGAGGGGATGCGCCTGGAATTGACGCCCCTGGAGTTCAGTACCCTGATCCCGGCCCTGACCGCCGGCAAACTGGATCTGATCGTCTCGGCCCTGGCGGTCACCGAGGAGCGTCAAAAACAGGTCGCCTTCTCCACCCCCTACGCCGAGGTCTCCTCCGTCACCCTGGCCCTGAGGAAGAATATGGACCCGGGGGGGCAGGCGCTACCGGAGGCACCCAGGCCCGAGGAGACGGAGCCGGCACCTGGCTTCCTCGCCGGGCTGGAGGCGAGCTTTTATTCCAACCTCGTCCTCGAACAACGCTGGCGGCTCGTACTGAATGGGCTCTGGGCCACCCTCCTGATCTCGGTAGCCTCCACCCTCCTGGGCACTCTGCTCGGGGCCCTGATCTGCTTCCTGCGGATGTCCCCCCGGGCGCTGCCGCGGCTCCTGGGATCGGGTTACATCTTTCTCATCCGCGGCCTGCCGGTGCTGTTGCTGCTGATGCTGATCTTTTACGTCGCCTTTGCCTCGGTGAACATCGATCCCCTGATCGTGGCCGTCATCGCCTTCGGCATGAACTTCGCCGCCTACGTCTCCGAGATGTTCCGTACCGGTATCGAGGGCGTGGATCGGGGCCAGACCGAGGCCGGCATCGCCATGGGCTTCACCCGCCTTCAGACCTTCCTGTATATTGTTCTGCCCCAGGCGACGCGGCGCATCCTGCCGGTTTATCGTGGCGAATTCATTTCCCTGGTCAAGATGACCTCCATCGTGGGTTATATTGGGGTCCAGGACTTGACCAAGGCCGGGGACATCATCCGCAGCCGCACCTTCGAGGCCTTCTTCCCCTTGATCATGGTGGCGGTCATCTATTTCCTGGTCATTTGGGTCCTGGGGTTGGCCCTCGACCACATCGATCGCCGGACGGATCCAAAAAGGCGCGTTAAGGTGGGCGTGGAAACATCATAATTTACCCGGCCCTCGTGGCCAGGTAAGCGCATTTCACTCATTCTGGGCTAAAACATGAAGAGATTAATGGTGTTGATGATGGCAGGCCTGTGCCTGACCCTGGGCATGGCGATGCCGGCTAGTGCCAAAGAGATTCGGGTCGCCGTCTCGCCGGCCTCCCCACCCAACCTGTTCGAGGAAAATGGCCAGACCAAGGGCATGGATCTCGAAATTTTCGAGGGCTATTGTCAGGCACGAGACTGTAGCCTGAAGATCACCTCCTATGACTGGCAAGGGATGCTGGGCGCCGTCGTTAGCGGCCAGGCCGATGTGGCCTTTTCGGGGATTTCCATCACCGACAAGCGTAAGGAGGTCATGGACTTCTCCCAGCCCTATCTGGAGAACACCTGGAATCTGATGAGCCTGAAGAGCAATAACATCA
>JBASIS010000311.1:0-11417 GCA_049654905.1 Chromatiaceae bacterium
GGACCTGCACATCCAGGCCTTCAAGATCGCCGAGGAGCTGTCGCTGCCGGTGATGGTGTGCATGGACGGCTTCATCCTGACCCATGCCTACGAGCGCATCGATGTCCCGACCCAGGAGGAGGTGGACCATTTCCTGCCCTCCTTCGAGCCGCGCCAGGTGCTCGACCCGGCAGCGCCCCTGTCGATCGGGGCCATGGTCGGCCCCGAGGCCTATACCGAGGTGCGCTACCTGGCCCACCTCAAGCAACTCCGGGCGCTGGATCTGATCCCGCGGGTCGCGGCGGAATTCAAGGCCATACTCGGCCGCGAGGCCGGTGGCCTGATTCGCCCCTATCGGGTGGAAGGCGCGGAAACCATCGTCGTGGCCCTGGGTTCGGTCCTCGGCACCATCAAGGATACGGTGGATGAACTGCGCGAGGCCGGCCACCCAATCGGCGTCGTCGGCATCACCACCTTCCGCCCCTTCCCCCTGGACGCCACCCGCTACCTGCTGCGGGATGCCAAGCGGGTACTGGTCGTCGAAAAGTGTTTCGCCATCGGCGTGGGCGGTATCGTCGCCACCAACGTGCGGTTGGCGCTCGATGGCACGGGTCAGCCGGTCCGGGACATCATCGCCGGTCTCGGTGGCCGCGCCATCACCAAGGACAGCCTCGCCCGCATTTTCCGGGAGGGGATGGCCGACCAGCTCGAGGCCATGACCTTCCTGGACCTCGATCACGCCGTCGTTGACCGGGTGCTCGAACGCGAGCGTCAATCACGCCGTTCCGGCCCGACCGCCGAGAACATCCTGCGCGAGGTCGGCACGGTCGCTTCCAAGATCGCCTGAGAGGGACCCCTATGTCATTTCAACCCGTCCGTTTTTACCAGACCGGCACCTTCACCGTCGGTAACCGCCTGCTTGATCAGGATAACCGCTCGGTCCAGGCTACCCAGGTCCGCACCAATTCCCTCAACTCCGGCCACCGTGCCTGCCAGGGCTGCGGCGAGGCCCTCGGCGCGCGCTACGCCATCGACGCGGCCATGGTCGCCTCGGAGCGGCAACTGATCGCCGCCAATGCCACCGGCTGCCTGGAGGTCTTTTCGACGCCCTATCCGGAGACCTCCTGGCAGATCCCCTGGATTCATTCCCTGTTCGGCAATACCGCCGCCGTTGCCACCGGCATCGCGGCGGCAATGCGCATCAAGGGCCGCTCGGATGTCCGCATCGTCGCCCAGGGTGGCGACGGCGGCACCACCGACATCGGCTTTGGCTGCCTGTCCGGCATGTTCGAGCGCAACGACGACGTCCTCTACATCTGCTACGACAACGAGGCCTACATGAACACCGGGGTCCAGCGCTCCTCGGCGACGCCGCCGGCGGTGCGCACCGCGACGACCATGCCGGTCGGCCCCGAGCCGGGCAATGTCTTCGGCCAGGGCAAGAATGTCCCCCTGATCGCCATGGCCCATGGCATCCCCTACGTCGCCACCGCCACCGTCGCCGACCTGCGCGACCTGGAGTACAAGGTCAAGCGGGCCATCGGCATTCGCGGGGCCAAGTACATCCACATCTTCGTCCCCTGCCCCCTCGGCTGGGGTTCCGCCTCCAACGAGACCATCCAACTGGCGCGCATGGTCAAGGAATGCGGCCTCTTCCCGGTCTATGAGGCCGAGAACGGCGAGGTGGTCAGCGTCTCCAAAATCCGCAAACAGATCCCGGTGGAGGAATACATGCGGCCGCAGCGGCGCTACGCGCACCTGTTCGGCAAGACGCCCGCCACCAAGGTCATCGCCAAGATCCAGGCCATGGCCGACCGCAACATCAGAAAGTTTGGCCTACTCGAAGAGGGGGTGAACCGATGAGTACCGTCAAGAACAGGCCCTTTGCCATCACCCTCAATGTCGGCTCCTCGCTTGCCAACAAGACCGGCTCCTGGCGCACCGCGCGCCCCGTCTATCTCGACCGCCTGCCGCCCTGCAATAACCAGTGCCCGGCGGGCGAGAACATCCAAAGCTGGCTGTACCTCGCCGAGGAGGGCAACTACGAGCAGGCCTGGCGCAAGATCATGGAAGAAAACCCCTTCCCGGCAATCATGGGCCGCATCTGTTATCACACCTGCGAAGGCGCCTGCAACCGCGGCAAGGTCGACCTGCCCGTCGGCATCAACTCCGTCGAGCGCTTCCTGGGCGACCAGGCCCTCAAGTACGGCTGGACGGTGGCCCCCGGCAAGCCCACTGGCAAGCGGGTCATGGTCCTGGGCGCCGGCCCCAGCGGCCTCTCGGCGGCCTACCATTTGGCCCGGATGGGGCACGCCGTCACCGTCTTCGAGGCCAGCCCCAAGGCCGGCGGCATGATCCGCTACGGCATCCCCAAGTACCGGATGCCCCGCGAGAAGCTGAACGCCGAAATTCTCCGCATCAAGGACATGGGCGTGGACATCCGCCTCAACAGCCGCATCACGGACGTCGCCCAAACCCTGCGGGAGGGCGACTTCGCGGCCTGCTTCCTCGCCGTCGGCCTGCAAGAGGGGCAAAAGGTGGACATTCCGCAACGGGGGGATCTGCCCGTCCTCGACGCCATCAGCGTGCTGCGCGCGGTGGAACTGGAGGACCCGGTCGCCCTCTTTGGGCACGTGGTGGTCAATGGGGGCGGCAACACGGCCATCGACGTGGCCCGGTCGGCGATCCGCCTGGGAGCCATCTCGGTCACCGTCATCGTCCGCCGGGCCCGCGAGTACATGCCCGCCCACCCCGGCGAGATCAGCGAGGGTCTCGAAGAAGGCATCAAGCTGCTCAACCTGCGCCAGATCATCGGCATCGACGGCCACACCCTGACCCTGGAGACCATGGTCCCCGGCGAGGGCAGCGGTATCCTGCGGACCGGCCAGACCACCACCATCGAGGCGGATGTCCTGGTCCAGGCTTTTGGCCAGACCGGCGATTTTTCGGCCTTCGACCAGCTCCCCGGCCTAGTGATCGCCGACGGCGCCGTCCAGGTCGGCACCGACATGATGACCGGCGCGGCCGGTGTCTTCGCCGGCGGCGACATGATCCCCTGGGCACGCAACGCCACCGCCGCCATCGGGCTCGGCAAGAAGGCGGCACGCAACATCGACGCCTATCTGCGTGGGACGAAATACACACCCAGGCCGAAGGCCGAGATCGCCGATTTCAACAAGCTGAATACCTGGTATTACTCGGACGCGCCTCGCACCATCAGCCCCCTGCTCGACCTGGTGCGGCGCACCACCGGCTTCGCGGAGGTCGTCGGCAATCTCGACGAGGGCAACGCCCTCTTCGAGGCCCGGCGCTGCATGAGTTGCGGTAACTGCTTTGAATGCGATAACTGCTACGGCGTCTGCCCCGACAACGCCGTAATCAAGCTGGGTCCCGGCAACCGCTTCCGGTTCAACTACGACTACTGCAAGGGCTGCGGCATCTGTGTGTCGGAGTGCCCCTGCGGCGCCATCAAGATGGTCCCGGAAGAGATCTGAGGGTATTGACGCCCCGCGGCACGGACTCGCTCGCGAGCCGACCCGGGGTCAAGGGCGACCTAGAGACGCCCATCCACGGCCCCCGCCGGCAGGATGGACTTGACGTCATAGAGGATGGACCTGGCCTTGCCCAGGGCCCTAATGGCTTCGGGGCCCATCTCGGTGAAATCACGGTGGGCAACGGCCAGGATGACGGCATCGTAGCTACCGGCCGTGGGCAGGGCCGGCAGGCAATCGATGCCGTATTCGTGCTTGGCCTCGGCGCGATCCACCCAGGGATCGAAACAATCCACCGCGATGCTGTAGTCACGCAGGGCGTCGATGATATCGATGACCCGCGTATTCCGCAGGTCCGGGCAGTTCTCCTTGAAGGCGAGGCCCAGGACCAGGATGCGGCTGTTACAGACGCCGATGCCATGGCCGAGCATGAGCTTGACGACGGTCTCGGCGACATGGGCGCCCATGCGGTCATTGATGCGGCGACCGGCGAGGATGACCTCGGGGTGGTAACCAATGGCGATGGCCTTGTGGGTCAGATAGTAGGGATCGACGCCGATGCAGTGGCCACCGACCAGGCCCGGGCGGAAGGGCAGGAAGTTCCACTTGCTACCGGCGGCCTCCAGCACCTCCAGGGTATCGATGCCGAGCCGCCCGAAGATGAGGGCCAACTCATTCATGAGGGCGATGTTGAGGTCGCGCTGGGTGTTCTCGATGACCTTGGCGGCCTCGGCAACCCGGATGCTGCTGGCGGGGTGGGTGCCGGCGACGATGATCTGGCGGTAAAGGGCATCGACGATGGCGGCGATCTCGGGGCTGGAGCCGCTGGTGACCTTTTTGATGGTGGTGAGGCGGTGGTCGTGATCGCCGGGGTTGATGCGTTCGGGGCTGTAGCCGAGGTGGAAGACCTGGGGTTCATGCCCCCTCTCCCCCGGCCCCTCCCCCGCCAGGGGGGAGGATTGGGGAGAGGGGGAGGAAAGATACTTGAGCCCGGACACCCGCTCCAGCACCGGGGCGCAATCGTCCTCGGTGCAGCCGGGATAGACAGTGGATTCGTAGATGACCAGGTCGCCGGGCTTAAGGACCTGGCCGACGGTGGCGGAGGCCTTGAGCAGGGGCGTGAGATCGGGGCGCTTGTACTCGTCCACCGGGGTGGGGACGGTGACGATGAAGATGCGGCAGGCGCGCAAGGCCTCCAGGTCATGGGTGATGCGCAGTTGTCGGGCGGCGGCCAGGGCGGCGGGGGTGACCTCGCGGGTGCCGTCGTGGCCCGCTTGCAGTTCCGCGATGCGCCCGGCGTTGATGTCGAAGCCGACCACGGGGCGGTGCTGACCGAATTCGACCGCGAGCGGCAGGCCGACGTAGCCCAGGCCGATGATGGCGATCGGGGTGTCGGGGGCAGTGAGGTGAGCGAGATTTTCTGTCATGATGGCAGTTGGACGGATGCGCGCAGGCGACGAGGGAAAGTCCAAAATAGTAACCGGAAGAGGATCAAGAACCCAACCCAGCAATAGTACGCAGCCCCGGGGCCTTGGCTTGCGGATGAAGTTGTCGCTCGGGAAGAGACCAGAATTTTCTCCAGGGCGACGAGGAACCGCCCCCCAGCCGGCCCATCCCAGCGCGGGGGCTCGACCAGATGCGGGTTAGGCGGTACAACTAAGTGGGCCTGGCGCCTGCGATGATGTCGATGAGCACAGGGGGTTTTCAGGCTAATAATTCATAAATTTCATAGATATACATGACTTGATCGCGCCGCAGGCGGGGTGGATGATTTGGCTTTGTTTGGAAATTTATGCTCCAAGCAGCACTGGACGAGCCCACCTAAGCCATGGACCCAATCCGGACCGACGCCGTTGCCTCGCGCACGTCCGGTCTAGCTGCGGCGGCAGATCAATGGGGCTGCAGCTGGATCGGTCCGGGATAATGTCCTGGCCTACGAGTGCCGGCGCGGGGTCAGCGCCCTGCGCTGACTGGACCCCTGGCTGAAGGGTACCACCTGAGACGAGGTCATACGGTCTCCACCTCGAACCCCACCAGGGTGCGCGTTTCGCGGCTGAATTCGATGCCGATCAGGAGGATCGGCAGGCCCTCGGCGCGGTACTTCTCGGCATAGCCGCGTTCCTTGAGCTGCTGCAGGGCTCGGCCCTCGGGCTCCAGTTCCACTACCTTGAATTCGAAAAGCCAGAGGCGGTCGTTGAAGCGCAGGCGCAGGTCCAACCGCCCCTGGTTGCTGAATAGCCCTCGTAGCGGGCGATGGGATTGTTGCGGTACCAGTCGGCGGGAATGGCGGCGAACAGGCTGACGATGTGGTGGCGCAGGGCGTCGCAGTCGGCGGCAACCAGGACATCGTAGAGGCGGCTGACGGCGCGCTCGGCCTGCATGGCATCCCCCATCAGGCCCTTGAGCAGAGCATCGTTGAGAGCGGTCTCGACCTCCAGGTTGGGATAGCCAAGGCGGTATTCCCAGCGCGCGCCTATCTGGCGCGCGCCGGTAAAGGTCAGATAGCCGGTCTGCCAGAGCAGGGCCTCGGAGGGCATGTTCTGGACATCGAAGGTGGAGATCAGGGCCTCCGAGGCCCGCACCTGGGCCAGCTCCGGTGTGAAGTACCCCCGTTTGGTGAGCACTTCCACCAGAAAGGTCGGCGTACCCGTCTCGAACCACCAGGGGCGGATCTGGCGTTCGCGAAACAACGGCAGCACATCGAAGGGGTTATAAACCGCCTCGCCGGTCCAGTTATAGCCGTTGTAACAGGCCCGGATCCGCTCCCGCTCCAGGCCCTCCAGCTCGGGCGCGAAGACTTGGTCGAGGTCGGCCTCGGTGTAGCCGCAGAGGGCCGAATAGCTGGCCGAGACCGTGAGATCGAACAGGTTGTTCAGGCCGGAGAAGAGGCTGACCTTGCTGAACTTGGAGACCCCGGTCAGGAAGGCGAAGCGCAAATGGGCATCCGAGTCCTTGATCACCGAATAGAGATTGCGCAGGCCGTCGCGCAGCGCCCGGGCCGTCGCCGGCGCGGTGAGGTTATCCAGGATATTCGTCCACCAGCACCACCACGCGCTCGCCGGTGGCGGCATGGGCCTTGCGGATCAACTCGGCGAACGCGCTGGCGATCGTCGGTTGCTCGACGACGATGCCGAGCGCCTCCTGATTGAGCGCGAGCTGCTCGCGAATCTTGTCGTCGAGCTCGCCTGGCCCCCGGACCACGCCGCCGCCGAAGCTCAGGCGGATCACCGGAAAACGCCGTTGCCAGTCCCAAACGGCCATGCGCCTCCAGGCTGCGGAACAGGGCCTCGTTACCGCTGAACAGTTCTCCGAGCGTGTCCAGGAACAGTGACTTACCGAAGCGCCGCGGGCGGGGCGGGGTTCAGTTCCGGCAACTCTAGGTCGGAGGCGAAGTGCGGGCCATGGAGACGGTAATGAAAGGACATGGGTGGGGGACGGCAGTGACCGGGGGTCTAGGAGTGCAGTGTTAAAGTTGAGCCAAGTGCGCCAGCACCCCGACCAGATCGCCACCGAGGTCGATGGCGAGGGGCGGACGATCCTTCACTTCGCGATCCCCAAGAACACGGCCAAGCAACGCTCAACTTCCATCATTGTCTCGGCTTCGATGCGCCCGAAGGTTGGACCTACTTTGTCGCGTTTCACGGTCATGGCCTTATCCACCATCACTTGGGATGATTTCTGCAAGCCATTTCCTGCGCTTGGTTGAAGGGTGATACGCAAGAGTGGCGCGGCAACCAGCGTGCTGGTCACCGGCAGTACCATGACCGTGGGGTGCTCGTCAAACTGATCCGCCTGGATCAGCACCGCGGGGCGCGGTTTGCCATAGTCGCCCTGCAGGGCGATGGTCACCAAGTCGCCGCGCCTCATGCCACCCAGCCGTCCAGATCCGCCAAAGCGTCATCCATCAACTGTTGCAGGTCGCTGTCCGCCATGTCCGCCTGAGCGACAAGGCGCGACTGACGGCGGCATTCCTCCACGAAATCCGACCGTCGCGTATCCGGTACCCAAAGTTGTACCGGACGCAGCCCTGCCATACGCAGCGCGTCGCGGTGCTTGCGAACGCGTGCAGTAACGTGCGCGGTTGTCATAGGAAGCCTCTTTGATGAGTTACATGTAACAGGATATGCAAGGGGTGCGTTACATGCAACTGCCATTGGCATTGCTGAGGGATGGGGGACGGCAGTGACCGGGCGTCTGGGAATGCGGTATTATTGCTGGGCCGGTGTCACCACCCCCTCTCTATGTCAATACCCTACGAATGCCACCCATGAGTACCAGTACCACGATCCTGACCCTGGCGAGCCGCGTGCGCCAGCACCCCGACCAGATCGCCGCCGAGGCGGACGGCGAGGTGCTGATGATGCATGTGGAATCCGGCAACTATTACGGACTCGACGAGGTCGCCAGCTTCATCTGGAGCCGGCTTGAGACGCCACCGACCATTGGTGAACTGTGCGCGGCCATCCAGGCCGAGTTCGACGTCGACGAGGAGCGCTGTGTCGCCGATACCCTCAACTTCCTCCAGGGCATGATCGCGGACGGGCTGGCGCAGGTGGTCGGACCGACCGGCGACCGTGCCGGCGCGCCGTCCTGAACCCGGCAAGACCGCATCGCGGCCTGCCGCTTGCTCGCCTGCGCGGCAAAGCCCGCACCTTCCTGCGCCAGCCCCGGTTCATCCAGGCCTGGTTCCTGCCCGTCTGGATCCTCCTTGGCCTCGGCAAGGCACTGATCTTCACGATCTCCTTCCGCCGCCTGGCACCGCGCCTGGGGCGCCAGTCCGGCATCGCGCCCTGGGTGCCCTTGCTGACACCGGCCCAGGAACACCGCGCCCGGCTGATTGGTCGCCTGGTGAGGATGACGGCGCGCTACACCCCCTGGGATTCCAACTGCTTCCCCCAGGCCATCGTCGCCCGGCTCTTACTGGGGCTCCATGGCCTGCCCTATGCCCTCTACTTCGGCCTGATGCGTGACCCGAACACCCCCGCCGGCATGCAGGCCCATGCCTGGGTGGCCGCCGGGCGCGTCCCTGTCACGGGTGGGGTGAGCTTTGGCCAGTTCACGGTCGTTGGCTGCTTCGTCTCGCCGCGCCTGGCCGGTAGTGCGCCGGCGTGACCTCGGTGCAGGCCTTCTGGCGCCTGCTCGGCGAGGCGCCGCGCGGACAATTGCTGGGGCTCTTCCTGCTCATGACCCTGGCCAGCCTCACCGAAGGCATCGGCCTGCTGTTGCTGGTGCCCCTGCTGGAGATCCTCGGCGGAACCGCGAGCCGCAATGCCCTGGTCCAGGGGCTGCTGGACGGCCTGTCCTTCCTGGGCCTGGTCCCGACCACCGGCGGTCTGCTGCTGGCCTTTCTGGCCTTGGTCGGGGTGCGCAGTCTCATCCAGTACAGCCGCGGGCGCCTCGGTGTCAGCCTGCAGCACCAACTGGTGGACCGCCTGCGGCTGCGTGCCTATGCCGCCCTGCTGGGGGTGGAGTGGCGCTGGATCAGCGCCAGCCGTCGCGCCGATCAGGCCAATCTGCTGCTCACCGATATCAGCCGCATCGGCGTCGGGCTGCACTTCGGCCTCGGTCTGCTTGCGACCGCGGTGACCCTGCTGGCCTATCTGGCCGCGGCCTTCGCCCTGTCCTGGACCATGACCAGCCTGGCTCTGGTCAGCGGCGGCCTGGTGTTCGGGCTATTGGCTGGCCAGCATCGCCAGGCCCTGGCCCTCGGCCGCGCCCTGGGCCAGGCCAACCGCGACCTGCAGGGCACCGTGCAGGAGAGCCTGGCCGGGATCAAGCTGACCAAGATCCTCGGCCAGGAGGCACGGCACCTCGACCAGTTTCGCCAGACCCTGGACCGGTTACGGGACCGGCAGGTGCGTTTCGCCGCCAGCATCAACCTGTCGCAGGCCCTCTTTCAGGTGGGGGGCGCCGCCCTGCTGGCCGGCTATCTGTATGTGGGTCTGGCCCTGTGGCAGACGCCGCTGCCCGAGTTGCTGACCCTGGTCCTCATCTTCAGCCGCCTCATCCCCCAATTCCTGTCCGCCCAGCAGCAATTCCATCACTGGCTGCATGCCCTGCCAGCCCTGGAGGAGACGGAGCGCTTGCTAGCGGAGTGCCAGGAAGCCGCCGAACCAGCGGACGCGCAACCCCCTGGGCCCTGGCCGGTCCGCACGGCCATCCGTCTGGAAGCGGTGAGCCTGACCTATACCGGCCGCGACCGGCCGGCCCTGGACGGCGTGACGCTCACCTTCCCGGCCCACACCAGCACCGCCATTATGGGCGCCTCGGGGGCCGGCAAGAGCACCCTGGCCGATGTGCTCATGGGACTGCTGAGCCCCGACGCCGGCCAGGTGACCATCGATGGCCAGGCCCTGACCGGCGGCCAGCGCCGCTCCTGGCGCCACTCGGTCGCCTATGTGCCCCAGGAAGTCTTCCTCTTCCACGACAGCATCCGCAACAACCTGCTGTGGGGCTGGCCCGCGGCGCGTGACGCCGATTTGCGCCAGGCTCTGGAACGGGCGGCCGCCGATTTCGTGTTCCACCTGCCCCAGGGGCTGGAGACCCTGGTCGGCGATGGCGGGGTGCGACTGTCCGGCGGCGAGCGCCAGCGCCTGGCCCGGGCCCTGCTGAAGCGGCCCAGCCTGCTGATCCTGGATGAGGCCACCAGTGCCCTGGACCGGGAGAACGAGGCGCGGGTGCGCGCGGCCATCGAAGGCCTGCACGGCGACCTGACCCTGGTCGTCATCGGCCACCGCCTGGCAACCCTGGAGCACGCCGATCAGGTCGTGGTGTTGGCGGCCGGCCGGGTCGCGGCCCAGGGGACCTGGCACGCGGTCCGCAACCACTTGGGAGACACGATCTGATGGCGGAACTGCTACAACTGCAACGGCTGGTGCTGGACCTCATTCCCCCGGGACCGATTATCTGTCCAGCCCCGTGTGATTAAAGTGGACTCCGAAAACCGGAGAGTAATTTAAGCGTGCGCCGAACCAAAAGGGGCATGTTACTATTCAGGTTCAACTTGCTTAACAAGCAGCTAAGCAGGTAAATTTGCCTCATGCCTGAGTAGCCCGCCGCAACCATCTCACCTCAGTCACCTGATGACGAATCAACCCGTCTACGTCAGGAGAACGCTGAGTTACTTACCTTGGTTGCCGAACAAGCGGCCCTGATTGAGCAACTGCAACAGCGCATTCAGGCACTGGCAGCACGCTTGGCCAAGGATAGCCACAACTCCAGCACACCACCGTCCTCTGATCCCCCCTTCAAGAAACCGGTCCCCAAATCCCTGCGGACGAAGCGTGGCCAGCAGCCCGGGGGGCAAAAGCAGCATCCGGGTGCGACGCTGGAACGCGTCGCTCAGCCGGATCATCACGTGACCCTGCCCTTGTCGGGAGCCTGTGCGTGCGGCCAGGACTTGCGTGAACTGCCCGCGACGCCCCGGCCCGAGCGTCGCCAGGTCACCGCACGCGTGATCCGCCGCGAGGTCACCGAATACCGCACCGTGGCCGGGACCTGTCCCGGCGGCCGCGTCCATCGCAGCGCCTTCCCTGACGCAGTGCGCACGCCGGTGCCGTATGGCCCTGGGGTGTCGGCCGTCGCCGTCTTCCTCACCCAGTATCCTCACCGGCCCTATCCGCGCACGGCCGACCTGCTCGCCCGCGTGGCGGGCATGGCCCTGTCGCCCGGGACGATTTATACCCTGGTGCAGGCGGCGGCGCGTTTGGCCGCCCCGGTGGCGGCCATTGGCGAGGCCCTGATCAAGCAGACGGTCGCCCATGCCGACGAGACCGGCGTGCGCATCGGCGGCAAACGCCATTGGCTGCAGGTCCTGAGCGCTGCAAAACGGCGTGCAAAACTTTCCAGGGTCCTGGGGAAAAGAGCGTTGAAATGTTTCCACCCCAGGTCGTTCAATGTCCGGCATTTTGCCGGAGAACCCTGGAGTGATCAGCGTGGAACTCATTG
>JBASIS010000312.1:0-3469 GCA_049654905.1 Chromatiaceae bacterium
CCTCCCTGGACGCGGAGATCGACCTCTACGCCGCCCCCGAACTGGCGGCGACCCTGGCCCGGCTAGAGGACGAGTTGCGCTTCGCCCTCATCACCTCCGCCGCCCGGGTCCTGCCCCTGGCGGACAAGCCCGCCGACGCCCAGGACACCGAGTTGGAAGGCCTCGCTCTCCAGGTGCGCAAATCCGCCCACGCCAAATGCGTCCGCTGCTGGCATCTGCGGGCGGATGTGGGACAAGACCACGAGCACCCTGAACTCTGTGGCCGGTGCCTTACCAACGTCGCCGGGGTGGGCGAGGAGCGGCGCTTTGCCTGAGCCACCTGTTTCGGCATCCTCACGACCGGAGTTCACGGGGTCATGAAGCGCATCGCCCATCCCGCCATGACCCGCTGGCTCTGGCTCTCCCTGCTGGTGGTGGTCCTGGATCAGGCCACCAAATGGCTGGCAGAGGCCCTGCTGTTGCCCTTCCGCCCGGTCGCCGTCATGCCCCTGCTTAACCTCACCCTCATGTATAACGAGGGCGCGGCCTTCAGTTTCCTCTCCAATGCCGGGGGCTGGCAGCGCTGGTTTTTCACCGCATTCGCCCTGGTGATGACCATCGCCCTGATCATCTGGCTCGCGCGCCTGGCCCAAGGCGAGCGGACAAGCGCCGCCGCCCTGGCGCTGGTCATCGGCGGCGCCATCGGCAATCTGATCGACCGGGTACTCACCGGACGCGTGGTCGATTTCATCGACTTCTACGTCGGCACCTGGCACTGGCCCGCCTTTAACGTCGCCGACAGCGCCATCACCCTCGGCGTCATCCTGCTGCTGGTCACCAGTTTCCGCGAAGAGTTGAGTAAAAAAGCACCGGCCGACTGAGGCGAGGGCAAAACTCACTGGGCTTTGACATCTAACCAGGGGAAACCTATGGGAGGCGAAGATAGTGGCCTCGCCTTACCCAACCATGAGACATCGACCATGCGCCTGAGTCCCCTCCTGTTGCTACCCCTGGCCCTGGTTACCCTGATCGCGGCGGCGGGCCAGCCCCTGACCCTCCTCCATTTCAACGACTTCCACGGGCAACTGGAGCCCTACGCGGACCAGGAGAGCGGCAAGGTCCTCGGGGGGATCGCCCGCCTCGCGGGCCTGGTTGAAGCGATTCGCGCCGAGGACCCAAAGCGGCCGGTGCTGATCCTCTTCGCCGGTGACCTGCTCCAGGGCACCACCACCTCGACCCTCTACCTGGGCCGGCCGGACATCAAGTTGCTGGAGGACATCGGCGTCAATGCCGCGGCGGTGGGCAACCACGAGATCGACTTCGGCCAGGATAACCTACGCAAGCTCGCCAGCATGATCGACTTCCCCCTCCTCGCGGCCAATCTGAGTGCATCGCCTGATCCCCTGCCGGTGCAACCCTTCGCCCTCTTCCAACCGGAGGGCGGACCGCGGGTGGCGGTACTGGGGCTCACGACCGAGGAACTGGTCACCGCCAGCCACCCGCGTAACGTCCAGGGCCTCGGGGTGAGCGATCCGCTGGCCGTGGCGCAAGCGCGGGTGCCGGAGCTCGACGCCCAATCCGACCTGCTCATCGTCCTCTCCCACCTGGGGCTGGCGGGCGACCGGCGCCTGGCCCAGAGCGTGGCCGGGGTGGATCTGATCGTCGGCGGACACAACCACTTCCGCTTCGATAAGCCCATCGAAGAAAACGAGGTCCTGATGGTCCAGGCCGGCGAGCGGGGCGCCTACCTGGGGCGTCTGGACCTGGAGGTGGAGCAGGATCGCCTGCTGAAGTGGGACTATCGGCTGATTCCGGTGGACGACCAGGCGCCGGTGGACCCCAGGATCGCGGCCAAGGTGGAGCGACTGGTGGCCCGGGCGGACCAGGAACTGCTGGCCGTGGTGGGGCGCGCCCGCAGCGAACTGAGCGCTCAACGGGAGTTAATGCGCCGGAGCGAGGCCCCCTTTGGCAACCTGGTGGCGGATCTGGCGCGGGAGTATGGCGGGGCGCAAATCGCCCTCTTCAACGCCGGCGGCTTCCGCGCCAGTATCCCCGCCGGAGAGGTGCGGCTGAAGGACATTTACCAGGCTTTTCCCTTCCGCAATGAACTGGTGACCGGCGTCCTCACTGGAGCGGAACTCCAGGCCGCCCTGAATCACAGCGCCGGACTCGACCCCAACGATAACCCCGGCGGCTTCCTCCAGGTCTCCGGGGTACGGCTCCGCCTCCAGGGGGGCAAGGCGCGGGACGTGACCCTGAACGGCCAGCCCCTGGACCCCGCGGCCGACTACTCCCTGGTGGTCCCGGACTTCCTGGCCGCGGGCGGCGACGGCTACGGGATGCTGGCCGGGCTGCGCCACCCGGTCAACAGCGGGCAACTCATCTCCGATATGCTAGTAGCCGCCTTCCGCCGCCAGGGGGAGCTGGATGCCACCCTGGACGGGCGGATCGAGCGTCGTTGAGGGTGAAGAACCTGAGAGGGCAACCAATGACAGCGAGACCGAAATCCACCGGAGGCGCCACCACCGGCTACTGGGTCAAGCGAACAGGGGCTAACAAGCGGGGCGGGGAGTAAGGAGGAGACCCGAATCCGCACTTGAGCGGATTCGGGGAGGGATCATCAATCGATGTTGCCTTTCTGGTGCTGGTCATAGAGGTAACCGCCCAGAGCACCCACGCCCGCGCCAATCAGGGCGCCGGCGCCGGCCTGGGCGCTCAGGGAACCGATGAGGGCACCGCCCGCCGCACCCATGAGGGCGGCGCTACCGGCCCGCTCGCCCGTGGTGGTGCCACAGCCGGTCAGGGACAGGGCCGCAAGGGCCAGGATGGAAACCGTCACAATCTTTTTCATAAAGCTCTCCAAAGTCGAGCGATTTCGCGGTGAAATCGCCCCGGGAAGGGGTGGCGCGGCCGCCTTATTTCTTGCAGGGGTACTTGGCCGCCAAGGCACGCATCAGGCCCACGACGGGCTGCTCCGCCATCAACTTCTTGTCACCGGCCTTCTTCTCGGCCCAGGCCAGAAAGGCCGTACGTCCTTCATCAATGGTGGCAGCCTTGGTATAGCAAAGCAGGGGCTTAAGCTTCTTGCGGTCGGTGACTTCATCGTGATACTGGACCGTGGCCTCGATGAAGGCCTTACAGGCCAGGGTCGCCGTCAGATATTCGGGGGCCGCCTCCGGTACCGAACAGACGTGGACCAGATTCTCGGTGGTGTCAAAGCGGAAATCCGCGTCCGTAACCGCCAGGGCGGACGAGGACATGATCCCCGTCAGGGCGGCAACGGCGAAAGAACTGCTGAGGAGCCTGGTTTTAGCACTCATAGGAATACTCTCGTGGGTGGGTGAATCCGGCGCGCCGGGTGGCGCGCCGGGCAAAGGGGATGGAGATAAAGAGACGGGATTATCGGCCCGCGACCATCGCTAGTCCAGCCTGCCGGCCGGCTCGGGCTCGGGCTCGTCTGGATTCCGGACATCAAAAGCAACTTTTCAGG
>JBASIS010000313.1:0-9571 GCA_049654905.1 Chromatiaceae bacterium
GGACAAATACAGCAGCCAGCAAGGTCAGCGCCGAGAGCGCAAACAGCAGGCGCGCGTTACCCTGGAGGATTCCGAAAAGCGCCTGGTGCAGTACTCCCGCGAGCGCGAGATTATCGATTCGGAAAACCGGCTCTCGACCCTCATGGCCCGGCTTCAGGAGATGACTGCCTCCCTGGTAAAGGCCGAGGCCGCCCGCATCGAGGCCGAGGCCGCCTACCTGGGCCTGACCAAGGCCGATAACCCCGGGGTCGCCGGCCTACTTGACAGCGCGGCCATCGAGAAGTTGAAGGGGCGCCGCGCCGAGTTGCAGGCTGAATACGAGCAGAACCTGGAGGTCTATAAGCCCGGCTACCCTAAGATGCAGCAGATCCAGCGGCAGATCGCGGACATCGACAAGACCATCGCCAAGGAGGTCGCCGCCATCGCCGGCAGCATTCGCCTGAAGTTCGAGACCCGCCAACTCGAGGAGGCCAAGCTCAACCAGCGCATCGCCGAGATCAAGGAGGAGGTTCTGACCCTCCAGGATCGCAGTACCGACCACCAGACCCTCAAGCGCGAGGTCGATACCAATCGCGAACTCTACGAAGGCCTCCTGCAGCGCCTGAAGGAGGTCGGAGTGACCGCCGGCATCGGTACTAACAACGTCTCGGTGGTGGATGCCGCCGAGGTCCCGAGAAGACCCTATAAACCCAGCCTGCCCAAAAACCTGGCGATTGCCCTGGTGCTCGGCCTGCTGCTAGGCGTGGGCCTGGCCTACCTGCTCGAGACCCTGGACGACAGCATCAAGACCAGCGAGGACGCGGAGCGGCGTCTGGGCGTGCCCGTGCTCGGCCTCATGCCCATGGCCTCCGGCGATGAGTATGATCTGGAAGGTGAAAATCTGGCCTTGCTGGTGAACCGTGATCCCAAGAGCCCCCTGGCCGAGGCAGCGCGCTCCCTGCGCACTTCCCTGCTCTTTTCCACCTCCGAGGGCGCGCCCCGGATCTGTCATTTCACCAGCGCCTCCCCAATGGAAGGCAAGACCACCTCGGCGGTGGTCATGGCCATCGTCTTCGCCCAGGCGGGTGGCAAGGTGCTGCTCATCGATGCCGATCTGCGTAACCCCTCCCTGCATCGCACCTTTGGCCTGGCCAACACCGAGGGCCTGACCAACTTCCTGGCCGGGGACATCGAGCCGGCCAAAATCGCGCGGCCGACCGAGGTGGCCCGCCTCTTTACCATTACCAGCGGTCCCCTACCACCCAACCCGGTGGAGCTCCTCTCCAGCCCGAAAATGCTGGATCTCCTGCATCTGGCCGTCGAACGGTTCGACTATGTGGTCCTCGACGGGCCGCCGATCATCGGGCTGGCGGATGCCCTGGTCCTGGCCAATCTGGCGACGGCCACCATCTTCGCCATTCATACCGGCGAGACCCGGGCCGGGGCCATGGAGGGGGCCGTCAAGCGCCTGCGGGGCGCCAATGCCCACGTCATCGGGGGCATCATGACCATGGCTGGCCGGCCTGGGGGCGGTTACGGCTACGGCTATGGTTATAGCTACGACTATCACTACACCTATGCCTACGGCAACAAGTCCGGCACCGAGGCCCTCCCGGACAAGGCGGGGGCTTGAGGCACATAGCCATGGATGCGGTGCTGATCGAACTGGCGCTGGCCTACTACCGGGAGCCTTTGCGTTATCCGCGCCTCACCGATTCCCGCCAACCCCTGCCCACGGGTTTTGCCGCCCTGGTGCCGGCCTTCGGCGTGGCACTGGTCCCACGCCACCTCCCGGCCACGGCGGCGGCCCTAGGCGCGAGTCCGGAGGAAATCCTCGCGGCTGCGCGCTTCCTGGTCCGTCAGGTCCTCCTGGCGCCGGGGGCCTCAACCTGGCGCATGCTCGGCTTCGAGGCGGAGGCCCCGCCAGCCCGGGTCCGTCAGCACTATCAACTTCTGATCCGGCTTTTCCACCCGGATCGCCAGGCCCGTATGGGTGACCTGGACACGGATTATGCGGCGCGCCTCAATCATGCCTACCATACTCTGCGTGGGGGTGCGGCGGTGATGGAGGACGACCTGGAGGCTGATGCCGAGACCGAGGAATGCCAGTCGTCGGCCGTCGCCAGCGATGAACTCAGGTGGTTTTTTCAGCCGCAGCAACGCCTTGATTCGGGTCAGGCCCCCAGGATCAAACGGGGGCAATGGCGTCGCCTGATCCGGCGGTCCCTGCTGGTGGCCGCCCTGGGTTTAATCGTGGGCGTGGCCGTGTTCATTCTGGTGAGCCTGATGTCGCCCGCCAACCCGCATCTCCAGATGTCGCCCAACCGAGCCGCCCAGGAGACGGCAACCGAGCGTCAACCTTCCTATCTCCAGGGAACGGCTTTCAAGACGTCCGACGGAAAGCCGGCATTGATCCAGCCCCTCGATGCCGAGGTCTTGTCCCCCTCGGCGAGCCCCCTGGTCTCCCCACCGCAACGAACCTCGGTTATGGGATTGGTGGGGCCGGAGGGTGATCGCCTGGCGGCCATGGAGCTTCGGCAGGGAGAAATCGCCGAGGAAATGGCCCGCATGGTGGCGGAGCGCGAGGAACTCGCTCGTCAACAGGTTGAACAGGCCCGGCAAAGGCGGGAGGTGGCCCAACGTCTGGATGCGCGTCGTCGGGTGGCCTTGGCGGAGGCGGAGCGTCAAGAGCGCCAGGTGGCGGAGGCCGAGGCCCATCTCCAAGCGGAACGAGAGGCTTTGGAGCAGCAGCGCAGCAAGCTGTCACGGCAGGCGAGCGGGGGGGCCAGTGCCTGGGAGGCCGAACAAGGGGCCGCATTGGTGGAGGCCGAGCGCAAACTGCTGCTGGCCGTCGAAGCCGAGGCCCGCCTCAAGGCCGAGCGCGAGGTCCTGGAGCGGCAAAAGGCCGAGCAGGTCCGGCGCGAACAGGAGTTTGCCAAACAGCAAGAGGCGGACCGCCAGGTGGCTCTGGCGGAGACGCAGCGCCGGCAGCGGGAGGCCGCCGAGGCCGAGACCCGCCTCAAAGCAGAGCGTCAGGCCCTGGAAAGACTGAAGGCGGAACAAGCCCAGCGCGAAAAGACGGAGGCCAAAAGCCGGGAGGCTGAGCGTCAGGCCGCATTGGCGGAGGCGAAACGTCAGCAGCGTCAGGCCGCCGAGGCCGAGGCTCGCGCCCAGGCAGAGCAAAAGGCCCTGGAGCGACAAGCAGCCGAGCAGGCCCGCGGCGAGCAGGCCCGCGTGGCGGCGGAAGCCGACCGACGCCGCGAGGCGGAATCGAAGCCGGCTCCTCCGGTGGCGGACCCCAACAATGTCGTCGCTCGTCTGACCCATGTCTATGGGCAAGGCGACCTGGAAGGTCTCGTGAATCTCTTCACGGCCGATGCCCAGGTCACCGGAGGCCGGGGCAAGGCCTTTATTCGGGGCGACTATGCCGCCTTCTTTGCCCAGTACCCCTATCGGCAACTCCAGATCAAGGGCATGAACTGGCAAGCGGGCAAGGATGGGCGGCTAGTGGGTACGGGGAGCCTGGCGTTGAAGACCCGGCAGAACTCCGGGGAGGCCTGGTGGAATGCTACCGGTACCATTCGCTTCGAATTCCTGCCCGTGGCGGGTGGTTACAAGATTTCCGGGATGGAGCATAAAATTAATTGAATACTAGCGGGATGGGAATTACGAAGACGGGTACCGGGGTGCTCGCCTGGCGGGTCCTGATCATCCTTGTCGCTGGATTTTTGGCCTGGCGGATTATCGTCTCCGGGCTGGCGGACCATGCCCTGGAACAACTTCGGAAGGGGGATAAGGCGGCGGCCCAGCGTGTCCTCGGCCTCATGCCGGGGCAACCGGAAGCCCTCTATCAGGAGGCTATTGCCCAGCGCCCAACCGATGGGGCCGGCGCCGAGGTCCAGCTTGTCCAGGCCTATCGCCAGAACCCGACCCGCGCCCGGCCCCTCATGGCCCTGGCGGATCTGGCCCTGGCCAGAAGCGAAGTGGAGCGAGCCGATGCCCTGGTGGATGCGGCGGTAAAACTTGAACCCGTTAACCACGCGATCCACCGGAGCGCTGCCGTATTCTGGCTCAATCGCGGCCAAGTGGAGCGGGGATTGCAACACCTCTCCCTAGCCCTCGAAGCCTGGCCCGAACCCAATCAGGACCTGCTGGATATCTTCGTGCGCTTCGCCGAGGACCCCGAGGTCCGTATGGCCCTCAAGCCCCTGGCTCAAAACCCACCCTCCTGGTGGCCCGCCTTCTTCCAGCGGTTGGCGCGGCGGGCCCTGAATGTCGAGGCGGTGCGCTTCGCCTATGGGCTGCGCGCCGTGACCTCCCGCACTCCGGTAACGCCGGAGGAGCGCCAGGCCTACATCCAGCGCCTGCTCAAGGAGTCCCTGATCACCGAGGCCTATCTGACCTGGGTCAATGGCCTCTCCGCCGAGGATCGTAACCAAATGGGGTTGCTGCATAACGGTAGCTTTGAATTGCCTCTGGGCAAGGAGGTCTTCGACTGGCAATGGAGCCCCCATCGTCAGGTAGTGGCCAGGACCGCGGCGATCCTGGGTGTTGCGGGCGAGCGGGCGCTGCAACTGATATTTCGCAATCAGGAGGGTCGCTTCCAGCACCTCCATCAGGCCCTCTACCTCGAACCCAGCACCTATCGTCTGTCCGGCAAGGTCCTGCTAGACAGCCTGACTAGCCAGGGGGGACTACGGTGGACCTTACGGTGTCTCCGACCACGTCAGGTCGTATTGGGGGAGAGTGAGCGCTTCCTGGGTTCGGGGAAGTGGCGCGGCTTCAAAATGGATTTCGAGGTGCCCGAGGGCTGCCAACTCCAGGAAGTTCGGCTGGAATCCGCGGGTAGGCAGGGCCTGGAACAGCGGGTCGGCGGTGAAATCTGGTTCGACGGCCTGGCCATTCGCCGTACGACCGGCCTGACGGCCGCCGCGGGAGCGGACGGCCGGGCTCGGGGTCGCGATACCGGAGCGGGGTCCGAGTCCGATGCGGATGCCATGGGCCAGGAGGGGTCTCCCGAGCAGGATAGCCAGGTGCCTGCATCCAAGGATGCCCAGGACGATCAAACCCTGGATCAAGATGGCGGCAATGCCGAGGCCCCAAATTCACCTCTGGATGATAAAGGCGAAGAGCCGGGTGGGTCCGGCCAATAAACAGAATTCTTTTCGGGGGTTAGGGGCCAACCTCACGTTGACGCCCCTGGGCATCGAGCTCAGGTGCGGAATGCAAGGAAGCCGTTGACAAGGGGTTACGGCATTTCTAATATGCCAATAACTGGATTTATTTAGCTATCGGACCATGGGCCTGGTCGCGAACACAACATTCAATTAGATGGAGAAGAAACAATGAAGATACGTAATCAAATAAGTATGGCCGTATTGTCAGGCCTTGGCTTCATAGGCATGGCGGTAGCCGCCGATCAGGCTCAAGTTGCAACACTGGTTCGCATCGATGGCGCGGCGATTGCCAGCCAGGATGCCAAATATGTACCCGCCCGCGAGGGCATGACCCTGAAGGAAGGTGACCGTCTCATGGTTCTGGAAGGCGGCAGCGCCATCCTGGCCTTTGCCGATGGCTGCCAATACGAGTTGGGTGAGATGGCCATGCTCGCGGTGCAGGGCATCAGTACTTGCGCGGCTAAGGGTGTTGGCGTTTATAAGGTCGATCCTAGGTCCGGCGTCGCCGACGGCGCTGTTCCCCAGGCCCAGTTGGCCGCCATTGGCAATAAGAAGGCTCGCAGCAAGGCCCAATGCGATGCCGCCACCAAGAATGCCAATCCCAAGGATGATTGCGATTGCGAGGAGCGCCGCAATAACGATGACAAAGATGATGATTGCCCCCCCGTAGCCTTGCTGCCTGGTGCAACGGGAGGTGGTGCTGGTGGTGTTCTAGCGGGTACTACGGGTGCCATGGTGTTTGGTGGTGCCGCGGTTGTTGGTCTTGCCGCAGTCGCGGTCGCCTCTAATAATAATGACAACGACAATAACCTCGGCCCCATAAGTGCTCAATGAGCAACTACTAAGTTCTTGCCCAATAAAGCCAGCCACTTGAAGGGTCTGGCTTTATTCCATTTGCAGTTATCAGATTAGCCTGCGCCTGGTTCAAGTCCTACCCATTGGATTTTGCCTGAAACCAGCGGGAAAACCAGCCGCTACTTGCCTGCACGCGTGCACGGCTCCCATCCCATTCTGGTCCCCCAAGACCTCGGGGGGGGATAACGCTCCCCGGTTCTTGATCCTGGATGATCGCCCGGGGGCGATCCTTGACCAGCCGCGCCGCCTCCTCCGGCCCTACCCACTTGGCCGCCGCCGCGCGTCCTTCCGCCAGCAGGGGCGGGCGGCGCTGGAAATGATGGGCGTCCGTGGCCAGAAGGTGCACCAGGCCGTCGTCCAGGAAGCGTTCCGCCCAGTATTGCGGCTGCTCGCGAAAACGCCCGGTGACCGCGCCCGCCGTCACCTGAATCCAGGCGCCCTGGCGCGCCGCCTCCACGAACCAGCCATAATGCTTGTCATCCAACCAGGTCAGCCGCTCCGGGTGGGTGATGACTGGCACAAAGCCCGCGGACAGGGCGTCGAAGATGGTATCCAGAAAGCGTGGCGGCACCGTGTGATGGGGTGGCTCGAAGAGAAAATAACGTGAGCCATGCAGGCAGGGAAAGCGCCCGGATTTCAATCCATTCAAGAGTTCCGGGACGATTTGGATATCGGCGCCGGTGGTGATCTCCAGGGGGATGCCGGCCGCCCGCAGATGCCCGCGAAAGGCCTCGGCCGCAGCCGAGATAGCGTTGGCATCGTTCTCGAAAAGTCCGGGGTAGATATGCGGCGTGCAGGCGGTCAGGGTGATGCCGTCGGCGACGGCCACCCGGGCCATCTCCAGCGCGGTCTCGAGGTCCGTCGGGCCATCGTCAATGCCGGGCAGCATATGGCAGTGGAGATCGATCATGGGTCCTGGCTCGGGTGTCCTTCAGTTTTCCAAAACTAGGACAGTATCTGTGGCCCCCGGGCCCAGGATCAAGCCTTCCCTGGCGGCCTGGCCAATGGGGGGCCGGAAAGTTCGGCCCCATGCCTGACTACTGACAGGCCTCGCACTCCGGGTCGAGGATGGAGCAGGCCTTAGGAGCCTCGGCCTTGCCGACGGTCTTGGTGGCCAGGTAATTGCCGCCGACGGCACTGGGGCGGTTGGTTCTGCCAGTGTCGGTCATGGTGGACTTCTCGACGTGGGTGGCGCCCATGGAGCGCAGGTAGTAGGTGGTCTTGAGACCCCGAACCCAGGCCAGTTTGTAGAGGTTGTCGAGCTTCTTGCCGTTGGGCTCGCTCATGTAGAGGTTGAGGCTCTGGGCTTGGTCGAGCCATTTCTGGCGGCGGCTGCCGGCCTCCACCAGCCAGCGGGCGTCGATCTCGAAGGCGGTGGCGTAGAGTGCCTTGAGTGCCGCGGGAACGCGGTCGATGGCCTGCACCGAGCCATCGAAGTACTTGAGATCATTGACCATCACCGCATCCCAGAGGCCCAGTTCCTTGAGATCCCGAACCAGGTAGGGATTGACGACGGTGAACTCGCCGGAGAGATTCGATTTGACGAAGAGGTTCTGGTAGGTGGGCTCGATGGACTGACTGACGCCAGCGATGTTGGAGATGGTCGCCGTGGGGGCGATGGCCATGCAGTTGGAGTTGCGCATGCCGACCTGGAGCACCCTCGCCCGCAGGGCCGCCCAGTCCCGGGTCTGGCTGCGATCCATTTGCAGGAAGCCGCCGCGGCCGGTCTCCAGGAGATCGATGGAGTCCAGGGGGAGGATGCCCTGGCTCCAGAGACTGCCCTCGAAACTGGAATAGCGGCCCCGTTCCTCGGCGAGATCGGTGGAGGCGCGGATGGCATAGTAGGCGATGGCCTCCATGCTCTCGTCGGCGAACTGGACCGCCTCCTGGGTGGCGTAAGGGATACGCAGCTTATAAAGGGCGTCCTGGAAGCCCATGAGGCCCAGCCCCACGGGCCGGTGGCTGAGGTTGGAGCGCCGCGCCTGGGGGACGTTGTAGAAGTTGTAATCGATGACGTTGTCGAGCATGCGCATGGCGGTGGTGACCGTGCGCTGGAGCTTGGCGTTGTCCAGGCCCTGGGCGCCGACGTGGGCGGCCAGGTTCACCGAACCCAGGTTGCAGACGGCAATCTCCTGGTCGTTGGTGTGCAGGGTGATCTCGGTGCAGAGATTGGAACTGTGGACCCGGCCGACGTGCTGATTGGTATAGCGCAGGTTGCAGGGGTCCTTGAAGGTGACCCAGGGGTGGCCGGTCTCGAACAGCATGGCCAGCATCCGGCGCCAGAGGTCCACAGCCTTCAGCCGCTTGCTGACCTTCATCTCGCCGCGGGCGGCGCGATCCTCATAGGCGGCATAGGCGGTCTCAAAGGCCTGGCCGGTGAGGTCATGCAGATCGGGTGTCTCGTCCGGGGAGAAGAGGGTCCAGTCGCTATCCTCCGCCACCCGCTTCATGAAGAGATCCGGCACCCAGTTAGCGGTATTCATGTCGTGGGTGCGGCGGCGATCGTCGCCAGTATTCTTGCGCAAATCCAGGAATTCCTCGATGTCCAGGTGCCAGGTCTCCAGATAGGCGCAGACGGCACCCTTGCGCTTGCCCCCCTGATTGACCGCCACGGCGGTGTCGTTAGCGACTTTGAGGAAGGGCACCACGCCCTGGCTGCGGCCGTTGGTGCCCTTGATGTGGGCGCCCATGCCGCGCACCCGGGACCAGTCATTGCCCAGGCCGCCGGCGAACTTGGACAGGAGGGCATTGTCCTTGATGGCGCCGTAAATGCCGTCGAGGTCATCCGGGACAGTGGTGAGGTAGCAGGAGGAGAGCTGGGGCCTCAGGGTGCCGGAGTTGAAAAGGGTGGGGGTGGAACTCATGAAATCGAAACGCGACAGGAGTTCATAGAACTCGATGGCGCGCTCCTCGCGGTCGATCTCGTTGATGGCCAGGCCCATGGCCACGCGCATGAAGAAGGCCTGGGGCAGCTCGAAGCGCAGCCCCCCCGCGGTGTGGATGAAGTAGCGGTCGTAGAGGGTCTGGAGGCCCAGGTAGGTGAACTGGAGATCACGCTCGGGCTGGAGGGCGGCGCCTAGGCGGGCCAGGTCAAACTGGCCAAGGCGGCGGTCGACCAGTTCCAGGTCGCCGGCCTGTTTGATGTAGGCGGCGAAGTAGTCGGCATAGCGCTCGGCCAGGTCCGCTTGGGTTTCGGCGCCCTGGCCCAGCCCCAGGAAGCCGAGGGCCTCGCGGCGCAAGATATCGAGTAGCAGGCGGGCGGCGACCTGGCTGTAGTCCGGGTCCTTTTCGATCAGGGCGCGGGCGCTCATGACCAGTGCCTGGGCGACGTCGGCCTCGCGGACGCCATCAAAGAGGTTGCGGCAGGTGTCGGCGAGGATGGCCTCGCCATCGACGGCCTCGCTATCGCGGCAGGCCTCGTCCAGGAGGCGCCGCATCCGGGCCAGATCCAGGGGCCGCTGGCTGCCGTCGGGGAGGGTGACCCGCAGACCTGGGGCAGGAGTCGTTGGCGTCTCCGCCGCGGTGGCCGCGGCGCGGGCGGCGCGCTCCCGGGCGCGCTC
>JBASIS010000314.1:0-5069 GCA_049654905.1 Chromatiaceae bacterium
GGCGGGTGGGCACGGATCGGTGGCCGCGCCGGCGGTCAGCTTTATCGGCGCTGGCAATTATGCCACCGGGGTCCTGATCCCGGCCTTCCAGGCGGCGGGGGCGATGTTGCGCACGGTGGCCTCCAGCGGCGGGGTGAGCGGCGTGCATGCCGGGCGCAAGTTTGGTTTTGCCCAGACGACGACGGACACCGAGGCGCTGTTTGGGGATGCCGGGACGGATGCCCTGGTGATCACCACGCGGCATGACAGCCACGCGCGGTGGGTGCGCCAGGGGCTGGCGGCGGGCAAGGCGGTGTTCGTGGAGAAGCCGCTGTGTTTGACGCTGGAAGAATTGGGGGAGATCGAAGCGGTGGCCTGCCCCGGGGCGGCGCCCTTGCTCATGGTCGGCTTCAACCGCCGCTTCGCCCCGCTGGTAGTCAAGATCAAGGAATTGCTGGCCGGCGCCCCAGGTCCGAAGGCCCTGGTGATGACGGTCAACGCGGGGGCCATCCCGGCGGACCACTGGACCCAAGACCCGGCGGTGGGCGGGGGACGGATCATCGGCGAGGCTTGCCACTTTATCGATCTGCTGCGCTCTCTGGCCGGGGCGCCGATCATCCAGGCGCGGGCGGTGGCCCTGGAGGCGCCGACGCGGGATTCGGTGAGCATCAGCCTGACCTTTGCCGACGGCTCCCTGGGGACGATTCTCTATCTGGCCAATGGCAGCAAGGCCTTCCCCAAGGAGCGGCTGGAGGTCTTCGCCGCCGGGCGGGTGCTGCAACTGGACAATTTCCGCAAGCTCACCGGCTACGGCTGGCCGGGGTTCAAAAAGCTGAATCTGTGGCGCCAGGACAAGGGCCAGCAGGCCTGCGCCGCCGCCTTCGTTCAGGCCCTGCGCGCCCGCGCCGCCGGGTCGCCGGTCGCGCCGCCGATCCCGCTGGGAGAGATCCTGGGGGTGAGCCGGGTGACCATCGAGGTGGCCAGCAGTCTCTGAACGCCCTTTGCAGCAATGGTGTAGCCGGGTGGTATCGTGAAGATTTTGGCTTTGAGAACCCTGCGGGAATTCTGGATGCAACATCCGCTGGCGGAAGTACCCTTACGTGGGTGGTACGCCGAAGCATCTCGGGCCGCATGGCGGACACCCGCGGACATCAAGGCCATGCATCGCAGCGCGAGTTTTCTGCCCAATAACCGTGTCGTCTTCAACATTAAGGGTAATGATTACCGGCTGGTGGTAGCGGTGCGCTATACCCAGCAGTTGCTTTTCGTGCGCTTTATCGGTACTCATGCCGAGTATGACCGTATCGATGCTCAAACCATTTAGGGGGTCTGCCATGCAACTGAAACCACTCCGAGACGAGTCCGATTACCGCGCCGCTTTAGCGGAAGTCGAGGCCTTGTGGGCGGCCCCGGATGGCAGTCCTGAGGCGGAGCGCCTGGAGATATTGGCCTTGATCGTAGCGGCTTATGAACAAAACCATTTCCCCATCGAGGCGCCCGATCCGATCGCTTTTTTGGAATACGTGCTGGATGCGCGGGGCCTATCCCGTGCGGATCTGGAGCCGTTCCTTGGTTCACCGGGCAAAGTCGTGGCCATTATGAATCGGCAACTGCCGCTGTCGCTGGAGATGATTCGTCATCTGGCCGCCGGTCTGAACCTGCCCGCGGAGGTTTTGATTCAGGATTATGACTTGCAGCAGCATGCGGCCTGAACCTTAAACCATGCTCATCGACCTCATCGCCGGCGCCCGGCCGAATTTCATGAAGGTGGCCCCCATCATCCGTGCCCTGGAGGCGCGGGCGGCGGCGGGCGGACCCTTGCGCTATCGCCTGGTGCATACCGGCCAGCACTATGACGCCCGCCTGTCGGGGGCCTTTTTCGAGCAACTCGGCATCCCGGCGCCGGACGTGAATCTGGAAGTAGGGTCCGGTACCCAGGCCGAGCAGACGGCGGCGATCATGATCGGCTACGAGCGCCTCTTGCTGGCGGCGCCGTCCAGGTTATGCCTGGTGGTGGGCGACGTCACCTCGACCATGGCCTGCGCCATCGCCGCCCAGAAGCTGGGCATCCCGGTGGCCCATGTGGAGGGCGGCATCCGCTCCGGCGACTGGACCATGCCGGAGGAGATCAACCGGATGGTGACGGATGCCATCACTACGCAGTGCCTTCGCCATCGCCCGATGCCGCGGTGCCTGACCCCGAGGCTGCGGTGCCCGCTCCCGGTGCCCCAGTGCCTTTCGCCACGGCGGCCCTGCCGCCCATCCACTTCATCCTGCTGGGCGATGGCGCTGAAAAGCCCGCGCTGAAGGCGAAGGCGGCCGGGATGGGCCTGACCAACGTGTATGTTCTCGACACCGTGCCCAAGGCGGAGGTGCCGCGCTACTGGTCGCTGCTTGATGTTGCCATTATCCATCTGAAGAAGAAGCCGGCGTTCGAGTTGGTCATCCCCTCCAAGCTCTTCGAGAGCATGGGCATGGGCATCCCGGTGCTGCACGACGTGGCGGGTGAGTCGGCCGGGATTGTCGCGCGCGAAGGGGTTGGACTGGTCTTTGAGCCCGAGAACGCCCAAGCCCTCCGCGAGGGCCTCCTGCGCCTGGCCCAGTATCAGGCCCTTTACCAGCAATTCCACGCGCGCTGTCTGGACGCCGCGCCGCGCTATGACCGCGGCGCCCTGGCCGGCAAGATGCTTGAGGTCTTGACAGCGGTGGCGGGCAAAGCCGGTACCGTAACCGCCACCGACGGGTGACCTAACGGCTGACATGGCCCTTTCGAGAAGGGCCAACCCCCTCATGATGGGCCATGACTTTGCCCATTGGACGGCCCTGATCCCATGATTACACGCTACTGGCACACCCTGCGCTATCTGCGGCCGGTCCAGTTCTACGGGCGCCTGTGGTTCCGCCTCTACCGCCCCACGCCGGACCTACGCCCGGCCCCGGCGGTGCGCCCCGTGCCGGGTCGGTGGGTGCCCCCGGTGGCCAAGCCGGTGTCGCTGCTGGGGCCGACGACGTTTCGGTTTCTCAATGCGACTCATGCGCTGGTGCCGGGACCTGATCCCTGGAACGATCCGGCGCGGGATAAGCTGTGGCTGTATAACCTGCACTATTTCGATGACTTGGGTGCTGCCCCCTCTCCCCAGCCCTCCCCCGCCGGGGGGGAGGGGGCAAGAGTCGCCACGGGCGCCGCGCACCTCCTCCCCTCGCACCTCTGCGGGGCAGGGGTTGGGGGAGAGGGGGATGAAGGGCCGCGATGCGCTCTTTGCGCTCTTTCTCCCTCCCCCCTCGCGGGGGAGGGCCGGGGAGAGGGGGTGCGGACCGCGCGGGAGCAGCGGCTGCAGTGGCACCTGGCCCTGCTGCACCGTTGGGTGGCCGAAAACCCACCCGGCACCGGCACTGGCTGGGAGCCCTATCCGACCTCGCTGCGGATCGTCAACTGGATCAAGTGGGCGTTGGCGCCGCGGGGGCTGCCGGCTTTACCCCCTGAATGCCAGCACAGCCTGGCCGTCCAGGCCCGCTGGCTGAGCCGGCGGCTGGAGCATCACCTGCTGGGCAATCATCTCTTCGCCAACGCCAAGGCCCTGGTTTTCGCCGGGGCCTTTTTCGTTGGCCCGGAGGCGGACCGCTGGCGCCGTCTAGGCCTGCGCCTGCTGGCGCGGGAATTGGACGAACAGATCCTCGCCGACGGCGGTCACTTTGAGCGCAGTCCCCTGTACCACGCCATCCTGCTGGAAGATGTGCTGGATCTGACTAACCTGTCTGGGGCTTATCCGGGGCTTTTTGGCGGAACCGAGGCCGCGGCCGTAACCGAGGCCGTGGTCGACGTGTGGGCAGGGGTCGATGCCGTGATCAGGGCCAACGCCATCGGTGGGGCGACCGCCGTGTTCCACTGGCGCGCCAAGGCTACCGCCATGCTGGACTGGCTAGCCGCGATGACCCACCCGGATGGGGAAATCAGCTTCTTCAACGATGCGGCGTTCGGTATCGCGCCCACGCTAGCGGATTTGCAGCGCTACGCGGACGGCATTTCCGCCTTTAGTCAGGCCCACCCATCTCCCTCCACCATCCCGGCTACCAACCCCGTCAATCCGGCCGGGACGACGGACGTCCCCTGCCGCTGGCTGCGTGACTCGGGCTATGTCCGCCTGGCCGCCGGCCCGGCGGTGGCCATCCTGGACGTCGCCCCCATCGGCCCGGACTACCTGCCGGGCCACGCCCATGCCGATACCCTGTCGTTCGAGTTGTCGCTGTTCGGCCAGCGGGTGATCGTCAACGGTGGCACCTCCCGCTATGGCAGCGGCCCGGAGCGCCTGGCGGAGCGTGGCACGGCGGCGCACAGCACGGTGCAACTCGATGGTGTCGATTCCAGCGAGGTGTGGGGGGGGGGCGTGTCGCGCGGCGGGCGCGGCCGTTCGCGGTCAGGGTGCGGCAGGGGGAGGCGGACTTGGCTGCGGTTAGCGACGAGGGGCTGCCGGCAAGGCCCGTCATGGTCCCCGCAGCCCCTGCCATCGCTGCGTTGGGCACGCTGCTGCAGGTCTCCGCGGCCCATGATGGCTATCGTCGCCTGCCGGGGCGATCAGTGCATCACCGCACTTGGGACCTGACGGAGGGGGGCTGCGCCGTTACCGATACTATCGCGGGCGAGTACCGCACCGCCATCGCCCGCTTTCATTTGCACCCCGCGATCCGCGTGGCGATGGACCCCGGGGGCGACGGCGACTAGGCCAGCGGTTACCTCGACCTCCCCGGCGGCCAGCACGTCCGTTGGCAAAGCGCGGGCGGCGCGGCCCAGCTCGTTCCCGACGCTTGGCATCCGCAATTTGGCCTGAGTGAGGCTGCCCACTGTCTGGAGCTCAGGCTGGCGTCCGCTGAGTGCCGGTTGTCTCTGGAGTGGGAGCCGGGTGCGCTGCACGGGGACGAGCCGGGTCCCGCCAGGTAATGCGTGGCCGGCCCTTTTCGCTAGTTGAACGCGATGTAAGCAACTCACCTGAGGGCCAAATCACGCAACGAAGCCAGGTTTCCGGTCCGGATTAGGCTCGCGGACCCGGCCCGATGGCCGCTTTGTCCAGGAGGGCGCGCAGGCAATCCCGTGG
>JBASIS010000315.1:0-18616 GCA_049654905.1 Chromatiaceae bacterium
CCCCAGTGGCACCCTCTGCCTGGCCGAGCGGCAAACGGCCGGTCGCGGCCGGCGCGGCCGCCCCTGGGTCTCGCCCTTCGGTGCCAACCTCTATCTCTCCCTGCTATGGCGTTTCCCGGTGGGTCCGGGGGAACTCGGCGGCCTCAGCCTGGCCGCCGGAGCGGCCCTGGCTCAGGTTCTGGAGGGTGCCGGCGTGGCGGGCATCGGGCTGAAATGGCCCAACGACCTGCTCTGGCGACGCCGGAAACTGGGTGGGCTGCTGCTGGAGGTCTCCGCCGAGGCCCAGGGGCCGAGCCTGGTGGTCGTCGGCCTGGGTCTCAACACCCATCTGCGGGGCGATCAGGTCCAGGGCATCGATCAGCCCTGGGTCGATCTGGATGAAATCCTGGGACCCGAGGGTTATAGCCGCAACCAGATGGCCGCCCACCTGGCGGAAGCCCTGATCGCTACAATGGAGGGCTATGGACGCGAGGGCCTTGCGCCCTTTCTTCTGCTCTGGGAAGGCTATGACCGCTATCGGGGCGAGGAGGTCGAGATCCGCCTGGGTGACCGCCTCATCCGGGGTATCCAGGCTGGCATTACGGAACAGGGTACCCTCAGGCTGGAGGTGGCCGGCGAGATCCGGATCTTCACGAGTGGCGAGGTGAGCCTGCGGCCGGCTCACCCAGAGATTGCCCAGGCAAGGGACCCGTTTGATCAGGCTTTTTTGGAGATCAGCCAGTAAGTGAGGCCCAGGGCCAGTACCGTGGCCGCCGAGGCCAGGATGTAGTCCGCGGATACCTTCTCAAAATCCAGGACGATGATCTTGCGGCAGATGGCCATGAGGGCGGTGGCGATGACCAGTTGCACCGGCAGGACGTCGGCCCCCAGGTAGAGGCGGATGTTGATGAAAATTTCGATGGCGATCAGGACCGCCAGGAAAGCGCCAAAGACCTCGAACAGATCGCTGATGTTGAGGAGCAGGATGGGCGGCTCGCTCAGCCGTTGGTAGAGGATCCAGATGACATCCGCCACGCCCCAGATAATGACCAGGGCCATGAGCACCGCCAATACCCGGATGCCGGCCCGAATGAGGAAATGCAGGTGGCGGATCATGGGATCTTCGTGCGCCTGGGGCAATTCTTCGTGGATGACTTTGCGATGCGGATTTAGGTCACTCATGGAGATTCCTGGGTTTAGGGGGCGAATTTTACAGTCGGTAATAAGGATTGGCGCCAGGCTTGATCCTTTGCCGGAGGCCGGGGCATCCAACTTCCCAGCACCCAGGCATGGCCGCCTTCCTCGACCCGCCGCAGGTAGATAGCCAGCTCACCCTCGATGCCGGGCCAGTGGCTGTATATCCAGCCCGAGCCCTGGTCGCGGGCAAAGTCGAGCTGCCGACGGACTTCTGAATGACCAGGAAAGGTGGGGTCGAGGAGATTCCGCCCGATAAAGTCCGGGAAGACGGAGTTGGCGTGCTCGATGCCCTTCGGATCAATGACAAAGACCCCGACCTCGCCAAAGACGAAGGGGCTGTCGCGGGATGAGATAACCGCGAAGGCCGCGCTACCCTGCCTGGCCACCAGGTCGGCGGCATCCGCGACCAGTTGCTCGACAAAGGTGCGCTCTGGCGCCAGGCCGTAGAGGCCGGAGGCGACGATGTAGTAGGTCCCGGAGGGGGCCCGGGCGCGGACCAGGTAAACGGATTTCCACTCGGGCTGGCTGGCCCCGGGCCTGGGCCAAAGATAGTGCGTCCACCAGCGGATGCGATTCTCGCCCTCGGGTGAGAGCCTGTCGATGGCTTGTTGAAAGACGGGTTTGCCCCAGACATCCCGCCAATCAAGGCGGTTGATGCCCTCCACTTCGGGAAAGGCGGGATTGACGATTTGATTGCCTGCCAAGTCGAAGATGAAGAGATAGCGGCCGTACTTGGGGTCGAACCATCTTCCTGGCTCCCGGAAGGCCGGAAATGCCTTTTCGCCTTGTCGCTTAATCTGGTAAGCGGCCGCGTTGACCAAGGTCACCAGTCCCCATACATCACGTTGTTCGTAAAGATTCAAGTTGGCGAGGCCCGGCAGTTCACCGCCCAGCGCTGGCCAGGGAAATAGGCTCAGAGCGGCCGAGCCTATCGCGCAATATAGGAGAGCAAGGCTCGAAAAGCGACGCAATGACTGATTACTCCGTTGATTTCGCCGGCTGGTCTCGGCTCGCTCCCGATGTCCCGGGCTTGGGTCTGGGTTGCGCCAGGGGCTCAGAAGGTCCATAGGGGCCCCTCCTGCATGGCGGCAATCTGCTCGCGCAACTCCAGGATGCGGCCCTCCCAGTAACGCTGAGTATTGAACCAGGGGAAGGCGAAGGGGAAGGCGGGGTCCTCCCAGCGCCGGGCGATCCAGGCGCTGTAATGGATGAGGCGCAGGGTGCGCAGAGCCTCCAGCAGATGCAGCTCGCGTGGATCGAAGTCGCGAAAATCCTCATAGCCGGCGAGAACATGGCCCAAACTGACCGACATCTCCTGGCGGTCTCCGGACAGCAGCATCCAGAGATCCTGCACCGCGGGTCCCATGCGGCTGTCGTCGAAATCGACGAAGTGGGGCCCGGCATCGGTCCAGAGGAGGTTGCCGGCGTGGCAATCGCCATGCAGGCGCAGGTAGCGGACGGGGCCCGCGCGCTCGAAGAGTCGCCGCACCTCGGCCAGGGCATGGGCCGAGACGCCCTCATAGACGGTGCGCAGTTCCACCGGGAGCCAATCCTGCCCCAGCAGCAAGGCCCGCGGCTCTTCCCCAAAGCTGGCGATGTCCAGGGTCGGCCGGGCCTGGAAGGGCGCGACCTCTCCCAGGGCGTGAATCCGACCCAGGAAGCGCCCTATCCACTCCAAGACCGCGGGGTCTCCCAATTCCGGCGCGCGACCACCGCGACGCGGGCTCAGGGAGAAGCGGTAACCGCCATGGGCCTGGAGGGTCCGCCCCTGGATGGCCAGGGGCGGCACCGCCGGGATCTCCCGTTCCGCCAGTTCCAGGGTGAAGGCGTGCTCCTCCAGGATGGCCGCGTCCGTCCAGCGGCCCGGGCGGTAAAATTTGGCAATGAGCGGCGGACCCTCCTCGATGCCGACCTGATAAACCCGGTTCTCGTAGCTATTGAGGGCCAGCAGCCGACCATCGGTGACCAGCCCCAGGGATTCGATCGCATCCAGGATGCGGTCGGGACCCAGATCGGCGTAGGGCTTGGCGTCGTATTTAATGATTGGCGGCATTAGATGGGTAAGGCATTCCCTTTGAAACGCGAAGAGACACGGCGGCCTAGATTGATACCGGGGTATTCAATGAACCGAAAAGTCAGGCTGCTGGTGGCCCACACCAAAAAAGTGGTGATCACCAGGCCAAGCGCGAAGGCGGTGCCGGTGTTGGGGGTAACGGCGGTTACCCAGGGAACGAAGCCTGCCTTGATTAGCGCCACCATCAAGAGGGGATGCAACAGATACATGCTGAAGCTAATCTGGCCAAGATTACGGAGTGGCCCATGCTCCAGGAGGGGATTGGCGGCGAGGCAGGCGGATAAGATGAGCATTCCAAAGATAATTGCCCAACCGAAACGCAGGGTTAAGGGAGAAAAAACCATTCCCAAAAGAGTATGTGCCTTATCCGTTGGAAATAACAGCGCCAGGATCAGTGCCGCGCACAAGAGTATCCAGCCCGCCGCATGGCGTCTAAAACCCAGGCGTTGCCAAATTCGATAGACGGCCATGCCCGCCAGGAAATATGGCAGGTGATTGATTAAATTCATATAAGCATAGCTTTTCAGCCCGGCGTCCATCAAGGCGCCATAGGTGGCGTTAGAGAGAATACAAGTGACGACAAAGCCAATCAGTGCGGTGCGGTAGTCATGAACAAGAAGGGCGACAATGGGAAAAACGAGATAGAAAAGCATTTCGATGCCAATTGACCAACCCGCCCAGACGATACTTTCGTGTTGGCCCGGGACAAGGCCAAATAAAAAGCTAAGGTTCAGAAAGATGATTTCCGCACTGAATGTTTTATTCCAAACGAGCCAGCTCAGGAATAGCCAAATCGCCAACATGCTGTAAAACAGGGGCATGATGCGAAACAGGCGGCGGGTATAAAAGGATAGAAGCTGGGAGCGGCTATAGAGCCGATCCGCGTAGCCAAAGGCTAGGACGAAGCCGCTCAGCGCATAAAAGAGGGGTACGCCGAGCCCAAAATACTTGGGAATAAAGCCAAGGGTTTCAGGCAGTGGCAACTTGACCAATTCCGCAAGGTGATAGATGAGCACCATCAGGGCGGCAATACCCCGGAGCGATTCAATGGCGTTGACCTGAGGTCCATGATGTATTCGGGGTGGCGGGTGCACCTTGAGTCTCCCTCCGGGTTGATGCCAATGGCCGATCAGGGAACTCGCTCCCTATCCCAACAACTTTTCCAATATCCGCCGATAAATGCCGGAGAGCCGATCCAGTTCCTCGACGCCGATGCACTCATTGACCTGATGGATGCTGGCGTTGATCGCGCCCAGTTCCACCACCTGGGCCCCGGTGGGGGCGATGAAGCGGCCGTCGGAGGTGCCCCCGGCGGTAGAGGGTTCCGGCCGATAGCCCATCAACTCCTCCACCGCCACCGAAACGGCCTCGACCAGGTCGCCGGTGGGCGTCAGGAAGGGCTTGCCAGACAGGCGCCAGGTGAGTTCATAGTCGAGTCCGCCCCGGTCCAGGATGGTGGCGATCCGGCGCTGAATGGTGTCGGCATCCAGTTCCGTGGAAAAGCGCAGGTTGAACTGGGCGGTGAGGGTGCCGGGGATCACGTTCTCGGCCCCGGTGCCCGTGTTGAGGTTGGCGATCTGGAAGGTGGTGGGCGGAAAAAAGGCATTGCCCTGGTCCCATTCCTCGTCCACCAGTGCCACCAGGCAGGGGGCCAGGGCGTGTAGGGGGTTGAGGGCGCGGTGGGGGTAGGCTACATGGCCCTGCTTGCCGATAACCTTCAGAAAACCGCTGAGGCTGCCCCGGCGGCCATTCTTCAGGGTGTCGCCGAGGCGTTCGTGACTGGAGGGTTCGCCCACCAGACACCAGTCGATTTTTTCCCCCCGGGCCTCCAGGGTCTCGACCACCCGCGCCGTGCCATCGACGGAGGGGCCCTCCTCGTCGCTGGTGATAAGGAAAGCGATGGAGCCGGGATGGTCCGGATGGGCGCGGACGAAGTCCTCGGCCGCCGTCACCATGGCCGCGATCTCCCCCTTCATGTCACAGGCGCCACGGCCATAGAGGAGGCCGTTACGGATCTCCGGCTCAAAGGGGTCCGAGTCCCAGTGTTCCCGGGGACCGGGCGGAACCACGTCGGTGTGACCGGCGAAGCAGAAGAGCGGCGCCTTGTCCCCCCGGCGCGCCCAGAGATTGGTCACCTCGTTAAAGGGCAGGGGCTCGATGCGAAAGCCATGGGCCGCCAGGCGCCGGGCGATCAGGTCCTGACAGCCTCCGTCCTCGGGGGTGACGGAAGGGCGGCGCAGCAGTTCCTGGGCCAGGGCGAGCGTGGCGGTCATGAGGGGAAGATCTCGGCATAGGCGGCCTCGGAGAAGCCCAGATAGCGACTCTGGCCCGTGTCGAGCAGGGGTCGGCGGATAATGGACGGCGTTGCCAGCATGACGCGGATGGCGCCCGCTTCGTCCAGGCCTTCCCGGACCTCGGCCGGCAGTTTGCGCCACATCATGCCCTGGCGATTGATCAGCTTCTCCCAACCCAGTTCGGCGATCCAGGCCCGGAGTTGGGCCTCGTCCAGGCCCTGCTTCTTATAGTCGTGGAAGTCATAGGCGATGCCCCGCCCATCGAGCCAGCGCCGTGCCTTCTTCATGGTGTCGCAGTTGGGGATGCCGAAGAGCCTGATCATGGGCGTCCCTAGATATCCCGCAGCAATTCGTTGATGCCCACCTTGCCCCGGGTCCGCGCGTCCACCTGCTTGATGATGACCGCGCAGTAGAGGCTGTGACTCCCGTCCTTGGCGGGCAGGTTGCCGGGGACGACGACGGCGCCGGCGGGGACGCGGCCGTAATGGATCTCGCCGGTCTCGCGATGATAGATCTTGGTACTGGCGCCGATATAAACGCCCATGGAGATGACGGCGCCTTCCTCGACGATGACCCCCTCCACGACCTCGGAGCGGGCGCCGATGAAGCAGTTGTCCTCGATAATGGTGGGCGCGGCCTGGACCGGCTCTAGGACGCCGCCAATACCGACGCCGCCAGACAGATGCACGTTCTTGCCGATCTGGGCGCAGGAACCGACCGTCGCCCAGGTATCGACCATGGCGCCGGAATCGACATAGGCGCCGATGTTGACATAGGAGGGCATGAGGACACAGCCGGGAGCTATGTAGGCGCCGCGTCGCGCCGTGGCCGGAGGCACCACCCGCACCCCGGCGTCGCGGAAGTCACGGCTGTTGAAGTCCTGAAACTTGGAGGGCACCTTGTCGTAATAGTTGGTGAAACCGCCCTTCATGAAGGCGTTGTCCTCGATGCGGAAGGAGAGTAGCACCGCCTTCTTGATCCAGTCGTTCACCACCCAGACGCCGTCGCGTTTCTCCGCCACCCGGATCTCGCCCCGGTCGAGGTGGTCGATGGTGTCCTGGACCGCGTCCCGGACCAGGGTCTCGACGCTCCGGGGGGTGATCTCGGCACGGTGCTCGAAGGCCTCTTCGATGGTTTGGCGGTTATCGCTCATGGGCATACTCCAAAAGGGTGTGATTGGCGGGGTGCCAGGGGTTTCACAGGGATTCGACAAAGCGGCGGATGCGCCAGGCGGCCTCGACGCATTCGTCCAGGGGCGCCACCAGGGCCAGGCGGGCGCGATGGGCCCCGGGATTCTGGCCGGCAACCTCCCGCGAGAGATAGGACCCCGGCAGGACAGTGACGTTGGCTGTAGCGAAGAGTTCTCGGGCGAACGCCGGGTCCGGGATGGGCGTGACGGGCCAGAGATAGAAACCGGCCTCCGGCCGTGTGACCTCCAAAACGTCACCCAGGATCGCCAGGACCGCATCGAACTTGGCCCGATAGAGGGCCCGGTTGGCGACCACATGGCTCTCGTCGCCCCAGGCGGCTATGCTGGCGTGCTGATGCTGCACTGGCATGGCGCAGCCGTGATAGGTGCGGTACTGGAAGAAGCGCTCGATCACCTCGGCGTCGCCGGCGATAAAGCCGGACCTCAGGCCCGGGACGTTGGAGCGCTTGGACAGGCTATGGAAGACCAGGCAACGCCGGTAATCAAGCTGGCCCAGGGTGGCCGCCGCCTGGAGCAGGCCCACCGGCGGTCGCTCCTCGTCACCATAGAGTTCCGAGTAACACTCGTCGGCGGCGATCAGGAAATCGAATTCCTCGGCCAACTGGATGAGCCCTTGCAGGGTCGCCAGGGGGATGACGGCGCCCGTGGGGTTTCCCGGGGAACAGAGATAGAGGATCTGGCACCGTCGCCAGGTATCCGCGTCCACGGCCGCGAAGTCCGGGATGAAACCGTTCTCGGCCAGGCAGGGCAGGAAGTGGGGTTCCCCCCCGGCCAGCAGGGCGGCGCCCTCGTAGATCTGATAAAAGGGGTTGGGCATCAGCACCAGGGGCTGGCGCGTCCGGTCCACCAGGGCCTGGGCGAAGGCGAATAGCCCTTCGCGGGTGCCGTTCAGGGGCAGGATCTGGCGCTCGGGGTCCAGACCGCCCGCCGGCAACTGGAAACGGCGGGTCAGCCAGTCGGCGATGGTCTGGCGCAGGGCCGGCAAACCCCGGGTGGTGGGATAGGCGGACAGCAGGTGCAGATGGGCGATCAGGGTCTCGACGATGAATTTCGGCGTCGGGTGTTTGGGCTCGCCGATGGAGAGGGCGATGTGGCCTAGTTCTACCGGTGGCTCGATGCCCGCCTTGAGGGCGGCGAGCTTTTCGAAGGGGTAGGGTTGGAGCCGGGCCAGATCGGGATTCATGCGGGATGCCGGGATAGTCGCCTAGGATCGAAAGTCAATTAGTATATCAGCCAATCAAGGGCGGATTACGGATCAAACACCAACCGGAGACTCAAGCCAATGTCGGAAATCATGGGGATTCACCACGCCAGCCTCCTCGTCGCCGACACGGCGCGAGCCCTGGCCTTCTACCGGGATCTGCTCGGCCTGGCCGTCATCGCCGAGCGGCCGGACCTGGGCTTTCCCGGTGCCTGGCTCCGGGTCGGCACACAACAGATCCATCTGCTGGAACTCCCCAGCCCGGACCCGGTGACGGCCCGTCCGGACCATGGCGGCCGGGACCGGCACCTCGCCCTGCACGTCCAGGACCTTGAGGCGCTGGCCGGGCGTCTGGAAGGGGCGGGGATTTCCTACAGCCGCAGTCGCTCGGGCCGGGCCGCCCTCTTTTGCCGGGACCCGGATGCCAATGCCCTGGAGTTCATTCCTGCCCCCAGCCCCGCTGGGGAAAAGTGACGTAGCCCTGATCGGACTTGCGGTTGCGGAGATAACCCCCGAATATCTCCGCATCAAATGCGGAGATGGGACCAGGTTCGCTCCTCCATTGGTACGAACATCCCGGTGAATTTCCCCAACCCCCGGAGCCACCAACCCTGCAATCCCTGGCCAAGATGGATAGGGCGCCTCGGGCCTGGGCCGGGGTCTAATCAGAAGCGGGCGCTTTCCCCGGGGGTGAGGCTCAGCACCTGCGTGGGGGTCTCTCCCAGCGCCTGCCGGTACTCCTCGGGCGTGCCCTTGAGTTGCGGGTTGGTGCCGTAATGGATGGGAATCGCGTAGCGCGGCTTGAGGAACTCGCGGGTCGCGTGGGCCGCGTCCTTCGGGTCCATGGTGTAGTGCCCACCAATGGGGATTAATACCAGATCCGGGTGATAGTAGCTGGCAATGAAGCCGAGGTCGCTAAACAGCCCCGTATCACCCATGTGGTAGATCTTGAAGCCGTTTTCCAGTTCGATGATGAAGCCCGCCGGTTCGCCCCCGACGTGGACTTCCTCGTGCTGGGTCTCGGGATTGGTCCAGTGGTATTCGGAACTGTGCTCGGCGCGAGTCATGGTGACGCGGATACCCTCGCCAAGGGGCTGGATGGTGCCGCCCTTGTTGAAGCGGGGGGCGAGTTCCCGAGGTAGCTCACCCAGCGCTACCAGGCTGTCGTTCAGGCCAGCCGGTCCGTAGAGGGGGACCTGATGCTGTTTGGCAATCGCCGGCCCGTCGCCCACATGGTCGCCATGGGCGTGGGTGACCAGGACCAGATCGACCTTGCCGAGGGCGGCGAGGTCCTTATGCTCGGGCGGAGTTTTGGGATTCTTGGTGAGGAAGGGGTCGATCATGATCACCTTGCCCGTCACGCTGGTGATCTTGAAGGCGGATTGACCGAACCACTGGACGAGAACCTGACCTTCATTAGCGGCCGCCGGGGTCGCAAGCGTCAGAGGGACGAGCAGGCAAGCGGTGAGCAGGCTGGCCGCCGCGCGGCCAAGCTGGATCTTGTTCGATAGCATTAAATTTTCCTCCCGAGTGGACCGTCGGGAGGATGTGGGTGGGACGCCCCCCGTCTTCAAGCAGCGGGGGGCGGACCGTCAGCCAGGATTTACCACTCTCCCGGCCTCAGTGCGCGGCCGCCACCCATGAACTCCGTGGGCCTTTCCACCGGTGGTGGGCGTTTGCCGCCACTACTACTGTTGCTACTGCTACTGCTACCGCGACAGATCTCGCGCTGGGCCCGGCGTATGCCATCCTTGGCCTCCAGCAGCCCGGGATTCAAGACCAGCGCCTCCCGATACATGGCGAGGCTCTCCTTGCACTTACCCTGCAGCCGATATCGCTCTCCCGCCTCGTAGGCCCACCACCCCGGCACCACAGTGTCCGTCGGGGGCGGGTAGTAGGTGGGTGGATAGGGGTCGTTCGGCATGGCTTGGCAGCCCATCAAAACCCAGCCCATCAAGGCCAGGATCAATAAATTTCGCATTTCACTCTCCCCTTGTTGTTGGTATTGGTTGGTCAAAAAGGTTGCAACCGGAGCAACTTGCCAATTCTAATAGTAAGCAATTTTGCGCCAAGTTTCGTGGGTGCCCTGCATATTTTCGTGCCTCGTCGGTCAAAGGGCAGGTTGGGCACTGGCGATCAGGCGGGTTGTGGCGGCCAAGAATCTTTTCGCGCGATTGGCGAAGCGGCGGATGGCCTAGTAGGCTATATGGCCCTATTCATGCCACGACAAGCTATTTACCCATGCTCAACCGCATCCGCCAGTTCCTCCAAGACCAGCACCCACCCAGCCCCTGCCTGATCGTCGATCGGGAGACCGTGCGGATGAAATATCACGCCTTCGCCCGCGTCTTGCCCGACAGCCGCATCTTCTACGCCATCAAGGCCAACCCGGCGCCGGAACTGCTGGAACTGCTGGTCACGCTGGGCTCCTGCTTCGACTGCGCCAGCGTCCCCGAGATCGACATGGCTCTGGCCGCCGGGGCCACGCCGGAGCGCATCTCCTACGGCAACACCATCAAGAAGGAGGCGGACATTGCCGCGGCCCACGCCCGGGGTATCCGCCTCTTCGCCATCGACTGCCGGGAGGAGGCGGAAAAGATCGCCCGCGCCGCCCCGGGGGCACGGGTCTTTTGCCGCATTCTTTCCGAGTGCGTCGGCGCCGAGTGGCCCCTGTCCCGCAAATTTGGCTGCGCCCCTAATCTCGCCGTGGGGGTGCTTATCGAAGCCGACCGCCTGGGACTCGATGCCTATGGCATCTCCTTCCATGTCGGCTCCCAACAGCCCAACCCGGAAGCCTGGGACATGCCCCTGGCCGCCGTCGCGGCGGTCTTCCATGAGTTGGCCAATCACGGCATTCGGCCGCGCATGGTCAATCTCGGCGGCGGCTTTCCGGCCCACTACCTGACGGCCGTACCCACCCTGGAGACTTATGGCCAGGCCATCAATCAGGCCCTCTGGCGTCATTTCGGCGATCAATTCCCGGAAACCATCATCGAGCCGGGTCGCGGCCTGGTCGGTGACGCGGGCCTCATCAGGGCCGAGGTGGTCCTGGTATCGCGCAAGGCGGAGGATGATCCCCTGCGCTGGGTCTTTCTGGATATCGGCAAGTTTGGCGGTTTGATCGAAACCCTGGACGAGGCCATCCGTTACCCCATCCATACCGCCCGGGATGGCGATCCGACCACCCCCTGCATCCTGGCCGGCCCCACCTGCGACTCGGCGGATATCCTGTATGAAAAGACGCCCTATGAGTTACCCGTCTCGCTGGTCCCGGGGGACGAGGTCCTGATCGAAGGCACCGGCGCCTATACCACCACCTATGCCTCGATCGCCTTCAATGGTATCGAGCCCCTGCGGTCCTATGTCATTTGAGCCAGCCCGGCGGCGAGCGGCGGGGATAACCCAGGGTCGAAATTTGGAACGGCTGGCCAAGCCCAGGGCGGACGGATTACTCAGATTCCATATGATATAATTTCATCACTTATTGGTCTTACCATTACTTTAGTGACAGATGCCCCTCGTGAACCGGCCACTTTCTCCCATCACCCGCCAAGCCCTGCGGCTTCTGGGTGGCCTGATCGAGGAAGGTCGCCTCCGCAAAGGCTGGTCGCGCGAGATGCTGGCCGAGCGCATCGGCGTGGGGGCGCTGACCCTGCGGCGGGTCATCCGGGGCGAGCCGGGCGTCGCCATTGGCACCTATTTCGAGGCGGCCGCGCTGCTGGACATCCCGCTGTTCGGCCAGGATTCGGCCCGGGCGCTGGACCAGGAGCTGGCCCGCCAGCGGGAGTTGCTGGCGCTGTTGCCCGCACGCATCCGCCGGGGCGAGGACCCGCTGGACGATGACTTCTGAGGCGATGCCCACCCCTGATCGGGCTTACGTCTGGGTCTGGCTCCCGGGTACCATGGCACCAGTGGTCGCCGGTCTGCTCCGGCGGGATGCGTGGGGCGGATACGGCTTTGTCTATGGTCGTTCCTATCTCGGCCGGGATGATGCCATAAGCCTCTTCCCCGACGAACTACCGCTCCAACCGGGCGAACAGCGGCAGCGTGATGATGAGTTGCCGTCCTGCCTGCGCGACGCATCACCCGACGCCTGGGGACGGCGGGTCATCGTCAACCGGCTGACCGGGAAAGGGGGCGACGCTGCCACGCGGGTCGAACTCGACGAATTGACCTATCTGCTGGAGTCGGGGTCCGACCGCATCGGCGGCTTGGATTTTCAGATCTCGCCGTCCAGCTACCTCGGGCGTGAAACCGCGCGGGACAGCCTGGATGACCTGCTGGACGCCGCCGAGCGTCTGGAGCGGGGCGAACCCCTGTCCCCCGCCTTGACCTTGGCCTTGCAACATGGCACCTCCATCGGTGGTGCCCGCCCCAAGGCCCTGTTGACCAGCCTTGCTGGCAAGTTCATCGCCAAGTTCTCCACCAGTGCCGACCTCTACAACCCGGTGAAGGCCGAATATCTGGCGATGCGCCTGGCGCACCGGGCGGGGCTGGACGTCGCTCCGGTCGTCCTGACCCAGGCCCTGGGTCGTGAGGTGCTGCTGATCGAGCGTTTCGATCGCGTCCGCCAGAATACGGGCTGGCAGCGCCGGATCATGCTGTCCGCCCTCACCCTCCTCGGGCTGCGCGAGCTGGAGGCGCGCTATGCGAGCTACGAGGACCTGGCGCACCGGGTGCGCCGGGACTTTGCCGACCCCCGCCGGACCCTCGCGGAGCTTTTTGGGCGCATGGTCTTCAATGTCCTCTGCGGTAATACCGACGACCATGCCCGCAATCATGCCGCCTTCTGGGACGGCCACGGCTATCGACTCACGCCGGCCTACGACATCTGTCCGCAAGGACGCACCGGCGGCGAGGCCAGCCAGGCCATGCTGTTGACCGGTCAAAGGCGCGATAGCCGGCTCATCGCCTGTCTGGCGGCGGCCCCCGCCTTTGGCCTCGCCGCAGACCAGGCCCGCGCCCTGATCGATGCCCAGCTCGCGGTCATCCTGCGTGATTGGGACAGGGTCTGCGACGAAGCTGGGCTGACCCTGAGCCAGCGCCGGTCGCTCTGGCGACGCCAGTTTCTCAACCCCTATTGTCTGGAGGGCTATCCGGAGGGGGCTCGCGATCCCTGATCTATACCTAACACACCTGAGTTTTCGGTTTCCCGGCCCTCCCGCGATAGGCCGGCGAGTGACCAGGGCTAGGTATATATTGTCAACCCAAAGTAGAAATGTCCCCTTCTCTCCAAAATAGAAATGTCCCCTGTTAGCGGCTAGGGAGGGGGATACGCCGGCTTGGCCCGCAGTCCGGGTAGCGCTCCACGAGCAGGGCGCGGATCGCCTCCCGCAACGGCTCCTTCAGCCGCCGGTCCGTGACCGCCTCGACCACCTTCAGCCGGTATAGCGCGCGCTGCGTCAACGCGATCGTCTCCTCTGGCATCGTCCCCTCCGTTGATCAAAAGGGGACATTTCTAAACTGCACAAAGGGGACATTACTACTTTGGGCTAACAGTATTTTCCTGCCGGTTGCGGTGCTACCCCGACGTCGATATCCTGCCGCTGACGATGGGGTCGTTTGATGATCATGGGAGGACAACGGTATGAGCGAACTCAGCAGGCTGTATCAAAAAGATTATTCCGCTTGGGCGACACGCCATGCCGAACTCCTGCGCGCCGGGCGTTACGCCGAATTGGATATCGAGCACTTATTGGAAGAACTTGGCGATATGAGTAAGAGCGATCGACGCGAGCTGGAAAGCCGGTTATTGACTCTGCTCGCTCATTTATTGAAATGGGAATTCCAATACCCGATCCTCTCCGACCGTTGGCGCGAATTCGAGGGCCAAAGCTGGCGGGCAACCATCGTCGAACAGCGCAAACAGCTTGCCATCCTGCTGCGTCAATCACCCGGACTGAAAGCCATCCTTGACGAGGCCGTCACCGCCACCTATCCAGACGCCGTTGACCTGGCCTGCAAGGAAATACGCCTGCCTCCGGAGACCTTCCCCGCGCAGTGTCCCTACCAGGCCGCACCCTTGCTCGACGACAATTACTACCCTGGCCGGGAGTGTCCCGACCCGGGGGCGAAGCCGGTCTGACCCTGACCCAGCGCCGCTCGCTCTGGCGGCGCCAGTTTCTCAACTCCTATTGTCTGGAAGGCTATCCGGCGGGGGTCGCGATCCCCGATCTAAATTGACCGCCGCCGGCAGGCGGCGGACTCCGGGCTATTCGTCGCTTGTCAGGGTCACCGTGGCGCTGGCGGGCGTACCCACGGCGTAGCCCGTGCCAGCCGTCAGGGTGAGGAGGATGGTTTCGTTGGCCTCAACCAGGGTGTCCTGGCGCGGCGTAACGGTCTTGATGGCGGTACTGGCCCCGGCGGCGAAGCTGACGCTGGTACCCAGCGCGGTATAGTCGCTGCCGGCGGTGGCGGTGCCACCGACGCTATAGGCGACGGTGAGGGCGGCGGTGCTACCAGTGCGACTGAAGGTGAAGCGCCCGGTGGTGAGGCCGGCTTCGGTGGCGCTGGCGTCGCTGGCGGTGACGGTCACCGACGGCGGAACCGCGTCGTCGCTGGTCAGGATTACTGTGGCGCTGGCCGGACTGCCGACGCTGTAGCCGCTACCCGCCGCCAGGGTCAGGAGAATGGTTTCGTTGGCCTCCACCAAAGTGTCCTGGAGCGGGGTGACGGTCTTGATGGCGGTGCTGGCCCCGGCGGCGAAGGTGACGCTGGTAACCAGCGCGGTATAGTCGCTGCCGGCGGTGGCGGTGCCACCGACGCTAAAGTTGACCGTCAGGACTGTGGCCGTGCTACCGGAGCGACTGAAGGTGAAGCGCCCGGTAGTCAGGCCGGCTTCGGTGGCACTGGCGTCGCTGGCGGTGACGGTCACCGTCGGCGGTGCCACGTCATCGCTGGTCAGGGTCACCGTGGCGCTGGCGGGGCTGCCCACGACATAACCACTACCTGTCGCCAGGGTCAGGAGGATGGTTTCGTTGACCTCCACCAAAGTGTCCTGAAGCGGGGTGACGGTCAGGGTGGCGGTGCTGGCCCCGGCGGCGAAGGTGACGCTGGTGCCCAGCGCGGTGTAGTCGCTAGCTGCGGTGGCGGTGCCGGTCACGCTATAAGTGACGGTCAGCGCGGCTGCCGTGCTACCGGTGCGGCTGAAGGTGAAGCGGCCCGTGGTCAGGCCGGCCTCGGTGGCACTGTTGTCGCTGGCGGTGACGGTGACCGTCGGTGCCACGTCGTCGCTGGTCAGGGTTACCGTGGCGCTGGCCGGACTGCCGACACTGTAGCCACTGCCGGCGGCTAGGGTGAGGAGGATGGTTTCGTTGGCCTCGATCAGGGTGTCCTGTATGGGGGTGACGGTCAGGGTGGCGGTGCTGGCCCCGGCGGCGAAGCTGACGCTGGTGCCGAGCGCCTGGTAGTCGCTGCCGGCGGTGGCGGTGCCGGTCACGCTATAGGTGACGGTCAGTGCCGCCGCCGTGCTGCCGGTGCGGCTGAAGGTGAAGCGCCCGGTGGTGAGGCCGGCTTCGGTGGCACTGTTGTCGCTGGCGGTGACGGTGACCGTCGGTGCCACGTCGTCGCTGGTCAGGGTCACCATGGCGCTGGCGGGGCTGCCCAGGGCATAACCGCTACCCTCCGCCAGGGTCAGGAGAATGGTTTCGTTGGCCTCGATCAGGGTGTCCTGTATGGGGGTGACGGTCAGGGTGGCGGTGCTGGCCCCGGCGGCAAAGCTGACGCTGGTGCCGAGGGCGGTGTAGTCGCTACCGGCGGTGGCGGTGCCGGTCACACCATAGGTGACGGTCAGTGCCGCCGCCGAACTGCCCGTGCGGCTGAAGGTGAAACGGCCCGTGGTCAGGCCGGCCTCGGTGGCACTGTTGTCGCTGGCGGTGACGGTGACGGTCGGTAAGAAGCTGGCGCTGACCGTACAGGCGGCGGTGATGGCGCCGGTGGTGTAGGTAGTGCCGACCAGACTACCGCTACAACCCGTAACGCTGGCGCTATAGCCGGTGGCGGGGGTGACGGTGAAGGTGGTGGTGGCGGCGTGGGCGACCTGTACCGTGGCCGGGCTGATGCTGCCGTTGGCGCCGGCCGTGGCGTTGATGGTGTAGCTGTTCTGGGTGAAGCTGGCGCTGACCGCGCAGGCGGCGGTGATGGCGCCGGTGGTGTAGGTAGTGCCGACCAGACTACCGCTACAACCCGTGACGCTGGCGCTGTAGCCGGTGGTGGGGGTCACGGTGAAGGTGGTGGTGGCGCCGTGGGCAACGCTCTGACTAGCCGGGCTGATGGTCCCGTTGGGTCCGGCGGTGGCGGTGACGGTGTAGCTGTTCTGGGTGAAGCTGGCGCTGACCGTGCAGGCGGCGGTGATGGGACCGGTGGTGTAGGTGGTGCCGCTCAAGGTGCCACCGCAACCGGTGACGCTGGCGCTGTAGCCGGTGGTGGGGGTGACAGTGAAGGTGGTGGTGGCACCATGCGCGACCGTCTGGCTGGCCGGGCTGATGATGCCGTTGGTCCCGGCCGTGGCGGTGATGGTGTAGCTGTTCTGCGTGAAGCTGGCGCTGACCGCGCAGGTGGCGGTGATGGCGCCGGTGGTGTAGGTGGCGCCGACCAGACTGCCGCTACAACCCGTAACGCTGGCGGTGTAGCCGGTGGCGGGGGTGACGGTGAAGCTAGTGGTGGCGCCGTGCGCGACCGTCTGGCTGGCCGGGCTGATGGTGCCGTTGGCGCCCGCCGTGGCGGTAACGGGGTAGCTGTTCTGCGTGAAGCTGGCGGTGACCGCGCAGGCGGCGGTGATGGGACCGGGGGTGTAGGTGGTGTCGACCAGGCTGCCACCGCAACCCGTGACGCTGGCGCCGTAGCCCGTCTCCGGGGTGACGGTAAAGGTGGTGGTGGCGCCGTGGGTGACGCTCTGACTGGCCGGGCTGATGGTGCCATTGGCCCCCGCCGTGGCGGTTACGGTGTAGCTGGTTTGGATGGGTGTGAACCGATTCGTGGTCGTCCCGTCGCCCAGTTGTCCGGAACTGTTATAGCCCCAGGCCCAGAGGCTACCGTCGGCCTTGAGGGCCAGGGTGTGATAATGCCCGGCGGCGATGGCGACGACATCGCTGAGGACCTGGATGGGCGTGGTGCTGGGGGCGATCGACCCGTCGCCCAGTTGCCCATACTGGTTGGAGCCCCAGGCCCAGAGGCTGCCGTCGGTCTTGAGGGCCAGGGTGTGAGAAGTCCCGGCGGCGATGGCGACGACATCGCCGAGGACCTGGATGGGCGTGGTGTGGTTGGTGGTCGTCCCGTCGCCCAATTGCCCTGAACTGTTCGAGCCCCAGGCCCAGAGGCTGCCGTCGGACCCGAGGTACAAGCTGTGGGAGTACCCAGCGGTAAGGCGCCGCCCCACGGCCGCGGTGACCATGGCCTCGTTGGAATAGCCGGAGCTACTGGCATAGTTGGCGGCGCGCACCCGGTAGAACAGGTCCGTCATGCCGTCGCTGGTGTTATCGGCATAGAAGATGGTGTTGGCCGGGGCCGTGCCGATCCAGCTCCAGGTGCCGCCCGCACTGGTCTTGCGCTCGATCAGGAATCCCGATTCGTTGTCGCTGCGGTCTTCCCAGAGCAACTGGATGCGGGTGGCAGACATGGCGCTCGCCGTGAGGTTAGTGGGGGCCGCGATGGGTGAGTTATCCACGGGGAAGCTGGCGCTGACCGCGCAGGCGGCGGTGATGGCGCCGGTGGTGTAGGTGGTGCCGCTGAGGCTGCCGTCGCAACCTGTGACGCTGGCGCTGTAGCCCGCCTCTGGGGTGACGGTAAAGGTGGTGGTGGCGCCGTGAGCCACAGTCTGGCTGGCCGGGCTGATGCTGCCGTTGGCGCCCGCCGTGGCGGTGACGGTGTAGCTGTTGAGAGTGAAGCTGGCGGTGACCAGGCAGCCGTCGGTGATAGGACCGGTGGTGTAGCTGGTGCCGGTCAAGGTGCCACCGCAGCCCGAAACGCTGGCGCTATAGCCGGTAGCGGGGGTGACGGTGAAGGTGGTAGTGGCGCCGTGGGCGACCGTGCGCGAGGCCGGGCTGATGGTGCCATTGGCCCCCGCCCTGGCGGTGACGATGTAGCTGATCTGGGTGAAGCTGGCGGTGACCGTGCAGGCGGCGGTGATGGGACCGGTGGTGTAGGTGGTGCCGGACAGGGTGCCGCCGCAACCCGTGACGCTGGCGCTATAGCCGGTATTGGGGGTGACGGTAAAGGTGGTGGTGGCGCCATGGGCTACCGTCTGGCTGGCCGGGCTGATGGTGCCGTTGGCGCCGGCGGTTGCGGTGACGGTGTAGTTGGCCTGGGTGAAGGTGGCGCTGACCGCGCAGGCGGCGGTGATGGGACCGGTGGTGTAGTTGGTGCCGGACAGAGTGCCGCCGCAACCGCTGACGCTGGCGCTGTAGCCCGGGGTGCGGGTTACGGTGAAGGTGGTGGTGGCGCCGTGAGCGACGCTGCGGGAGGCCGGGCTGATGCTGCCATTGGCGCCGGCCGTGGCGGTGACGGTGTAGCTGTTGAGGGTGAAGCTGGCGGTGACCGCACAGGCGGCGGTGATGGCGCCGGTGGTGTAGGTGGTGCCGACCAGACTGCCACCGCAGCCGATAACGCTGGCGCTGTAGCCGGTGGCAGGGGTGATGGTGAAGGTGGTGTTGGCGCCGTGGGCC
>JBASIS010000316.1:0-3620 GCA_049654905.1 Chromatiaceae bacterium
AGAGGCGTTCCGCCTCGCTCAACTCCACATGCAGGGTGATCTCGGTCCGCTCCGGCAGTTCCGACAGCACCTCGCTCTTGAGCCGGCGCAGGATGAAGGGGCGGATGAGACGCTTGAGTTGGCGACCGGCCTCCTTGTCCTGGCGCTGTTCGATGGGAATGGCGAAGCGCCGGTTGAACTGCTCCTGACTCCCCAGGAGTCCCGGATTGATGAAGCGAAAGAGATTCCACAACTCCCCCAGATGGTTCTCGATGGGGGTGCCGGTGGTGATGAGGCGAAAATCGCCGTTCAGGTCCATCACCGCCTTGGAGCGCTTGGTCTGGGCATTCTTGAAGGCCTGGGCCTCGTCGGCGACGATGGTGCGCCACCGCACCTGGGTCAGGGCCTCGGACTCGGACCACAGCAGACCATAGGTACAGATCACCAGGTCGAAGGGGCCCAGGGCGTTCAGAAAGGCCGCCCGGTCCCCGGACCCAAACAGATGGGCCTTGAGCGTCGGGGCGAAGCGCGCCGCCTCCTCAATCCAGTTGGAACAGACCGAGGTCGGGGCCAGGACCAGGGCCGGGCCCTCGGCGGCCCGCGTCAGGAGCAGGGCCAGGGTCTGCACCGTCTTACCCAGGCCCATGTCATCGGCGAGACAGGCCCCGGCCCCCCAGTGCGCCAGACGGCCGAGCCAGCGGAAACCCTCCACCTGGTAGTCGCGCAACTCCGCCTGCAGGGTGCTGGGCACCACCGGGACCAGGTCCTGGGCCTCGGTCAGGCGCTGGAGTTGTTCCTGCCAGGCCCGGTCGGTCTTGACCTGGAGGCCGTCCAGGGCCTCATCGAGCAGACCCGCCGCCAGGGGATGGACCCGGCCCCGGTCCTGCAGGACCCGGATGGTATCCAGCCGCCTGCGTAACTCCTGGCTCAAGGCCAGGTATTCGTCCTCGCCGATCTTGACGAAGCGACTGGGGGCGGACCCCAGCAGTTCGAGCAGGCGCGCCATGTCCATCACCCGCCCATCATCCAGGGTCAGCTCCCCGGACACCCCAAACCAGTCCCGCTGGACGCCGATTTTCACCGCCAGCCCCCGCAGACCCGGATTACCGGCCAGCCGCAGGGCCTTGCCCTGGGGCCACTCCAGAACCACCGCATCACCCAGCTCTTGTAAGGTCTCCAGGGTCTCCAGGGCCAGATCCGGTTCGTCCAGCGGCCATTCCCAGTACTCAGGGTCGAGATGGGGGCAAGCGGTGAAGAGACGCGCCACCGCCGCCCGCTCGGCCCCGAGATCACGCCGGGCATGGAGCCGCCGGCCCTCGATCTCACTGAAGATGGAGGCCGCGCCTTCTCCAGGATGGGCGCTGGGCCCCTTATCGCCCAAGGGCTTCACCAGGCAGGCGATGCGCAGGCCATCCGCCAGGGGCTGAAGTTGCAGACGCGGCCGAGGGTCCGCCGCCACGCGCTCCACCTCCCCGGCCAACTCGCCCGCGACCTCGCCGCCGATCTCGGAATGGACGGTGATCATGGGCGCCAGGGCGGTGATGGTCTCCAGGACCTGGGTCTCGGCGGCCTTGGGAACCCGCAGACCCTCCTTGCCCAAGAGGTTGCCCGCCAACTGGTGTTGCGCCGTGAACTCATAGAATCGCAGCCGGCTGCCCTCCAGGGAGACCGCATACTTGCTCTCCCGCTCACAGGGCGGGTGCAGGGTGATGTGGATGCCGTCCTTGGTGCGCGCCACCAGCAGGCACGGCTGTTCCTGGACCAGTTCCACCGGACCCGCCAAGGTTTGCAGATAGGGATGACCCACGGCGGCCCGCAGGGCGCAGAGGGGCTCGATGAGGTACTCGGTTCGCGAGCTGCCCCAGCCCCAGCCGACCTGTTCCGCGCGGATACAGCCGCAGATCGCCCGATCCGCCGGGGTCAGATAGGTAAAGCGGTCCAGTTCCTCCCGCAGCCGCTTGATGGCCACCACCCGGCCCTTGGTCCAGCCCATACCCCGGCGTTTGCGTTCCCGGGGCTCGAAGAACACCTGGCCATTTTTCAGGACGGTCAACTCCCAGGCCATGCTCAGTTCACCCTCCCCCGCCACCTTGGCGACCGTGCCGGCGGCGGCCACCGGGGTGGCGATCTCCCGCAGGACGCGCAGGGTGCGCTCCCATGCCTCCTCGGGCTGGCGCAGGTTGGTCAGGGGCTTGGTGTCCAGGGCCTCGACGCACCCATAGCGGGTCTTGTCACCCCAGGCATTCAGCAGCAGGGCCGCCTCGCGGGCATACCACAGAAAACCGCCCTGGGTCGCGCTGTGCTGATGCTCCTTCAGCCGCCGCAGCCGCTCCTCGCTGGGCTGCCCCCCCAGCCAGCGCAGACACAGATCCTGAATCAGCTCCTGCCAGGGATTCTGGACCGAAATCAGGGCAAAGAAGGGGTGGCCACTATTGAATTCCCGACCATCCCGGATGACCGCCACGGTCACCTCCAGGACCTGGAAGGAGCGCTGAAAATGGTCCTGGTAAAGTGGCTTTTGGGCGGCCTCGAGCTGGGTGTGCAGGCTGGCCATGGCGGCGGGCGAGCCCTCCCGCAGCAAGGCCAGGAGGTGGCAGATTCCCGCCAGCCCCGGGATGTGAATATTGCGCTTGCGCTCGCTCTTCTTGAGCAGGGCCACCCCCTCCTGAAAGCGGGCAATGGCGGTCGCGTCATCCCCCGCCATGAAGGCCGCGACACCGTGGGCCATGGCGCCGAGGATGGTGCCCGGCGGGGCCAGGGATTTCGCCGCCTCGAAGGCCCCCCGCATCAGCCGCCGCTGGCACAGGCTGTTGGCGAGCACCGGGCCCGGATCGGGCATGACGCCAAAAAAGGCCTCGAAGCGGGCATAGAGCTCCCGCAGATCCCGCAACTGGATATCCCCCTCGTCCAGGGTGGGGTCCAGGGCCATGAACTGGATTTCAGGCAAAGTCTGGGCGAGCCGGTCGCCATAGATACGCGCCAGATCCACCGCGAACTTAGGGTTGGCCTGGACATAATCCGGCTTATCCATGCCCAGCAGCCGAAACACCTGGCCGGGATCATTCCGCAGCATGGCGAACCGGACATCGCGCATAAAGCGGCGCTGAGACTCATCATCGACGATGCCATAGGCCCCCAGCCGATAGGGCACCAACCGGCAAGCCGCATCGATGATCGGCTCCAGCAGCCTCTTCTCCCGGGCCTCCTCCGTCAGCGCCTCGACCAGCTCCGGATGACAACGCAAGCCCGCCCGATCATCAAGCCACAGCCCCGGCCCCAACAGACGATCGCGCAGGGTCGCGTCGATGCGGGGATACAGGACCCGGCCATCCTCGCCCTTCCAGCCCAGCTCCTTCACCAGCGTCTTGAGCGTGGTCAGGTAGATGCCCTCGCCATAGACCGCCGTCAGGAGCACCAGCCTCCGTAGCTCGGATGGGAGTTCCTGGTAGGTCGCAAGGAGCGGGGTCATGAGCAAATTCCTAGGCGGGAGGGAGGCAGAGGGGCTGAGCGCGCTGAGCATAGCATGATGGTCAAAAGGGACAAGCGCGGCGCGAAGCACCCCAGCAATTCCAAATTTGAGTTGGGCGGAAGCTCAGGCGACTGCACTGATGCCAAAATACCAAGTCCAAGGGGCTTTTCGG
>JBASIS010000317.1:0-7564 GCA_049654905.1 Chromatiaceae bacterium
CCCTGGCCCTGGGCCTGGATCTGCTGCGGGACTCCGACCTGCGCCCCCTGCTCCAGGACCTTGACTGCCCCAGCCTCTGGCTGTTCGGTGCGCGCGATACTCTGGTCCCCGCCGCCGTGGCCACGGCTATCCTCGCCCGGCTGCCCGAGACCCGGGTCCAGGTCATCCCGGGGGCCGCCCACGCCCCCTTTCTCTCCCACCCGGCGCCGACCACCGCCGCCCTACTGTCCTTTCTCTGGGAACTGGAGGCCTGATGGCCGCGCATCTCGACTCGGGACTGAAGAGCCCCCTGGATAAGCCCGCCGCCCGTCGCGCCTTCGAGCGGGCGGCGGTCGGTTACGATACCGTCGCCGTGCTGCAAAAGGAGATGGCCGCGCGCCTGCTGGAGCGGTTGGACTATGTGCGTCTGGCGCCGAAGACCGTCCTCGACCTGGGGGCCGGCACCGGCCTGGCCCTGGATGCCCTCCAGCGCCGTTATCGCCAGGCGCGGGTTCTGGCCCTGGACTTCGCCTTCCCTATGCTGCGCCTGGCCCGCCGGCGGGGCAGCCTGCTGCGTCGCCCGACTTGCCTCTGTGCCGATGCCGAGGCCCTGCCCCTGGCGGAGGGCAGTATCGACTTCATCTTCTCCAACGCCACCCTTCAGTGGTGCAACGACCTGGACCGCACCTTTGGCGAGTTGCGCCGCGTCCTCGCCCCCGGCGGTCTGCTCATGTTCACCACCTTCGGCCCCGATACCTTGCGCGAGCTGCGGGGCGCCTGGGCCCAGGCCGACGGTTACGGCCATGTCAGCCCCTTCCTCGACCTGCACGATGTGGGCGACGCCCTGGTGCGGTCTGGCTTCGAGGGCCCGGTGATGGACGCCGAGCACCTGACCCTGACCTACCAGGACCTGGGCGGCCTGATGGGCGATCTGCGGGGCCTGGGCGCGACCAACGCCACCCGCGAGCGCCCGCGCGGCCTCACCGGCAAGGCCCGCTGGGGTGCCATGCGCGCCGCTTACGAGGTCCATCGTCACGAGGGCCGCCTGCCCGCGACCTACGAGGTGGTCTATGGCCATGCCTGGGCGCCCCTGCAACGGCTCAAGGCCGACGGCTCCGTGACCTTGCCCATGAGCGCCATTGGTCGCGCGACCCTGGCGGGAAGCAAGGGGGTTGCGGGAACTGAATGAATTTAGAGAAGTATCTGAAGGACCGGGCAGCGCCATGCCGATGAGGACCCTTACTAGCGGCAGGGACGGCGGGGGCACTGAGGCGGGCAGGGCAGGGGAGGGCCTCAAGGGTTTCTTGGTCACCGGCACCGATACGGGCTGCGGCAAGACCGAGATCAGCCTGGGCCTCATCCAGGCCCTGCGGCAGCGGGGCCTCGCTGTCCAGGCCATGAAGCCCGTGGCCTCGGGCTGCGAGCCCGGCCCCCAGGGGCTGACCAATCCCGATGCCCGCCGCCTGCTGGCCCAGTCCAGCGTCGCCGTCCCCTACGCCTGGGTCAATCCCTACGCCTTCGCTCCCCCCATTGCCCCCCATATCGCCGCCCGCGAGGCCGGGGTCGAGATCGAGCTGGCCCTGATTCAGACGCATGCCGCCGCGCTGGCGGCCCGGGCCGACCTGCTCATCGTGGAAGGGGTCGGTGGCTGGCGGGTGCCCCTGGGCCCCGATCTGGCCCTCGGTGACCTCGCCACGGGGCTGGGGCTGCCCGTGATTCTGGTCGTCGGCCTGCGTCTGGGCTGTCTCAACCATGCCCTGCTGACCGCCGAGAGCATCCTCGCGAGTGGGGCCAGCCTGGCGGCCTGGGTCGCCAACCAGGCCGATCCGGGCCTGGCGCGGCGGGAGGAAAACCTCCACACCCTGGCCTCCCTCCTGCCCGCCCCCTGCCTGGGCCTGGTCCCCTGGCTGGCGGACCCGACGCCGGCGGAGGTGGCGGGATACCTCGCAATCGAAACGCTGGTGAGGGTGATGGATCGCTAGCCCCGGGGGCTTGGCGAGTGGGGCGGCGGCTGGGGTCCCTTGGCCGGCTGGTGGGCTTCCGGTCAGGCTTGACTGGGCTCGGCGCATTGGCGCGGCTCGGTGGCGACGGCTAGACTGATGATGACCCTCCCTGCTGGTGACCTCAATCCCATGACCCTGCCCCTCACCAAGCTCCCCATCGGCATCCAGACCTTCCGCGAAATCATTGAGGAAGGCTATGCCTATGTGGACAAGACCGATCATGTCCTCGCCCTGGCCAGCACCGGCAAGCATTACTTCCTCTCCCGCCCGCGACGCTTCGGCAAGAGCCTGTTTCTGGACACCCTTCAGGAGCTGTTCGAGGGCAGCGAGCCCCTGTTTCGTGGGCTCTTTATCCACGACCGCTGGGACTGGTCGCGCCGCCACCCGGTGATCCGGCTCGACTTCGCCGGCGGGGTAGTGCAAAGCCGCGCCGAACTCGACGAGGCCATTCATGACTTATTGACCCGTAATCAGCGCCGCCTGGGGCTGGTTTGCGAGGCGACCAGCCTGGCGGGCTGCTTCGCCGAGCTGATCATCCGCGCCCACGAGGCCAGCGGCCAGCGGGTGGTCGTCCTGGTCGATGAATACGATAAGCCCATCCTCGATAACATCGACCACCCGGCCCGCGCCGCCGAATTGCGCGAGGGCCTGAATAATCTTTACTCCACCTTCAAGGCCCAGGATGCCCACCTCCGGTTCGTCTTCCTGACCGGTGTCACCAAATACAGCATGGTCAGCCTCTTCTCGGGGCTCAACCAACTCGAAGACCTGACCCTGGATGCCCGTTTCGCCACCGTCTGCGGCTATACCCAGGCCGACCTGGAGACCACCTTTGGCGCTCATCTCCAGGGCGTCGATTGGGACCAACTCAAGCGCTGGTACAACGGCTACGGCTTTCTTGGAGAGCCGGTTTACAACCCCTTCGACATCCTGCTGTTCATCAGCGAGGATCGCCAATTTCGCAACTACTGGTTCGAGACCGGCAGCCCCAGCTTCCTCATCCAGCTGCTCCAGCAACGCCGCACCTTCCTGCCCGACTTGGAGGGTATCGAGGCCAGCGAAGAGATCCTCGACTCCTTCGACATCGAGCGTATCGATCCGGTGACCCTGCTGTTTCAGGCTGGCTATCTGACCATCGCCAGCACCCGCTGGCGGCGCTCGCGCCTGCTCTACCGGTTGCGGCTACCCAACCAGGAGGCCAAGATGGCCTTGGCCGATCACCTCATCGACGCCTATCTGGGCGGCCTGCCCGGTGGGCGCGATGCCCAACAGGACGCCCTTTACGATTGCCTGAGCCAGGGCGACCTCCCCGGTCTCATCGCCGCCCTCCGTCGCCTCTTCGCCGGCATCCCCTGGCAAAACTTCACCCACAACGACCTGCCCGAGGCCGAGGGCTACTATGCCAGCGTCCTCTATGCCTTCTTCGCCAGCCTCAACGCCGAGATCATTCCCGAGGATGTCAGCAATCACGGCCAGGTGGACCTGACGGTTAAGCTGGCCGGCTACATCTACGTCATCGAGATCAAGGTGCGGCGCGGCCAGCCCCAGGCCGGCAGGCGGGTCGGGGACCTGGCCGAGACGACCACCCGCGGGGCCGGAGACAACGATTCCGACCAACCCGGCCCTGCCAGTAATCCGGCCCTGGCCCAGATCATCGCCCGGGGCTACGGCGCCAAATATCGCGGCCAGCCAGCCCAGGGCCTGTTCGAGGTCGGCCTGGTCTTCGACCGCCAGGCGCGCAACCTGGCCGAGGCGGATTGGCGCGCCCTGACCTGAGTCGCGCGCGGTTATTGCTTGCTGATTGATAAAGCCTTTCAACCCGACTAGCATCCGGTCCTCAACCCCTCTCGCCCCGGAGTCCTGGCCCCATGGCCGCCGCCCCGCCACCGCCGCCCCTGTCGCTGGACGACCCACCCGCGGACGATGGCCTCGACCCCGCCCTGCTCGAGGCCTTCATCAGCCGTTGGTCCGCCGCCACCGGCGGCGAGCGGGCCAACTACCAGCTTTTCCTGACCGAACTCTGCGCCCTGCTCGGCCTACCCCAGCCGGACCCGGCGCGGGAAGACACCCAGGACAACGCCTACTGCTTCGAGCGCCGCGTCTGCTTTCAGCATGGCGACGGCACCCAGAGTCAGGGCTTTATCGACCTCTACCGCCGGCGCTGCTATGTCCTGGAGTGCAAGCAGACCGGGCTGGAACTCGATAGCCGCGGCTGGGATAAGGCCATGCTCCGCGCCCACGGCCAGGGGGTGCAATATGCTCGCGCCCTGCCCGTGGCGGAGGGCCGTCCGCCCTTCGTGGTGGTCGTGGACGTCGGGCGGAGCATCGAGCTTTACAGCGAATTCAGCCGCAGCGGCGGGGCCTACATCCCCTATCCCGACCCCCGCGCTCACCGCCTCCGCCTGGATGACCTGCGCCAACCCGCCATCCGCGCCCGCCTGCGCCTGCTGTGGTTGGACCCCCTGGCCCTGGACCCCAGCCGCCGCGCCGCCCGCGTCACCCGGGACATCGCCGTCCGCCTGGCACGCCTCGCCGTTTCTCTGGAGTCCGCTGGCCACCCTCCGGAGAGCGTGGCCGCCTTCCTGATCCGCTGCCTCTTCACCCTCTTCGCCGAGGACGTGGGGCTCATCAAACTGGGCGGCTTCACCGACCTGTTGCAATCGGTGCGGGACAATCCCGCCCAGTTCGTTCCCCTGACCGAACACCTGTGGCGCGACATGAACACGGGCGCCGCCTTTTCGGTGATCCTGCGCGAGCGGGTGTTGCGCTTCAACGGCGGACTCTTCGCCCAGGGCCAGGCCCTGCCCCTCGACCGCGACCAGCTTGGCCTGCTGATCGACGCCGGCCGCGCCGACTGGCGCCAGGTCGAGCCCGCCATCTTCGGCACCCTGCTGGAGCGCGCCCTCGATCCGCTGGAGCGCCATGCCCTCGGTGCCCATTACACTCCGCGCGCCTACGTCGAGCGGTTGGTCCTGCCCACCGTCATCGCACCCCTGCGGGAGGAATGGACCGCCGTCCATAGCGCCGCCTTCAGCCTGCACGAGCAGGCCAAGGACCCGGAGGCGATCAAACTGGTCAGCGCCTTCCAGGTGCGCCTGGCCAGTATCCGGGTGCTCGACCCCGCCTGCGGGTCGGGCAATTTTCTCTACGTGACCCTCGAACACCTGAAGCGCCTGGAGGGCGAGGTCCTGGACACCCTGGAGTCCCTCGGCCAGCGCCAACTGCTGATGGCCATGGAGGGGGTGAGCGTCGATCCCCACCAACTCCTCGGCCTGGAGATCAACCCCCGTGCCGCCGCCATCGCCGAGACGGTCCTGTGGATCGGCTATCTGCAATGGCACTTCCGCACCCACGGCAACGTCAACCCGCCGGAACCCGTGATCCGCGATTTCCGCAACATCCAGTGCCGCGACGCCGTGCTGGCCTACGACCGGGTCGAATGGGTCACGGACGCGGCGGGCCGGCCGGTCACCCGCTGGGACGGGCGGACCTACAAACCCCATCCGGTCACCGGCGAGCCGGTGCCGGACGAGGCCGCCCAGTTACCGCTGGAACGCTACCTCAACCCCCGGCGGGCGGAGTGGCCGGAGGCGGATTTCGTGGTGGGTAATCCGCCCTTCATTGGCGCCGGCACCCTGCGCCGCGCCCTGGGCGACGGCTATGTGGAGGCCCTGCGCGCGACCTGGCGGGAGGTCCCGGAGTCCGCCGATTACGTCATGTACTGGTGGGAGCGCGCCGCCGAACTGACCCGGGGCGGGCACCTCCGTCGCTTCGGCTTCATCACCACCAACAGCCTCCGCCAGACCTTCAACCGCCGGGTGCTGGAACGGCACCTCAAGGCCGCCGAGCCCCTGTCTCTGCGCTTTGCCATCCCGGACCACCCCTGGGTCGATGCGGCGGACGGGGCGGCGGTGCGTATCGGCATGACCGTGGCCGAGGCGGGTGATGCGCTCGGTGTCATCGACCAGGTGGTGGCCGAACGCAGCGGCCAGGGCGAGGGGCTGGACGTTGACCTGGAGCGGACGGCTGGGCGCATCCATGCCGACCTGCGGATTGGGGCGGAGGTGTCTTCGGCGTGTCACCTCCAAGCAAATAGCAGCCTCAGCAACCGCGGCGTATCCTTGTTCGGTTCCGGTTTTATCGTTACGCCTGAGGATGCTCAAACCCTTGGTCTTGGCAGGTTGCCGGGCCTCGACAACCACATCCGAAAATACCTCAATGGCCGGGACCTAACCCAGAACCCACGAGGAGTCTTGGTCATCGATCTGTTCGGGTTGACTGCGGAGGAGGCCCGTGCGAATTACCCGGAGGTCTATCAGTGGGTCTTGGAGCGGGTCAAACCGGAGCGAGATCAAAACAACCGCGAAAGTAGGAAACAAAACTGGTGGCTCTTCGGAGAGACAAATCCAAAGCTCAGGAGACAACTCGCGGGGCTATCACGTTATATCGCCACTGTCGAAACGGCTAAGCACCGCATCTTCGTGTTCCTTGATAAGGACATCCTGCCGGACAACATGCTCGTCAACGTCGCGGTGGATGACGCCTGGATCTTGGGGGTCCTCTCCAGCCGCATCCATGTCTTCTGGGCGCTCGCGACCGGCGGTCGCTTAGGCATGGGCAACGACCCTCGCTACAACAAGACCCGCTGCTTCGAGACCTTTCCCTTCCCCGACCCCACCGAGCCCCTGAAAGCCCGCATCCGCCAACTGGCCGAGGACCTGGACGCCCACCGCAAGGCCCGCCAGGCGCTGCACCCGGGGCTGACCATGACCGGCCTCTATAACGTGCTGGAGCTGCTCCGCCGGGGCGAACCCCTGAGTCCCAAGGATAAAACCATCCACGAACAGGGCCTGGTCTCGGTCCTGCGTCAGCTTCACGACGAACTCGACGCCGCCGTCCTCGCCGCCTACGGCTGGGAAGACCTGATCCCCGCCCTCGTCGCTAATCCCGGGGGAGCGGCGTCCTGCCTGCTACCCGGCCCCGCCCGGGCCGGGGGTCGTGGCCGCTCCAGCGGTCAGAACCCCCGCGTGACGCTGGCGCGTCGCCACTCGCTCCCACGCCGGAGCTTGGGAGCCTAAGCCCCCAAGGCAGGGTTACCGGTCCCGGTGACGGCACCGACGGGGCCCCCGATCCCGTCCAAGGCGGGGCGACCCCGGAGGAGACCATCCTGCAACGCCTGGTCGCTCTGAACGCCGAGCGCGCGGCGGGGGAGCGTCGCGGCCTCATCCGCTGGCTGCGCCCCGAGTTCCAGCACCCCGGCGGTGGCGCCGCCATCCAGGCCGAGGCGAAAATCACCGCCGCCACGCCCGCCGCCAGCGGCCCCAAACCCGCCTGGCCCAAAACCCTGCCCGAGCAGTTCCAGGCCCTGCGCGCCGCGCTCGCCGCCCGCCCCGGCCCACTCAGCGCCGCCGACCTGGCCCAGGCCTTCACTCGCGCCCCCCGTGCCCGGATCGCCGAACTCCTGGAGACCCTCGCCACCCTCGGCCACGCCCGCCGGCTGGAAGATGGCCGCTACCTCCCTGGTTAGCACGGATGCCCAGCCCTTTTAAGGTGTCATTTTGAGTTCGGCTCCACGCCTGCCA
>JBASIS010000318.1:0-16452 GCA_049654905.1 Chromatiaceae bacterium
GGTCTCGTCAACGCCCAGGCCGAGGGTCGCGGCCAGGAGCAGACGCAGGACCAGGAAGGCCACAATGAGCGCCAGCACGACCCTGGCGGGACGTTCAAAAATCAGACCGCTTGACTCGGGGTTCGTCGCCCGGAGGGCCGGGCTCCTACGGGTGTCGCTGGGAGGCGGAGGGGGAAGGGTCATTGGCGATTATCGGGGCGGGAGCAAGGCCGCTCCCGGCTCGGGAGGGGACGAAGACAAGAGCCCATCCAGCCAGTAGGCCAGGAGAGCGACAATAAACCAGGAGACCAGGATATCACTCAAAAAGTGGCCGCCCGCCGCCAGGCGCGCCCAGGCGACGAGGAGGCTATAGCCCAGGGCCAACCAGAGCCAAAGCCGACGCCGGGGCGCCAGCACCAGGGCGACGACGACCCAGTAGGAGGAACCGGAGGCATGGCCCGAACTGAAGGAATGCCCCCCCTGGTCGGAGGGGACGAAGGCGGGGCTAAAGACGCGGGTGCCGCCAAATTCCTGGCAGTCCAGGGGCCGGGCGCGGCCCCAATGCTCCTTCAGGATACCGTTGACCAGCAGCCCAGGCCCCAAGACCAGGACCAGCAGCACCAAGGCCAGGTCCCGACTCCCGATCCCGAAACCCCGGAGCCAGCCGCGGCGACGGGCCAGCCATAGGCCCACCATGGCCGGGGTGCCCAGAACCAGGAACCAGTAGGTGGATTGATGTACCAGCCGCTCGAACCAGGTCCCACGGGCCGCGAAGCCAACCCCCGGGGTATAGAAGAAGCCGGAGACGACGAGATCTAGTTGGGGCAGGAGGATGAAGATCAACCCAAGGCCCGCGAAGGCCAGCCACAGCCAGACAGGTGCGTTCAGGAAGCGGCGACCCGGGCCCGGGCTGGTCTCAGGTTGAGGGATCAGGGACATAATGCAGCAGCCACCAGCGATGGATAGGTTCGGCGCAAGGGTTTGGCTGGCCAGCGGTGGCCTCTAGCAAACCCTCCCGCAGGCAATCATACAGGAGCCTTTGCCGGTCGAGCCGGAAACCCGGGATCACTGGCCGCGGGGGGTTGCGGCTCAGCAGCCACCAGCCTCCCGCCCGGGCGATAGCCTCCCGGTCCACCGGTGGGACAAGCTGGCCGCGCACATATTCCGATGCCCGGAACAGGCCGGGCCATTGGGTGATTTCCAGACCCGGGGCATAAAACCGGGTCATGGCCACGAGCTGGTAGCGGTCGGCGAAAACAGGCCCGGACAGACCCTCCAGTTCCCTGGCCAGGGCCTGAAAGCCATGGGTCTCGTGCAGGATGCGCTGCTGGTTGTCGGGCAGGGGCAGGATGCCGGTTCGGGCGTGAAGCAGATAGAGGCTGACGAGGAACACATTGGCCCCGGCCGCCACCAGCAGGGCACTGCGATAACCCGCCGAGGCCAGGACCGCCAGGGGGATCCCCGTCAGCAGGTAGAGCACCGCCCAATTGGGCTGAACGGCACTGAAGGCCGCCACCAGACCAAAGAAGGCCAAGGGGAAGACTGTTCCGGCGACCAGAAGGGCGCGAGCACCCCGGTCTGAAATCCAGGGCCTGGCCTGGGCACGGAGGCGCCACCCCCGCCAGAGACCCGCGACCAAGGGAAAAAGCATCAGGCCCCAGAGGGCGGCCTGAATACCCAGGAAGCTCAGGACCGCCAGCAGACGCTCGCCCAAGCCGGCCTGTTCCAGCACGGAGGCCCGCTCGGGCAGGGCCAGGGCGGCCCCGACGGCGTCGGCCGATAGGGCGCCGGCCGAGGTGGAAAAACCATGGCCGAACTGGAAGCGGATGGTGAGCCAGTCGTTCTGGGCATTCCAGATGAGATTAGGCGCGAAGAAGAGCAGGGCCGTCAGGGCCCCCAGGTAGGGCCAGGGCGTGCGCAAGGCCTTGGGGTCCGCCCAGAGGATGGCCCAGAGAAAGACGGGGCCAATAAGGGCCATTCCATACTTGCCGAGCAGTCCCAGCCCGGTGGCCAGGCCCGCCGTCACCCAGCGGCGCCGGTCATCGCGCAGGGCCGCCAGCCCCTCGTGCATCGCCAGGGCCCAGGCCAGGGCCAGGGGGGTGTCGGGGGTGGCCAGGACGCCGGAGACCAGGCCCGCGAAAGTCGCGCCCGTCATCACCAGGGCCAGAAACACTTGCCGGGCATCCAGGCCGCAGGCGCGGTAAAAGCGAATCAGCACCAGCAAGGTCAGAGTCGCGGCCAGGAGATTGCCCAGCCGCCCCGCCAAGGCCGAGGAAGGGGCCAGCCGCGCGCCCAGACCCAGCAGTGCCACCCCCGGCGGGTGGTCGAAATAGCCCCAGTCAAGGCGGAGGGCCCAATCGAAATAGTAGGCCTCATCCTGGGTCACCGGGAGCATCCAGGCAGCCCACAGTCGCCAGAGGAGGATGAAGGAGAAGGCCGCCCAGACCACCCAGTGACGGGTGGGATCGGCATTCGGGAGCGATCGACCTGAGGGCATGGCGTTCCGAGGCAGGGTCAGGGCAAGGGGGACGGCTGTCCGCCAAGGGCCCCATAGCTTACAATAACTGGGCCCGCGGGGAGCCGCTGGTACTCGCCACAGGAACAAGCCACCATGTCCGACCCCTCCCTGGTCCTGGGCTCTTGCCCGCCGCCCGAAGTCGCCGTCATTATCCCGACCTTCAACGAGGCCGAAAACGTGGCGGAAATCGCCCGGCGGCTCCAGGCCTGCCTCCAGGGCATCGCCTGGGAGATCCTGTTCGTCGATGACGATTCCCCCGACGGCACGGCGGCGCGGGTCCAGGAACTGGCGCGGCGGGACCCACGGATTCGCCTGCTGCGGCGGGTGGGCCGCCGCGGCCTCTCCTCTGCCTGCATCGAGGGCATGTTGGCGAGCACAGCGCCCTATCTGGCGGTCATCGACGCCGATCTGCAACACGACGAGACCCGTCTGCCCCTGATGCTGGAGCGCATCAAGGCCGGGGAGCTCGACCTGGTGGTCGGCAGCCGCTACGTCGCCGGCGGCAGCCTCGGCGACTGGAACGAGCGCCGCCAATCCATGAGCCGCCTCGCCAGCCGCCTGGCCCAACGCCTGACCCATGCCGACCTTGCCGACCCCATGAGCGGCTTCTTTCTGGTACGGGCCGAGGTTCTGGCGAACTGCGTGCATGACCTCACCGGCGTCGGCTACAAGATTCTCCTTGACCTCCTGGCCTCCTCGCCCCGGCCCTTGCAATTCGAGGAGGTCCCCTATGGCTTCCGGCAGCGCCAGGCCGGGGAGAGCAAGCTCGACAATGCCGTGCTCTGGGAATACGGGCTCCTGCTGCTGCAAAAGTTCATCGGCCCCCGCATACCCGTGCGCTTCATCGCCTTCTCCCTCATTGGCGGCTCTGGCGTCTTCGTGCATCTGGCGGTGCTCTGGTTCCTGAACCGCTTCCTGGGGGCCTCCTTCCTCCTGGGCCAGACGGTGGCCGCCCTGGTGGCCATGACCACCAACTTCTTCCTCAACAACAGCCTGACCTACCGCGACGTCCGGCTGCGCGGCCGGCAACTGATCTGGGGCTGGTTCTCCTTCGTCCTGGCCTGCGCCGTGGGCGCCATCGCCAATGTCGGCATCGCCACTTACCTCTTCGAGGGCGATTCGGGCTGGATCCTCTCCGCCCTCGCCGGCATCCTGGTGGGCGCGGTTTGGAACTACGCCGTGACCGCCGTCTATACCTGGCGGGGCAAGGCGGGCTGACCCGAATGCGGCGATTGGTGCGCCGATTGGCTGCCAGCCGCCGCTGGTTTGGTGTATGTTGCGTCCCCATGAACGCTAACTTTACCGATTTCGATCTGCCCGAGGCCCTGATGAGGGGCCTGGATAAGCTGGGATTCAGCGAGCCGACCCCGGTCCAGCGGCTGGTGATCCCGCTTGCTACCGCCGGTGCCGACCTGCTGGTGACCGCCGCCACCGGGTCGGGCAAGACCATCGCCTTCCTGCTGCCCATGATGCAACGCTTCCTGGCCCAGCCGGCGCCTCGGGCAGGGATCCGCGCGCTGGTCCTGGCGCCGACCCGGGAGCTGGCCTATCAGATCCAGGAGCATTTCCTCCAGGTCGCCAGCTTCACGCGGCTGACCGCCGGGGTCATCGTCGGCGGCGTCTCCGCCAGTCAACAGGTCGCCGGCCTGCGCCGCAACCCCGACATCCTCATCGCCACCCCCGGGCGGCTCCTGGATCATCTGGAGCGGGGCGCCACCGACCTGGGGGATCTGGAGGTCCTGGTCCTGGACGAGGCCGACCGCATGCTGGACATGGGCTTCGCCCCGGATGTCATGCGGATCATCGAGGTATGCAACCCGGACCGCCAGTCCCTGCTCTTCTCGGCGACCCTGACCCGGACCGGTATCCAGTCCTTTATCGACGCGGCCCTGCGCGACCCTCAGCGGGTCCAGGCCGACCATCACCGCGCCGCTCACCCCGACATCCAGCACCAGCGCCTGCTGGCGGATGACCTGGAGCACAAGCAGGCCCTCCTTGATGCCCTGTTGACCGCCAGCGCCGTGGAGAAGGTGCTGGTCTTTACCAACACGCGCGAGCAGGCGGCGGCCCTGGGCAATTTTCTGGTCGGCAAGGGTCATCGGGCCGCCAGCCTGCATGGCGAGCTGGACCAGGGCGAGCGCAACCGGGTGTTGAATCTCCTGCGGGAGGGCCGCATCCGTATCCTGGTGGCCACGGACGTGGCGGCCCGCGGCCTGGACGTGCCCGGGATGGACCTGGTGATCAATTTCGAGGTGCCTCGGAGTGGCAGCGATTACCTGCATCGCACCGGCCGCACCGGCCGGGCCGGGACCCTGGGCCTCGCCATCACCCTGGTGAGTTCGCCCGAATGGAACCGCATGGAAAGCATCGAGCGCTATCTCCAACTGGAGTTGGAGCCCTTGAAGCTAGCGGGCCTGGAGGCCCGCTATACCGGCCCGACCCGTTCGAGGACGCCCCGGAAGAAACCCGTAGCCAAGCGACCCAAAAAAGCGGTCGACCAGGCCCCCAAGGTCAAGGAGCGCCACCGGGACCGTAAGGCCATCGGCAAGCGGCGCCAGCCCTCCTCGGAGACGGGTGTGGATGCCGGCTTTGGCCCCCTGAAGCGGCCCAAGGACTGAGGCAAAAGCGACTTTAACCTACCTCTGGCACCCTCACCCGCCACAGCAAGCCGGCGCCGATCAGGAAGAGGACCAGGATCGGCAGCAGTGACAGGCGAGGATCACCCGTCACCAGGGCCGTCACGCCCACCAGGCCCGGACCCAGGACGGCGGCAAATTTGCCCAGCATGTTGTAGAAGCCGAAGAATTCCGCCGAGCGGCCCGGGGGCACGAAACCGGCGAAGAGGGCGCGGCTGAGGGCCTGGATGCCGCCCTGGACCAGGCCAATGACCGCCGCCATCAGATAGAACTCCTCCACCCGCGTCATACCCGATGCCAGGACCACCACCAGGGCATAGACGCCAATGGCCAGCAGGATGCCAGGCTTGGCCCCCCAGCGCCCCCCCAGCCAACCAAAGGCCAGGGCCGCCGGAAAGCCGACGAACTGGGTGATGAGCAGGGCGATCATGAGACCGTCCGCCGCCAGGCCGATGGCGAGGCCGAAATCCACCGCCATGTGAACGATAGTGTCCACTCCGTCGATGTAGAACCAATAGGCCAGCAGAAACAGGAAGATCTCCCGCCGCTGGCGGATCTCGGCCAGGGTACGGCCCAGTTCCCGGAAGGCCTCCCGCGCCGCCCGTCCCAGGGGCTGGTCGCCCTGGCCAGGGGGCTCTGGCACCCAGATGGCCACCGGTAGGGCGAAGAGGGACCACCAAAGGGCCACGCCCAGAAAGGCCGCCTGCACCGCCTCTGGGGCCCCGGCCAAGCCAAAGTGGGTGGGATAGAGGGTCATGAGGACATTGAGGGCAAACAGCAGACCGCCGCCCAGATAGCCTAGGGCATAGCCCAGGGACGAGACCCGGTGGTAATCGGCCGGGACCGCCACGGCCACCAGCAGGGCGTCGTAAAAGATGTTACTGCCGGAAAAGCCCACCAGGCCACAGAGATACAGGGCGAGGGCGAGGCCCCAGTGACCCTGGCCGACGAAATAGAGGGCGCCGGCCCCCAAGACCCCCAGGGCGGTAAAGATCAACAGAAAGCCCTTCCTGGCCCCGAGTTGGTCGGCCAGGGCCCCCAGAAGGGGGGCGCAGACCACGATGAGGGCACTGGCGGCGGTATTCGCCATGCCAAGCCAGAAGGTGCTGTCGGTCACCGCCAGGTCCGCGGCCCAGAACTGCTTGAAGAAGATCGGGAAGAAGCCGGCCATGACGACAGTGGCGAAGGCCGAGTTGGCCCAGTCGTAACAGGCCCAGGACAGGACCGCGCGACGATCATGCCCGGCCAAGCCCCCGTTCTCACCGACACCAGCCGTGCCCCCTCCCCTGTCCTTACTCTGTCTTGACGTCATGGCTCACGTCGCCGGGGCATCGTTGGCCAGGATGCCAGCGACCAGGCACATGCGCACCAATTCCGCCAGGGACTGGGCGCGCATCTTGTCCATCACCCGCGCCCGGTGAGCCTCCACCGTCTTGGTGCTGACGCCCAGGCCGGCGGCGATCTCGCGGTTGGAGCGACCCTCGGTGACCATCACCATCACCTCATGTTCCCGGGGCGTGAGTTCCGCCAGCCGCCGGGCGATCTCGGCCCTTTGCAGCCGATCGACACGGCGCCGCTGGTCGGCATCCAGGGCCGCGCGCAGGCTGGCGATCAGGGCCTCGTCGTTGAAAGGCTTTTCGATGAAGTCCAGGGCTCCGGAGCGCATGGCCTTGACCGCCATGGATACGTCACCGTGGCCGGTGATGATGACCACGGGGATGCGGATCTCCTCCCGCGCCAGATAGGCCTGTAGCTCCAGACCACTCATGCCCGGCATCCGCACATCCAGCAGGAGGCACCCGGCCTGGCCCGGATAGTAGGTGCGCAGAAATTCCTCGGCGGAACCGAAGGACTGGGTGCGCAGGCCAGCGGAGGCGATCAGCCATTCCAGGGAATGGCGCATGGCCTCGTCGTCATCGACCACGAAGACGGTGGGTTCGCTATTCATCGGTTTTCTCGCAATAGGGAGGATGACCTAACCGACGCGAAGTCTAGCCCATATCCCCCGGCGGTTCCTCTGGAACCTCACGCCGGGAAGCGCCTCGGCAGGGCCTGGTACTAAAATGGCCGGGTTTCATGGACCCCACCCCCAGCCCGGCCACGCGCGCCACTCAAACAGGTTCAACCCCATCATGTCCCTTGTCTTCAGAGAGCACCCGCTCCGCCACGCCGTCGCGGCCGAGCTGCACGCCCGTACCTTTGACCCCCTCCGCGCCCCGGAACGCATCTCCCATCTCGCCGTGGTGTGCGGCGAACCTGGGACCGGCCGCAACATCGCCCACCTCAAGCGCCTGCTAGCCCTTTATGGACGGCCGATCCCGGAGAAGATCCATCAGCACTACTCGGCGGACCTGGGGACCCTGCGGGTGCGCTGGGAGCGTCACACCGAGTTTGTCACCTACACCTTCAGCCAGCAGGGCGCCTTCGCCCATCCCTTCGCCAACCCCCTGCTCAATGAGCTACCCGAGGAGTGGCTACGCGACCTACCCGGCGAGGTCATCGCCGCGGTCACTCTGGCCATCGATGCCTGCGATACCCCCGAGCGCGACGCCCAGGAACTGGCCGCGCTCTTCGAGGGCAACCCTATCATCGGCTCCGGGGTGGTGGGCGGGGCCTCCCGCGCCTGGTCCGACATGCGCATCCACGCCGACGGCTTCATGCGCATCCTGGTGCGCGACTGTAGCCTGTCCGAGGGCCAGGCCGGACGGCTCACCAAGCGGATTCTCGATATCAACTGCTACCGGGCCATGGCCCTGCTGGGGTTTCCCCTGGCCCGGGAGGTCTCACCCACCCTGGGCGAGGCCGATCGTCGGCTGGCCATGCTGGCCTCCCGCATGGCCAGCCGGGGCACCTCGGCGGACCCCAGCTTTGAAAACGATCTGCTGGCGGATTTGACCAGTCTCGCCGCCGAGATCGAGGCCATCTCCGCACGCACCACCTATCGCTTCGACGCCTCCCGCGCCTATTACGGCATGGTCCAGCAGCGGCTGGAGCAACTGCGCCAACAACGCATCGAGGGCTTGCAGACCTTCACCGAGTTTCTCGATGCCCGCCTGGCCCCCGCGATCGCCACCTGCGAGTCCACCCAGCATCGCCAGACCGACCTGGCCGAGCGCGCCGCCCGTCTCACCAGTCTCTTGCGGGCCCGCGTGGAGGTCTCCCTCCAGGAGCAAAACCGTCAACTACTGGAGTCCATGGATCGCCGCGCCCACCTGCAATTGCGCCTCCAGGAGACCGTCGAAGGCCTGTCCGTCATCGCCATTGGCTATTACGGTGTCGGGCTGATCGGCTACGCCCTCAAGGGTCTGGAGGCAGGCGGTCTGCCGATCGACGCCAGCCTCGCCATGGGCATCGCCGTCCCCCTCGTCGTCGGCTTCGCCTGGCTTGGGCTGAGACGAGTCAAGAAGCGCCTGACCGGCTCGGCTTGACCCACCCCCGACAACCCGAATCCGGCCATCGGGCCCGTCACCTAGACAGGGTCCGCCTCGCTGGCCAAGGGCAACAAAACCTGGAAGCGGGTCCCAACACCGGGTTCGGAATCGACTCGGATCTCGCCGCCATGGTTGTCCAGAATGGTCTGGCTGATGGGCAGGCCCATGCCCATCCCATTGATCTTGGTGGTAAAGAAAGGATCGAAGAGCCTGGCCATGACCTCCGGAGGGATGCCGGGTCCCGTATCCTCGACCGTGGCCACCGCCCAGTGGCCCTCCCGGCGGCCGCGGATGGTGAGCCGCCGGCGGTGCGGCGGGACCTCCTCCAGGGCATCCAGGGCATTGCGCACCAGATTGAGAAGCACCTGCTCGATCTGCACCAGATCGACCCGGACCGGAATCTCGCCCACCGCCAGATCGAGGTCGATGGTCAGCCCCAGCTTGGCGATCTCGAACTCGGCAAAGGCGCTGACCTCCGCCACCATGTGATTGAGATCCCCCTGGACGCGCACCGGGGCCTGCTTGCCCACCAGGCCCCGGAGGCGGCGAATGATCTCCCCCGCCCGCTGGGCCTGGCTGCCGATGCGGTCCATGGCCTGGGCCAGTTCCTCCGGATCGCCGGTCCCCTGGCGCAGGCGGCGGCCACAGCCGCTGGCATAGTTGACGATGGCCGCCAGGGGCTGATTGAGTTCGTGGGCCATGCCCGTCGCCACCTCACCCATGGTGCTGAGGCGACAGACATGGACCAGTTCCGCCTGATGCCGGCGCAATTCCTGCTCCGCCCGGCGCACGGCGGTGATATCGCGGGCATAGATGTTGACGTAACCCAGTTCGCTGACCGGGACGTAGAGGCAGGAATAGACCAGGCCGTCGCATTCAAATTCCCCCTCCCGCTGGTGCCCCTCGGCCAGGGCCTCGCGGGCCAGGGCCAGCCAGTTTGCCGGCAGGGGCCCCTCCCCGGTGACGCCCCACATTCCGAGCAGGGGCTCGCTGGCGCGATTAGTGTAGAGCAGGTGGCCGGCAGGGCTGACGCGCAGCATGGGGTGGGGGCTCTCGCTGGCAAAGCCCGCCAGACTGCGAATCTCCCGGTCCCGCTCCTTGCGCTTGGTGATGTCGTGCAGGTAGAGGGTGTGGAACAACTCATCCTCTAACTGGATGGGGACGACGGAGACCTCCATAGGCACCCGGGTGCCGTCCGCCCGCAGCGCCAGCAGCTCACTGCGAGTTTGGGGCTCGCGGCCCTCAAGTTGGGCGCGGCGCCCTTCCCGCAGGAGGGCATAGAAATTGGACCGCGCCGACCCCGCCAGCAAGAGGCGGCTGAAACTCTCGCCCAACACCTGGTCGCGGCCATAGCCAAAGGTGCGTTCGGCGGTGGGATTGAGTTCCCGCACCCGCCCATGACGGTCCAGGGTGACGATAGAGTCCAGGGAGGCCTCCATGACCGCCGCCTTGAGGGCCTCGCTCTCGCGCATGGCGATCTCATGGCGCCGACTGGTCTCCTCCCGCGCGCGCAGCACCAGGAGGGTGAATTGCTGCACCCAATCCTCCAGCAAGATCAATTGGTTTGCGCCACGACTAAAGCCGGGATCGGCGATCCCCAGGGCCTGGCGGGCGAAACCGGACAGGCGCCGCAGGACCTTATTGAGCCGCGCCGACACCAGGTAAATGACCAGGGTAAAGGCCCCGATGAAGACGAGGGCTGCAATGCCGCGCTGGCGTCGTTCGAAAATGCGCACATGGCGGGACATCCTGTCCACGCTGTCATGGGAGACGAGGGTGGTGAACAGCAGGTTCAGGTCCGACCCCTCGTAGCCGAAGAGAGATTGCGAGGTGATGAGGTAGGCGTCTCGCCACAGGGACAGGGGGCTGCCCGGGGTCAGCCAATCCGGGTCCAGGCTGACCAGGACCCGCTGATCGTCCGAATTCACCAGGGCGATGGCGCTATCCGAGGCCAGCAGGCCCCGCTGGGAGGCGACGAGAAAGGCCTGATCGACCGGGACCAGGACCACCAGGCTGCCCATGACGAAGCCCTGGCGATCCTCGACGGCGTCGCTCACCAGCAGGAAGACCCGGTCCTCGAAGACGGCAAACACGGAACGGACCTCGCGATCATGGCGCAGGTGGGCTTCCACCCCCGCCGCGATCTCGGCGGGCAAACCCACAGCCCCGGTGGCAAAGATCTCCCGCAAGGCACCCTCGCCATCGACCAGCAGCACATGGCTGGGGGGCACCAGGCCATCGCGCTCCAGAAAGTCTGGCAGCCAGGGGGGGCGACCGCCCGGGTAACGGCGTGGGAGGAAATCCTCGCCCCGGGTCCAGACGCGAGGCTCCAGGTACTCCGCCAGTTGGCGGTGTTTGGCTACCAGTCGCGTGGTCGCCGCGTATTGGGCGAGATACTGGTCAAAGCGCATCAGGCTCTCCCGCGACCGCAGGTCCAGGCGAGACTCAAGTTCCTGGCCGAAGATCCGCCCAATCTGCTCGCTCTGGATCTGCTCCAGCACGCTCCAGACGAGGAGGCCCGCCACCAGCCCCACCAGAATGGAGAGGACCGGCATGGGCACGCCGCGCAGGAGCCGAAAAAGGATAGGTTTCAGGTCGATGCGAATCATGGGTCTGGCCCTGGTCAGGAAACAAAATCACGCCACGCGGGGGAACGCACCCAGGGCGCGGGACAATTACCTGGCACCCACCTCTGGTCGGGGATGACCGACGATCAATGACGGCTTCCCCCAATACTGGGACAATGGCGCCACGGAGGGCATATCCGCCCCTGACCAACCGGAGCCCCGTCGCCAACTCATGGCCATCGACATCGCCCAGGCCTGCGTGCCGGGTCTCGCCCGGCGTCTCGCCGCCCTGCTTTACGACCTCATCCTCCTATTCGGAATGCTCTTGCTCGCCGCCACCCTGGTGATCATTCCCGCCTCGGCCCTGAGCGGGACCGAGGTTTGGCTGGACGGCTGGCTCCGGCTCCTGTTCCAGCTCTACCTCATCGCCGTCGGCTATGGCTTCTTTGCCTATTTCTGGGTTCACGGCGGCCAGACCCTGGGCATGCGCGCCTGGCACTTTCGCCTGCTACGGGACGACGGCCAGCCCCTGTCCCTCGGCGATGCCGGACGTCGCCTGCTCTGGGCCACCTTGCTCCCCGCGCCCCTCGGCCTCCTCTGGGTCATCTTCGACCCCCAGGGCCTGGCCCCGCATGACCACCTTTCCCATTGCCGCCCGGTCATGCTGCTGCGTAAGAGGTGATGGGATTAATCCCGGCGCGACAGACCTGCGGGTCAACTCACCCGGCGCAGCACCCCTAGCCCCGCAAGACCAAAAAGTATTAAAGGCAGGATAGCCGCCAGCCAGGCCGCCAGGCCGAAATGGATCGCCAGGAAATAAAAGCCGCGACTGACGAGATAGTAGGCCATGCCCAGCATGATACCCAGGAAGAGTCGCACCCCCAGGCCGGTGCTGCGGGCGGAACCGAAGAGGATGGGGATGGACAGCAGGATCATGGTCAGGATCAGAAAGGGATGCGTGATCTTGGTCCACATCTCGGTTTCGTATTTGCCCGCATCCTGACCATTGGCGGTCATGTAGCGCACATAGCGCGCCAGATCCCAGACCGGGAGCGCCTGGGGCTCCACCACCACCAGCCGCAGCAGCGAGGGATTGAGCAGCGAGGACCAGGCCGTGCTGGCGAGGGGCTGGACCTCGACGCCCTCCTCGGAGAGGCGACTCCGGGAGATGCCCTCCAGCACCCATTCGCCATTGTCATAGTGGGCTACATCCGCGTGGGTGGCGAGGACCAGGTGCCGATTCTCATCGGTCTCGTAGATGGAGATATTACTCAAGCGGGAACCTGGCAAAATCTCCCCGATGCTGATGTAGGCATCACCATCCCGCGCCCACAGCCCCCGAGGCGTGCGCAGGGTGACCTGGCCGGACTTGACATCGCTGCGCCATTGCACCGCGGCCTGCTCCGCCGATGGGGCCACGAACTCCCCCAAGGCCAGGGCCAGCAAGGCAAGCACCAGGCCGGCCTTGAGCGCGGCGAAGAGGATGCGGGCAATGGACATGCCGGTGGCCCGCATGGCCACCAACTCCGAATGGCTGGCCAGTGCCCCCAGGCCCACCAGAGCCCCGATGAGGGTGGCGATGGGAAACAGGTGGTAGGCGTAACGCGGCAGGCTCAGACCCGCCACGGCCAGGGCATCGGCGAAGCCATACACCTCCCCCAGGTCGTTCACCTCGTCGGCCAGGAGAAAAAAGGCAATCAGGGGCAGCAGCACCGCCATCGTCAGCAGAGTGCCGCCGATCACGGCCCGGCCCAGGTAGCGATCCAGGATCTTCACGCGCATTTCCGTCGTCGGTCCCGGTCCATGCCTGCTTGTTCAAGCCAAGCGGTTCTAGCGGGACGTTGATTTTAGTAGGATGATCGAATTGGCATCTTAACATCGGGCCGGACTTGAGGCGCACCCAAGTCACCCGCCAGTCCTACCCCCTCCACCAACAGAGATTTTCCATGGAATTCAGCATCAAGAGCGGCGATTTAGCGGGGCGTACCAGCCCCTGTCTCATTCTCGGCGTTTTCGAACAGCGCCAGTTGGCGGCGCCCACCCAGCTCATTGACACGGCCAGCCATGGCCATCTGAGTCGTATCATCGACAAGGGGGACCTGGACGGCGAGGCCGGCCGGACCCTGCTGCTGCATGAGGTGCCCGCCCTAGCCGCCGAGCGAGTCCTCCTCGTTGGCCTGGGTCCCCGGGAGAAATACGACCGCAAGACCTTCGGCAAGGTCATGGCCGCCGCCCTTGCCCGCCTCAAGGAGACCAGCGCCACCGAGGCCCTCTGTGCCCTGCCCGCCCCCCCGGACATCGACCTCTACCTCGCCATGCGCGATGCCGTGACCACGATCCTCGATAAGGAGTACCGCTACGAGCGCACCAAGAGCGAGAAGAAACCGCCCAGCCCCCTCCAGCGGCTCCAGTTCTGGATCGCGGAGCCGGAAGAGACGAGCCTGACCAAGCAGGCCCTGCGCCATGGCCAGGCCATGGCCCGGGGCGTCGCCCTGGCCAAGGAGCTGGGGAACCTGCCCGGCAACATCTGCACCCCGACCTACCTGGCGGATCAGGCCGAGGCCATGGCCAAGGATTTCCCCGCCCTGAAAGTCACCATCCTGGAAGAGGCGGACATGGCCAAACTGGGCATGGGCGCCCTGCTTTCGGTCTCCCGGGGCAGCCGCCAGCCGGCCAAATTGATCGTCATGAACTACCGGGGCGGCAAGAAGGGCGCCAAGCCTCTGGTCCTGGTGGGCAAAGGTCTCACCTTCGACGCCGGCGGCATCAGCCTCAAGCCGGGGGCGGACATGGACCAGATGAAGTACGACATGGGTGGTGGGGCCAGTGTCCTGGGCACGATGCGCGCGGCCCTGGAGTTAAAGCTGCCGCTGAACCTCATCGGCCTGGTCCCCGCCTCCGAGAACCTGCCGGATGGCGACGCCAACAAACCCGGCGATATCGTCACCAGCCTCTCCGGCCAGACCATCGAGATCCTCAACACCGACGCCGAGGGCCGCCTCATCCTCTGCGACGCCCTCACTTATTGTGAACGCTTCGAGCCCGCCGCCGTCATCGACATCGCCACCCTCACCGGTGCCTGCGTCGTCGCCCTGGGCCACGTCGCCTCCGGCCTCTTCACGGCGGACGAGGGACTGGCCGGGGAGATCCTGGCCGCCGGCGAGAAGGCCCGGGACCGCGCCTGGCGCATGCCCCTCTGGGAAGACTATCAAAGCCTCCTGGACAGCAACTTCGCCGATATGGCCAACATCGGCGGCCGCGAGGGCGGCGCCATTACCGCCGCCTGCTTCCTGTCCCGCTACACCAAAAAGTACCCCTGGGCCCACCTGGACATCGCCGGCACCGCCTGGCTCAGCGGCAAGGAGAAGGGCGGTACGGGGCGGCCCGTGTCCCTGCTCGTCCAGTTTATGCTCCAGCGCAGTGGCGAGCTATAAACCCCACGCCCCGGCCGGAGTCACCCGGCCGGGGCCATTGCAACGCCGGAGCGCCAAACTTTGACCCGCATCGATTTCTACTCCCTGGAGGACGGCAGCCGTGGCGACCGCTTCCTGCTCACCTGCCGCCTGGCCGAACGCATTTACCACAGCGGCCAGAACCCCGTCCGCATTCACATCAGGGTCACGGACCCCGGCCAGGCCGAGCACCTCGACCGCCTGCTCTGGACCTATGACGATCAGAGCTTCCTGCCCCACGGCCGCATCGGCCAGACCGACCCGGAGCTGACACCCATCCTCATCGGCGACGAGCCCCTGGCCGGCCATGACCAGGTGCTGATCAACCTGGATCCCAGCATCCCGCCCGGCTTCGCTAGCTTTGAGCGTCTCTGCGAACCCCTGGACCCCAACGCCGCCAGCCGCGAGGCAGGCCGGGAGCGTTTCCGCTACTACCGCGACCGGGGTTACGACTTACACCATCACAAGATCCAGCTCTGAGGGTAAGCAACCTCCGAGTTCGTTCGAAGCCTGGACCCCATTGCCCATAAAACCGACGGCTCAGCCTGAAGCTATCGGGACTGGATGCCAAGAGAGAGCCTAATAACTGTTACCTTTCAGTAATAAATTCGTCATATCCGCGTCTTATGATGGGTCTCGGTCGGTGCGGGCGAACGACACTACCTTCGGGAAGTTCAAAGACGTGGCCAATAACAAAAATCACAGGCCTGTCGAACTTCTCCAGAATTCCCAATTAAAAGCCACGGTATGATTTCTTGCCCTGGTTTTATGAAGGATTGATGCAAAACGACTCACTTTTGCATCGGGCATACCGCGCAAGCGGCACTTCACATTCCAGCAATCATGAGAAACGATATGAAAAGTTCAATTTTTTGCGCCTTGCTTCTGATCTCCTCCGTTGCCATGGCCGCCGGGGATGAGGCCGCCTTGAAACAACAGATGGCCAAGGAATGCGCCGCGGTATTCGCCGCGGGTGGCCCCTGCGCCGACTTGGCAAAAGGCACCCGTAAATGCACGCGCCAAAATGCTGACAAAGGCGGTCCTTCCTGTGTTGCCTTCGAAAAGGCCAACAAGGAATTTTTTGACGCCGGGATGAATGACCCCATCATCAAGAAATAACCACTTTCAAATCAGGCAGCCAGCGGGACCAGGGTGTGCGCATTCCCGAGCCCTGGATCTGGCCGGTTTCAACGCCTGCGTTTAGCGCGGGACTGGTTGGCGTCGTTGGGGATTAGACGCCAACGATTCCAGCCAGGCCCGCTGCGGATTTTGTTACCACCCCATCCGGACTACTCCGGGCGCCCTGAAACCGACGGCACCCAGGTCGGCGTCAGCCGCCAGACCTTCAACATCCCAATCCGTCTCCAAGCCCTTCGTCTATGGGCTGGCGCTCGCCGACCTCGGGGTCGAGCGGGTCCTGGCCAAGGTGGAGATCGAACCCCCGGGCGAGGCCTTCAATTCGATCAGCCTGGAGCCTGGCACCGGGCGCCCCCTGAACCGCATGATCTCGGTGAGTTGCCGCTGGCCAGCGTTCAACCCCGCTCCGCCGATGTGGTGACGCGCGACGGCGGGGCCTGCTGGCGCATCCCCTTTGCGGCGATCGATGCGGGGCTAAAGATCCGGCTGCTTTCGACCATCGCCTCCCGGCTGGCGGAAAGCCTGGCGGAGCAGGCGCGGGTGCGGCGCCTGGTAAGCGGGCCCAGTGATGCCACCGACCAAAATTCTGGGCGGTTCCAATATCCCAACATTCAGGAGAAAGCTATGTCTGACCGAGTTTATAAGCTGGTGGAGGTCGTCGGCACATCCAGCAATGGCACCGATGACGCCATTCGCAACGCCATCGCCACGGCTGGCAAAACCATCCGACAC
>JBASIS010000319.1:0-13852 GCA_049654905.1 Chromatiaceae bacterium
GAGGGACCCCGGCCACGGAAGGCCGCCCGCCAGGGATGGTTTTCTCCTGATGGGCTGGTGGTGCGGGCTATTCCGCCCGCGCCACCTTCCAAAGCTCTGTATTCCCGCTGGGAGCGGGACGACGAGCAGAGGGAGCGGAGCGAGGAGCGCAGGAGGGGTCCGACGGCGGAGGGAGCGAAGCGTAGCGACGCAGGAGCGCAGCTTTGCGAGCGGGGGAGGAGTGGCCCCGACGTAGCGACGAACGCAGCGACCTGGGCGAGTGCCAGGGATGGCATCAATGGCCGGCCGTAGGCCGACCGTGCCCCCCGGAGGGGGGAAGGAGGGAATCAAAGTCTTCAGGTCGTGGCAACGCAAGGCAGGACGGCGCGCAGATCGAGCCAGGATGGCGGCATCTGGAGCCGTGAGGCCCTGGCGCCCGCCCTGCCGGCCAGACGGTGACCACGTTGTTGGTGGTGACCGGCTGGACGGATGCAGGGCGGGTGACAGGGCCGAACACCAGGCCCTACAACGCCAGCCAGGGGCATGGAGCGCCGTGCTGACCCGCTAGGCCCTGGGGCTGAGGTACGAAGCCGTAGGGCCGACGTGGGGCAGCGCAAGCGGGCTCTCAAGCTCGAAAACGCTCCAGGGGCTCAAGCGATCAGGCGCCGGGGAGCTGGGATTTCGCGCGGGCCTTCACGGCGAAATAGCAGACGACGTGGGATCTGACCCGTTCGCGCCAGTGCTCCGGGACTTCGGCCAGCCGGGCGCGGCGGTCCTCGCTGTCCGTGCCCCGGATAACGTAGGAGTTCCAGGTGCCGAGGCCGTAGCGGTCGTTAGGCGGGATTCTAGCGGGGCTCATGCCGTGGTGCTCGCCAGGACGGGAGGATTTCCAGGCAAGCGATGCCGACCATCAGGGACTCAGGGAGGTCGGCCCATGCGGCGGGTTGCTGGTGGAGCCGGGCATCCGGGCGACAGGCACAGCCGACGAGCGGGGCGGCGAGGATCACCAGCAGGGTCCAGGTGCGGGGATCAAGTCCCGTGCGGCGGCCAATCGTCATCGAGGTATTTCATGCGGTCGAGGATCGCCCCTCGCGCGGGGTTGAACCAGGTGGGTCCGGTCTGGGGTTCCCGATCCGGTTGAGGGGGATTCAGTATCCGGTTCGATTTGGGTTCATGGGAGGGTTTGCCGCCCCGAAATTTCCCGAGTTTCCTGCTCATGGTTAGCCCTCATGTGTACGTATAGGTACGTACAGGGTTACGGGTATGTACGCCTCCCTTCCGCACACTTACACCTTACCTGCCCCCCCTCCCCCCTACCCCCTCCCCCCCTTCGGCGGGTTATTTCGTGATGGTGACCAGGCTTTGGACAGTCAGGACGATTAAACCGCCGGTCGCGGAGAGCAAGGTGAGGATGATGACCAGCATCAAGCGGTGCTGGGCGTGGTGCTGTTCTTCTTCGTGGGCCTGGAAGCGGTTGCACAGTTGCTCGCGTTCCCGGTTCATCGTTTCATGCTCGACGAGGGCGCGGTTGAGCCGCTCTTCGAGCAATTCAATCCGGGTAGCGTGGCGGTGAACTTCGCTGCCGATGCGGTAAGCCACCGTCTCGCGGGCGGGTTCCTGGAATTCGGCCAGGTCGTCGTAGGGTGGGCTCATCGGTATATCCAAGGGGTTTGATGGAGACCCGGGAGCGACCAGATCCCGGCCTTCTTGCGGCGGGCAATGCTCTCGGCGACGTGATAGGCCTGCTGGGTGCTCGGACACATAAAGGGGGCGGCGTACCCTTGCAGGACCATCCGCAAGCCGAGGTTGCCGTAATCCCGGGTGCGGAGCACCTCGGCGATGAGGCGGCCGTACTTGTCCCGGTGCTTGATATCGACCTGGATGCGCTCGTTCACCACCAGCATCGTCCGCAGATAGGACCGGGCGCGGATGCCCCAGGGGCTTTGCGCGATCTCCGGCGCATCGATGTAGGCCAGCCGCAGTTGCTCCTGCCCGCTGAGGCTGCCCAGGGTGCGGCGGGCGCCCAGGGTGTCGCCGTCGTAGGTGTAGGTCAGGTGCATGAACTCGGGCATCAGAGGATCTCCTTGGCCTGCGCGTCGGTGAGGGGCTTACCGATTTGCGTCCCGACCTTGAAGCCGCTCGACGGGGTAAAGGTGACGCTCCGCCCGCTCTGCGGCCAGGTGGCCGCGAAGGTGCCGAGGTCGTCCAGTTTCACGGTGCCGCCCTTGCGGATCACGTCCTTGAGGCGATAGATGAGCTTGGTATAGGCCGTATCGATGAGGGTGTTGAGGTTGGTGGGGCGACTCGGGCCGAGCTGGTCGTAAAGGGTGCCCTTGATGGCTTCGCGTAACGTGTAGGCGTTCAGGCTCTGCTGGGTCGCTGCGTCCGGGTTGGGGGTTGCCGGGAGCTTGAATTCATCAAAGCCGCGAATCTTGAGGGGCTGGGTCTGCCAGGTAATCGGGCCATAGGTGCCCTTGGCGATGCCGGCTACCCCGAGATAGACATCCTTGGGTGTCCAGTTGTAGCCCAGCAAGGCGGAGAGGCCTTCGGCCAGGTAACGCGTCTCCTGGTGGTCCGCAACCCCGATCTTGGAGATGGCGTCTTTGGTGCCGTTTTTGATCTTGGCGAAGATCGCCACGGCGCCGGTATGGCGCCAGGTGACTTCCACCAGGTCGGGCAGGATGCCGGTGCTGTGGTATTGCAGACCCGTGGCCTGGCGCTTGAGGGTGGCGCCGCACCATGCGGGCTGCACCAGGGGCCGCACGTCGGGGGTGCTCAGGTATTCGCTGATACTCGCCTTGGTGCTCTGGGTGGTGCCGACCTGCTGCCAGGCGGACACGGTGACCCGATGGGTGAGGCCATCGCCGGGGATCTCGGCCGCATCGATGCGCACCACGGCGGGCTGCGGGGAGTTGGGATTCTCCCAGGTCGTCGCCGGTTGCTGCTCCGGCTGGTCGTCCACCTGGTAGGCGACGCGCACGGCGCTCGGCTGGCCGAAGAACCAGACCCGCAGGAACTGATCTAGCACCACCTCCGGGCGCTGGGGATCGGCGATGACGTGCATCTTCATGCCGAGGCCCGGCGGAGGCTTGGCCGCGACCCGCTGGCCGGTGAGGGTGACCCGCCCCAGGGCCGCCAGGATGACATGCCGCTGATTGCTCAAGGCGGCCGTAGCACTCACCAGGAAGGCGCCCACGGCCCGCAAGGGGCAGGGGGCTATCCTGGCCAGGTTGGCGGCGCCGATGATCGCCAGGGCCGCCCGGGCGGCCAGGGCCAGGGGTCCGCCCCCCGTGCTGGTCGGGACGAAGCTGAAGTTGACGGCATCGCCTGGTGGCGGGTTATAGGCGGCTTGCCCGAGGAAGCTGAAGTTTAGTGCGTTGCCGGGGGGTGGGGTGTAGCTCATAGCGGCGTCACCCCATCAAAGACCTGGGCGTTGAAGAAGACCCCGGCTTCGTCCGTGTCGTGGCAGATGACGCAGTTGGGGCCATCGGAGACGGTGGCTATTTCCCAAGCGCCCGTGGTTGCGTCGCTCCAGCAAATGTTCACAAGCTCGCCGGAGTAGCCGTCGTGGACCCGGACCTCCTGGGCGGCGGGGTTGCCGTTGTCATCGACGATGGTGCCGCCGAGGCGGTAGCGATAGACATCGTAAAACAGGGCGGAGCAGGCCATACCCGCCATCACCTGTTGCCCGTCCTCGGCAATGGCCAGGTTGAGGCCGAGGTTCTCCCAGCTCCAAGCGGTGGCCCGGATGCGTTTCTCGGTGCGGACCCAGGCGCCCTCGCGGTACAGGTAAACCTGAATGCAGCCTTGGCGGGCCTGGATGTCGCTATAGGTGGGAGTGCCGACGAAGAGCATGAGGCCGTCGTGGCTGATGGCGATGCCTTGGCCAAACTGCCCGCCATCGTTGCCGGGTTCCAGGGTATCGCGCAGTTGGTAGATACCGTCGCCGTCTTGTGCGTAGATGTAGGCCCGGCCCCAATAGTTGTCGGCCCAGCCGGCGCCCACCGCCAGCAAACTGCCGCTGTTGGAGACCGAAACCGCCGTGCCGAAACCGTCCTGCCCGGTCGGGCCGGGGATCTCCTGCTGTTGGGTCCAGACACCACCGACGGGCTCGAACAGAAACACCGAACCCCGGTCATTGGCCACGCCGGGCGCGCCCACAAAGACGCCGCCCGTGGCGTTGTAGAAGCAGCAGGAGGCGCCGAAGTAGGCATCCTCGACGACGGGATCGAGGGTCAGGGTGGCTAGGGGGGTGAGCTCGTAATTCGTCGGCTGCCCATATTGGGTGTCACCCCCCACGACATTGAAGAGGTACACCGCCCCGGAGGGCAGGTTGTTGTAACTGTCGCCACAGGCGATCCGGTTGCCATCGTGGGACATGGCCAGGGCGTTGAATTCCCCATCGAGTTGGGTATCGACCCCCACATCATTGATGAATTGGCGCATGTCCTGGCGCGGTTCGTAGAAGTGAATCCGACGAGTGCTGCCCGTGTCCGTCCCCACGACAAGACGGTTGGCCCATTGCCCCATCGCAACGAGGGTGTTGGCGTCGCGGTCGGGCTGGAGTTCGAGTTTGTGCTTCAGGGCGCCGATGTGGTGTTTCATCATGGCGGCTTACCCGATGTGGATTTCGAGTTCGCCGGCCAGGAAGACGGGCACGTCACCCTGGGCGATGGGCTTCGGGGTGGCCAGGGGGACGATGAGGCGAACGGCGCCGTCCTGGTCCTTCAGCACCACGGTGGTAACGGTGCCCCAGGGCGTGGCGGCGGTGGGGTACTGGACCGGCGCCAGGTTGCGGAAAACGGTGCTGCCGGTGGTCTGGGCGGCGTCCTTGACCCAGCGCTCGGCGCCCGGATCACAGCGCACGGGGGCATAACTGGCGGCGGCGATTTCGGTCCCGCCGATGCCGTCATCGCTGGGGGCGGCGGTGTAGAGGTGGACCTGCCATTGGGCGATGGCCAGGGGGGTATTCAGGAAGAGGGCGGCGCCGATGCTGGATTCAAGGCTGTCGGAGGCGTGCATGGGGGGATCTCCAAAAAAAAAGGCCGCTAGGGGTCACCTAGCGGCGGGGGGTGCCGCTTAGGAGGCGGGCTTGGCTTGCAGGTCGGTCATGATGGTGCCGTTCTTGGTGCCCAGCTTGAAGCCGGGTCCAGCCGTAAAGCCGAGGCTACGGTAAGCGGGGGTGATGACCGGCTCGCCAGTGCTCGGATTGCGACCGAGGCGCTCCTTCGTCCATTTGGCCTCGAACAAGCCGAAGTCGGCCAGGGCCACGCTGCCGCCCTTGGCCACCACGTCTTTGATCTTGAGGAGCATGTTATCGACGGCGCTGGCGACGATGGCCTGACCTTCGGTGGGCAAGGCGCCCAGGGCGGTCAGCACGTCGGCGAACACTTCGGCCTTGAGCTCGGCATAAACCACATCGCGCGCCGTGCCCGCGATCTCGTCCGGGGTCGGTGGGATAACCGGCTTGACCTTCGAGGTGATGTTGAGGGGCTCGGCGTAGGTCTCGCTGGACTTGGCCGACAGGTTGGTGGCCACAATGTGGAAGCGGTAGGGCCGCGCCATGGCCGGGCCTTCATCCTGCACCACAAACCGGGAGATGTTCTCCAGGCGGCAGGACAGGGCAGAACCGTCGCTGGTGTAAACGCTGTGCTTCTTGCCGACGAAATCGGTGACGAAGATCTCGACACCGGTGCCCGGGGACACGGGGTCCTTGACCCAGTGCAGCTCGACCAGGTCGGAGATGACGTCGTTGCGGTCCCGCAGCAGGGCCGAGGTCAGGCTGACGCAGGGCTTGGGGGCTTCCATGTCGTACTGGAAGAATTCGCTGGGCAGGTTCACCCAGGTGCCCGGATCGCCGGCGACGTTGTAGCGCATGCGCAGGGCCACGCTGTGACCCATGCCGTCGCGGGGGATGATCTGGTCATCGGACTGCACCAGGGATAGGCCGACGCTCGATTCCGCGTAGGTGGTGGCATTGGTGATTTCGACGGGGACAAAGCCGCGCGGGTCGGTGATGTCTTCCACGTCCGCTTCGATTTCGACCAGGCCGGGACATTTGCCGGTCCAGCGGAACAGGATGTCATTGCCGGAGAGGGTCTCGCCGGTGATGGGATCCTTGCCGCGAGCGCTGATGAGGGACACGGGGGAAGCGGGGACCTTGACGGTCCAGATGCTGCCACCGTTGGCGGCGTTGCTCAGGGTCTCGAAGAGGAGATGCTCCTGGGCGGCGGTCACGGCGGCGGTTGGACGGCCCGGGTTGGCGCCATCAAAGATCGACTCGTCGATGACCTTGTAGTTGTCCAGGCCCTCGACACGGGTCAGATAGACGGCGACCGGGGCGGCGGGGTTGGTGAAGGTCGGCGTAACGAACAGGGGCTCACCCGCGCTGGCTAGGGTGATTTCCTTATACACCCAACCGGGTTGCCCAAGGTCGGTGCCATCAACGATCAAACTGGGGGTGATGGCGGCGCCGGTGCTGTCGAACAGCGACAGGGCGGACAGGGTGTTGGTGTCCGGATGGAAAATCCGGAAGGAAGTGGAGGCTTTGGACATAGGGATCTCGATGGTTGTGGTTGAGGGTTAGGGCTTGTTGTCAGTGAAGAAGGCGCCGACGATGCCCGCCAGGGCCATGCCTGCGGCGACGATGGCGGCCTGCTGGTCGGGACTGACGGCCAGACCCGCGGCAGTGGCCATCCAGATCAGGCCGCGCCAGGTGCTCGGTTCGCTGATGAGTTGGCGGAATTTGGGGGACATGGGCTAGCTCCAAAAAAGGGGCGCGGCGGGACAGGTTTTCAGGGCCTGGACCTGACCGCGCCACAAGGCTGCTTTACGAGGAGACAGGGTTAAGCTCGCGGGCCATGGCCAGGGCGAAGCGGCGCATACGCTGGACGCGCCGGGTCCAGCCGACGGAGTAATGGCGCCAGCCGGGCAGGGAGCGATAAAAGGCCAGCCGCGTATCGCTGAACTCTTCGATCATCTTCTCCGGGTTCCGGGCCGCGATGGCGGCCAGGGTCACGGGTCCGAGCTGCCCGTCCAGGGCGCAGCCGGTGATGCGCTGCACCAGGCGGACGCTCGCGCCGACGCCGGCATTGATGGCGTGATCGAGGATGAGGAGGTCGAGGCCGGGCGGGAGGTCGTCGCCCTGGATCGGGGTCCAGAAATCCCGCTCGTAGAGCGCGATAGCCTGGTCCTGGGTGATGAGCTTGATGTCGAGATCCGGGTAACTGCGCTTGGAGATGCCGAACTTGGTCTCGCCGCCTGGGTCGTTGGGGTCGTTGACGTAGCCGCCCTCGGCGGCGAGGACATAATTGATGCAGCGGGGGAAGTGGCTCATGGGGTGGCTCCGTGGAAGGTGGGGCCATCTTTCCGGAGCCGGGCGGCGAGGTCGTGCGGGTTGTGGACGATTTAGAGGTTAGGGAGGAGAATCATCCGCTGGCCTGGCTGGCCAGTGGGTCCAGACGGTGAGTAGTGCGGTGCGGGGGGACCGGATTAAGGAGGGGAATGAGACGTTCTTGGTCAATCTGAGCGGCCCGAGCGGGGCTACGCTGATGGATGGGCAGGGGCTGGGGATGATTGGGAATGATGATTAGGGGGAAGCCTGGCGGGTAGGCAGCCAACCCCCTCAAGTGACTCGATTTCCTATCAACCGAGCCGTCTCCGGGTCATAGACCACTTCGGTAATCGACCCATCCCGAATGCACTGAACCGCTTCGTCAATCACATGGAGCGGCACCAAGAACCATTCCCTCGGTTTCACCGGATGTCCGAAGCGGTCTTCGATGGTCAAGTCGAGCTGTGCCGCACCGAATAAGCGGTGGAAAATGTTTTCCAGCCTGATGCGGTTCATGTTGTGGAGTTTGTAGCTGGCGACCACCTCCACGTCGGCCAACAGATAGGTGGCATCCTTTTCGGCAGCTGTGATGCGGCTCTCCACCTTGCCGCCGGTCATGCCGATCTTGTGGATCAGCTCGCGGTGCTCGGCGACGAATGGATGGCTGGACATGCTGCGTAGTACATAGATGGTGCCGGTTTCGATGTCGTCTGGTTCTGGCGCATCGCCAAACAGCGGCCCCATGCTCGGGTCGGTCAGGCGGCGGCCGGTGTCGTCCTTGTAGAGCGCCCGTTGTAGAGAACGGCGCAACAAGTTGCTTTCCGTGCCGTTGGCAAAAATGACGCGCAGACGTGCATCGCTTTCACCGTTCGGCGCCTTGATGGTTTCCCCCACTTCGGCAACATACGCAAGCTGCCCGCCGACGATGAAGTAGTTCCCGCTGGCAATACTGGTATCGCGTCCGAAGCGCAGCGTTATGCGAACGCCAGCCTTCAACTCCCGCTCTGCCCGCTCAAACAGCGGTTGGAACTTGTCAAAATCCGCACACCGCGTACGGTCGGCGATTTCCTCCGCCGCACGCTTTTCAACGCTAGAGCGAACATGGCGCAGTACGGTGATGTCGTCCTGGTCGGCTGACGCAACACCGATGCCTAGCTCGGCCAGCAGGGCATCTTCGTCCAGCTCACCCACATCTGCCTGAGCCGCTGCTCCCCCTGACAGCAGGCCGGGGCCATCCAGCCCAGCCAGCAGGGTTTGCGCTTCCGGCAATTTGCGTAGCTGATCCAGGCGCACGGCATACAGGCGCTCGAAGATGTCACGGCCTTCGCCATGCAATGGCGCGGAGCCGTGGGCCTGATGGAAGCGCAGAATGTCCTCGAACCCAGCGATGATGCGTTCCTCGCGCGGGGTTCGGCTGGCGGCCTTGAGCGGGGTGACTTCTACACCCAGCGCACCCAGCAGTTCGTCATCGTCCATTTCAGTCATTGCCGGATGCTCTTTGCGCCTGGGCCGCCTTGGCCTGAGCGCGGTAACGCGCCAGCGCAGCCACGCCTTCGGCCATGCGTTTTTCCCACGCATCGGCTGAATTGATGTCGGGCAGGCGGCCACGCTCGTTCTTGAACTGCAAGGCGCGTTTCGCCAACTCACGGGCTTCATCTTCGGGAATAGTCACCCGCTTGGCGGCAATGCTGGCCTGCACCTGGCGCAGGGATTTCTCATCCATCGCCTTCGCCAGCACCGCATAGGCGGCCTCGAAGGGGTTGATCCGGTCGATCAGGTCAATATCCAGGTCGCGCACGTTGATGAACTTGCGCACCCCATCCAGCAAGGCCGTGGTGCCTTGCATGGCGCCGTCGCCATTAGCGACGGCTTGGGCCAGCGCCAGCTTGGCCTGCTGCGTGATGTTCATGGCAGTGATGGCGTGTTGGCGGATGGCCTCCTGGTCGCCCTCGCTCAATTCCGGGTAACGCTCGCGCACGATCTTGCCCATGCGTAGCTGGGTCAGCTCTTCGGGCAGTGTGTTTTCCTGGTCGAACAGGCCGCGCTCCAGCACGGTTTTGTCCTGGAGAAAGCTGGTGACCACTTCGTTCAAGTCCTCCTTGCAGATGCGCGTAGCCTCAGGGCCTTGCGGTGTTATCAGCCCATTGATTTCCATATGAATCTGTCCGGTGTCCGTGTTGACACCGATGTTGTGGCCACCGTCCTTGTAGCCTTCTTCTCCGTAATCAAAGCCCTTCTTCGGTCCGCTGTTTTTTGGGGTGAACTCATAGCGCGGCGCCAGCACCTGCTCCATCAACAGACTGGCGGAAATGGCCTTGAGCATGTCGTTCACCGCCTCGGCCACGGCGGCTTGTTCGGCTGCGGGTTCGGCGATCAGGTTGGTGAAGCGCGTCCGCTCCTTGCCCTTGGCATCGCGGGTGGCGCGGCCAATGATTTGAACAATTTCCGTGAGACTGCTGCGGTAGCCGATGGTCAGCGCATGTTCGCACCAGATCCAGTCGAAGCCTTCCTTGGCCATGCCCAGCGCGATGATGACATCCACGTGATCGCGGTTGTTCTTCTGCGCCGGGTCTTTCAACGCAGTGAGCACGCGGGAGCGCCGTGCCGGGTCGCTGTCATCCACGAGGTCCGCTACTTTCAGCGTGCGGCCATCTTTGGCATTGATGAGGTGGAATCCGGTGGCAGGGTCCATTCTGTCCCAGCCGCCGAGTGCGTCCATGATTTCGTTTACCTCGCGGCCTTTGTCCTTCAGGCTTTCGCGGGCATTTACATTGGGAATGTGGACGATGGTTTTCAGCGCCGGATCCAGCACCTTGGCGACGGCGTCAACATAGCGGCCCGTGTAGAAGAAGTAACCGATATCCAGCGACTTGAGCCACTGGTAGCCATTGAGCTGCTCGTAGTAGGTGTAGGTGATCGTCTCTAATTTGGCCTCATCCGCCGGCCCCAACACGGCCTCGCTGTCGCCGCGAAAGTAGGAACCGGTCATCGCCACCAGATGTACCTTGTCACGGGAGACAAACGCGCCCAACTGGCTGCCCAGCTTGTTGTCCGGATTGCTGGAGACGTGATGGAATTCATCAATCGCGATAAGGCTGTTGTCGAACGCTGCGATGCCTAGCTCTTCCACCGCAAAGCGGAAGGTGGCATGCGTGCAAACCAGCAATTGGTCGGTACTTTCCAAAAATTTGCGTACCGCTTCCACCTTGGACTTGGCCACGCGCGGTTCGTCCACACCAGGGGCATTGCACAGGTTCCATTGCGGGGCCACCTGCCAATCCCAATGAAAGCCGAACTGGCTTAACGGCTCATCGGCAAAGCTGCTGCCGATGGAACGCTCCGGCACCACGATGATAGCCTGCCGCAGGCCCTGATGGTTGAGCTTGTCCAGCGCGATGAACATCAGCGCGCGGGATTTGCCCGATGCCGGTGGTGACTTGATCAGCAGGTATTGCTCGCCGCGTTTGGCATAGGCGCGTTCCTGCATGGGGCGCATCCCCAGCGCGTTGGCCTTGCTGGATGCCCCAGTGCGCGCTGTAGTGATCGACACCGACGGCACGGTGTAGGCATGGGTGGGGTTGGTCGGATTGCTCACTGCGTATCGTCTTCCATAGCTATGTCGTCACCTGCCAGTTCGCGCTCAATCTGCTCAATGCTGGGCAGGCTGGTTTGCAGCTCGGCGGGCAGGGACTCGAGCAGCTTGTATTCGGCAATGCCCATGGGCTGGGTCTTATCGCCCAGGGCATATTCGGCCACGATCTTGTTTTTGCTCTTGCACAGCAAGAGGCCAATGGTGGGGTTGTCGTCCTCGCTTTTAACCTGGCGATCCACCGCGGTCAGATAAAACCCGAGCTGGCCCAGGTGCTCGGGCTTGAACTTGCCGCCCTTGAGTTCGATCACCACATAACAGCGTAGCTTGAGGTGGTAGAACAGGAGGTCGATGAAAAACTCGTCGCCGCCCACGTCCAGCAGCACCTGCCGCCCGACGAACGCAAAACCCGCGCCCAGCTCCAGCAGGAATTCGGTGACATGCTTCACCAAGGCGTTTTCGATCTCACGCTCCTGCGCCGCTTCGGTCAAGCCCAGAAAGTCGAAGCGATAAGGGTCTTTCAGGGACTCACGGGCCAGGTCGGACGGGGGGCTGGGCAGACGGGCCTCGAAGTTGGTGACCGCCATGCCGCTGCGCTCCCGCAGGCGGGTTTCGATCTGCATGACCAGAATATTGCGCGACCAGTGGTGCTCGATGGCCTTGGCCGCGTACCAGCGGCGGGTTTCGGCGTCGGGAAGCTTGTCCAGCAGCGCCAGTTGGTGGTACCAAGGCAATTGTGCAAGCGCCGCTTGCACAAATTCCTCATCCGGCCACGCCTCGGCAAAAGCGCGCATGTACTTGAGGTTGCGCGGCGAAAACCCCTTCATCGCGGGAAAGGCGGTGCGCAAATCGTGCGCCAACCGCTCGATGACTTTCGCGCCCCACCCTTGGCTGGCCTGCCGCTCCAGAATATCGCGCCCGATCTGCCAGTAGAGCAGCACCAGCTCGCGGTTGACCCCCAGCGTGGCGCGCTGCTGCGCGGTGTGGATGCGGCTTTTGAGATCGGCCAGCCAGTCGGCATAGCCTTCCGGGGGCGGAGTCAGGCTGATCGGCCTATCGCTCATGTTTTCTTTGCCCTTGTCGCTCTTAAAACGGGCTTGGCCTTGGCCGCCGCCGCCATCTTAGAATACAGCTCGAACAGCTTTTCCAGCCGCTCGGTGTCGTTTTTGAAACGGCGACCGATGTAGATGCGCTCCAGCACTTCGTCGTTGCGCTCGTGGGCATGGCGCAGATTCTCCGGCATGGTGTCCGGGTCGTAGAGGTCGGCAATGGTGGCGGGGAAATGTGCTTCGCGGGCCAGCAGGATATTCTCGGCGCAGGCGGTTAGGTCGGTTTTGTTCTGCTCGGTGAGCAGCGGCACGGGGAAGGTGTTCCAGCCGAGGGTGTTGGAGTAGCGATAGCGTGTTTCGAGCTTGCCGCAGACCGTGGCAACCCAGACCAGATGCAGGCGGGAGGCGATGAGAGCCAGGTTCCAGAGCGGGGCTTCATAGATACCGAATGCCGCATTGGAAATGATGCTTCCTGTTGGCAACAATCCAACGGGAAGGTTCGGACGTGTTTCGCTTGTATGAATCGGAACGATGATGGATTGCTTACCGGGTGCACCTTGTGTTTGGCGGAAGCGATGCGGAAATTTGCTGGCGGGTCGAGTTTCCTTTGCTTTACTTCCAAGCCGAAAATCTCTAACAGAGTTAAATCTTTCTCCAAGTTGCGCGATTGTACGAGCGGCTTCTTGTTCGTCGTCCTCGACCCAAACGCAAATGCGAGGTTTGCCATCAATGAATTCTTGCGAGCCAAAGTATTGGCGGAGATAGGGGGCGGCTTCCGGTGCGACCTGTGTAATTGCTCTGGCTTCGTCCGGTGACATCAGCAAATGGCCACCATCCACGGGCTTGTTCCCCCAGAACATCTTCGGAACATCAAACAATGGGTTCGCTTCCGGTTCAACGTAAATATCTGGCCCGGCAACCAGGTACGCATTGATGTTTGCAACTACTGTTATGTTTACTTCATCAGCACCATTCAGTGAATATAACCTTGCTGATTTCTCTTCCACAGGGGAGATTCCGATTATCGCCACGGTCACCCCTGCATTATTCGCAGCCAAGTTCTGCCACTTGAAAGAAGTGTGGGCGAAGCGAATTTTAGTCCCGTCATTAAACAACAGAGGCCAAAACATCGGCACCAATTGCCCCTGACAGATGGAATTTGTCGTAACGAACGCGGCCTTTGATGCCTGGCCGCGCATGAATTGATGCGCCTTCCAAAACCAGCCCATCACATAGTCAAATGATTTCCAGTAATCGCTTGTTCCGTTAAACAGATTGCGCAAATCGTCTTTTTGAGAAACGGTCTGCGAACTCAATCCCCCATACGGTGGATTCCCGCAGATATACGTCTCTCCGCCATCATTCTCGAAATCAATCTCCGTCTGCTCCAGCGGGGTACCGAATAAATCGTCCGCCACCAGCTTCACGCCCGTGCCCGTCGGCGGGCAGATGCTCAGCCAATCGAGCCGCAAGGCGTTACCGCAGACAATCCAGTTCTGCGCTTCCAGCGGCAGAAACTCCGCCAGCGCGTCCTTTTGCCCGCGATACAGCACGTCGCACTGAAACTCGGCAATGATCAGCGCCAGCCGCGCAATCTCGGCCGGGAAGTCGCGCAGCTCGATACCGCGAAAGTTGGTCAGCGGAATCTCGCTGCCCAGGTGCGACTCGCCCCGGCGGCGGTTGATCTCCGCCTCGATCTCGCGCATCTGCTTGTAGGCGATGACCAGGAAGTTGCCGGAACCGCAAGCGGGGTCGAAGACCCGGATGCGGGCCATGCGTCGGCGCAAATTGAGCAGCTTGCGCTCGTTGTAGCCGGCCTCGGCCAATGCGGCGCGCAGCTTGTCCAGAAACAGCGGGTTCAGCACCTTGAGGATGTTGGGCACGCTGGTGTAGTGCATACCC
>JBASIS010000320.1:0-4775 GCA_049654905.1 Chromatiaceae bacterium
GGATCAAGCATACGAAATGCAACCGCATAGGCGGCTGTCGTCGGCGAGACGATACCATCGCTGGGAAGCGCATGGCAAGCGCCGCCCGCGCCGCGCCCACCACCGGGCGGTGCAGCCACCGCGCACCCACCGGGGTGGACAGAGCGGCCGCCACCTCCGGCGGCATCCCAGACCATGGCACCGTCGTGCGCCCGTCCCGCAACGTGCTGCGCGCCACCCTCAGGCCTACGGCTACCTGTCGCAGCGGCTGCCCGGCTGCCATCGCGGCGGCGGCGACCTCCAGCGGTTCCGCCCGCTCCAGGCGCGAGCGGTGCTTCACGCCTGCGCACCGCGCCACGACCCGGCATCGTCGGGTGGCGACCACCCGGCATCTGGGCTAAGAGCCTGCTCATAATCTTTTTAGCAGTAGGCATAAAAACGCTAAATTGACCATTTGAAGGCTGTTGTTTAGAAGACGCTCGCAGTTCTTCCAAAGGCGGCGGGATTTTTCGAGCCAGCCAAAGGAGCGCTCAACGATCCAGCGCTTTGGTAGCACCGCGAACGTATGGAGTTCGTGGCGTTTGACCACTGCCACGGTAGCACCGGGGATGATCGCCGCCACCCCTTGGGCGAAGGGCTCTCCGGTGTAGCCGCCATCGACCAATACCTTTGCGACGCTGGGCAACCCTTCCGCACGGCAGGACAGCGCCAGTAAAGCCCCCTGGCGATCCGTCACCTTCGCCGTGGTGACCGCGATGGCATGGGGAAGCCCCAGGGTGTCCACCGCAAGGTGTCGTTTGTTGCCAGATACTTTCTTGCCGGCATCGTACCCTTTCTGTTCTGCCATATCGGTGTTCTTCGCGCGCTGCGCATCGACCATCAGGAGCGTGGGGTGCTCCGCTCGTTCATCGGCCAGTCGGGCGGCGGCGACCAGATCCTGCAACAGGCTTTCCACCAGGCTGGGTTGGTCGGTAAACGGTTTCGCCGCCCATTGGCGAAAGTAGGTGTAGACCGTATGCGGCGGCGGGTAGTCGGACGGCAACATTCTCCCTTGACAGCCGCTGTTCAGCACATAGCGCATCCCGCAAAAGACATCATATAAATCCAGCATCCTTGGTTTGGTCTTGCGCCGGAATCCTTCCAGCTTCGGGCGGATGACTTCAAATTGCTCCCGGCTGATGTCACTGGGGTAGACTGCTCTCGTTTTCATGTGGGGCATCAAAACCCCTTATCCTGACATAAATATAGATTATGAACAGGCTCTAAAACCAAGCGAAGCGCTCGGTCTTGGGCGGAATAATGATCAAGGCCGATTTATACGTACCACTCCAGCCGAGAATAGGCAAATGCCGCTCACCCGCTTTAGAACAGGTCTCGGGCCATGAAAATCGTCACCTACTCCCATTCGACGTGGGCGGCGATTGACACTTAATGAGGGTCTGATCCTTCATACAGTCCCGAACGAAGGCGAAGACCGCCGCCAAGTCCTGTTGTTTGACGTGGGGATAGCTGTCCAGAATCTGCCCCTCGCTCCAACCGGAGGCCAGCAGATCGAGAACGAACGCCACGCCAATGCGGGTGCCCTTGATCCGCGGTTTTCCAAAGAGGGTATCGGGATCGGATACGATGCGGCCATACCAGTCGGTCATGGTAGCTGTCCATTCAGCAGAGGATCGGTAATTCAACGCCGGGGTAATCGGCCAGCTTTCCGGCCGGGGGTTTAAGTCCTTGGGGAGGCAAGAAATCAGGCAGCCCACTTTCTGTGGTTGATGGCGAGATCAAGCGTTAGCTCAAAGACCTTGTCGCGCTTCTCGGTGAAGAGATCATTATCGTAACCCTTGTTGGGAAGATGAAAGTCGAGGACCTTGCCGACTTCGTCCCGGACGGCCAAGCGGGTTTGGCTGTCCTTGAACCAATCCTGGACGAGCACCTTGGGGCATTCCTCCGTCAGGCGCTTGAGGAGGGCCTTGGCCGCGAGGCGCACCTTCTTCTCCTCCTCCCGGGTCATCCTATCCTTGCGCAGCAGGTCGTAAATTTCGAGTTCGTCCTCGGTGAGACCCAGGCGTAAATGGCGATCTTCTTCCTCCCGCAGCAATTGGGCATGGTCCATTAATTCGGCATAATCCGCATCCGCGGAGGTGCTGCCGGCGTTGTAGTTGTCAATAATCTCCTGCAAGCGCTCGGCAAAGTCGCGGCGGGTGCGGTTCTTGCTCAACATCTCCTTGACCTTCTTTTCCAGGAAGGCCCGCAAGTCGGCGATCTTGATGTTTTTATAGGCGGTCTGCTTGAACTCCTCCCTGAGCTTGTCGAAATCGATGGTGCTCAAATCCCAGGATTGACCCTGCTGCTGCATCCGGAAGCCCATTCCCGCCTCCTTGACCGCCGCGTATCCCGCATCGTCAACGACGACACTCTCATCGAGCAATTCCCCGATACGCCGGACGGCTGACTCGATATCCTGTTGCTGGATGATGCTATCGACGACCCCCCGGAGATACTGAAAGACGGCCACGGCGCGGACCACGGGCTGGCCGAGGATCTCCGGTTTAGAGGCCTCGTAGAGACCCCTGATGGTGTTTTCATGGACGCTGAAGGTTTTGCGATACTCATCCTTGTACAGCAGGGTATTGGCCCAATCCTCGAAAAACCCGACCTTCTGGAAGACATCGCTGCTCCGCTGGGCCTGGTCGAGATGGATGCCGATGGCATCACAGAAGTCGTGACCTTGCGCGATGGCCTCGTCGAGGAGTCGGTAGAGTTCCGCCTTGTCCTTGACGGGCTCCTCGCCCCCCTCATCCCCCTCGCCATAGTCCTTGAGGGCCTTCTTCAGGCGGCCAAAGACCCCATAATAGTCGACGATTTCCCCGCTCTTCTTCTCGACGCCCCCGATCTTATGCGCGCATACCCGATTGGCGCGGGCGATGGTCTGCATCAGGGTGTGATCCTTTTGCGGCTTGTCGAGGTAGAGGGCCGAGACCGTGGGGGCATCAAAGCCGGTGAGCCACATGGCGCAGACGAAGACCAGCTGGAGCGAGTCCTCCGGGTCCTTGAAGTTGTATTCGAGGTCATGGCCGTTCGCGTCCACCTGGTCCATCCGCTTGCGGTGCGGACGGATATCCAGGCCCTGCTGGTCGAATTTCTCCTCCTCGCCGTTCTCCGCGCTCACCACCACGGCCATCTCGACCTGGCGCATGTACTCAGCCATCCGCTTGAGACGCGCCGCCATTAACTCGTCCTGGGTCTGCTTGATCTGGCCGCGCAAGGATTTGATCTCCTCCTTCCACAACCGCTGAACCTTGTCGTACATCTTCACCGCCGTGAACTTGTCCACGGCGATAACCATGCCCTTGCCGAGATAGCCCCGCCGGGGGAAGTGGTGGACGATGTCCTGGGCGATGGTTTCCAGCCGGTCATCCCGTTTGATGACCTCCAGTTCCGAGGCGAAACGCTGCTCCAGCTTGGCGTGCTGGGCCTCGTCCAGATTTTCGTCTTCCAGGATCTCGTAGAAATCCTCGCTCAGTTCGTCGTTCTGATCGACCCGGGTCTCGATGGCATTGGACAGGACACAGAGGGCATATCGATGGCGGATCCGGGAATATCCGGATTCAGGTCGATCACCGCCGCGCGCAGGCGATCGCGCAGAATGACCTCGCCTTTATCGGTACGTCCCGAGCCGTCCTTGAGATCCGCCGGATCGGCGGTGAAGCAGATCAGCGCATCGTAGCCATGGAGCAACTGCAAGCGTTGCAGCATGGCCACTTCGATCTCGTCTTCGGATATGAAATTAGGCATCGACAAACCCGTGTGTGTGGTGTTTTGGGAATTTTTCAGCGTGCCGCCATGCTAAACTTGATCAACTTTTTGAACAGGTCTCGGGCCATGAAAGTCGTCACCTACTCCCATGCGCGTAATGCCCTCAAATCCGTACTGGATACGGTCGTGCGCGACTCGGATGTGGCCATCATCAGCCGTCGGGATGCCGAGGGCGATGCCGTGGTCATGTCCCTGGATCATTACAACAGCCTGATGGAGACCCTGCATCTGCTCTCGACCCCCGCCAACGCCGCCGCCCTGGCGCGCGCGATCCGGCAGGATCAAGCGGGCGAGGCCCAGCCGCGGACCTTGCTTGACGTGGGCGGCGATTGACCATGCGCGGCATTCGATTCGTCCCGGACGCCTGGGATGCCTACCTCTACTGGCAGCAGCAAGACCGCAAGACACTGAAGCGCATCAATCTCCTGATCAACGAGGCCGCACGCGAGCCCTGCGCCGGGATCGGCAAACCCGAGCCCCTGCGCGGCAATCTCTCCGGCTACTGGTCGCGGCGCATCGACGACACCCATCGCCTGGTCTATCGCGCCACCGACACCGAGTTGGTCATCATCGCCTGTCGGTTTCATTACGACGGCTGATTCAGTCTGTCGGATGACAAGGCCTGGTTTAGTTGCGAGGTAACACTTGACTCAGGCGTAGCGCGGCGGCTTGCTGGAGCAACACCGGCTCGAAGCAGTTTTCGGGGTAGAGATAATCATCGCCTGATTCATCAATGATACGCATCATTCCATGTCCGGCGTTCATCTCGACCACTTCATAAAGACGGCCGACATGAATATCGTCTCCCGAGAGATCGCCCAGGGTTTCTTTTTGGATGCAGACAACAAAAGTCACAGCCATTGTTTCACCTTTATTTTGACCTTATCCTTTTAGGTTTCAATCCACGCCCGACCAATTGGTCGGGCGATTTTGTCACAATGCACTGCCGTTCGAGATCCTGACGGCTTGTTTCAATCCACGCC
>JBASIS010000321.1:0-10319 GCA_049654905.1 Chromatiaceae bacterium
GGCCTGAGCAGTGGCCGTCGCGCGCCTGTCCTGGAGTCCCGCTGGCCCCGCGGGGACCAGCGCCCGCAGGGTCGCGCCGGTCACGTCCAGATAGCCGTTGATCTGTCTCGCCAGCCGCGCCAGGGAGGCGACACCCCCCGCGTCACGGGGCGCGGCGAACAGCAGCTTGGGCAGCCGGGCCTGGAGGGCCTGGAGACGCTCGGCGGCCCGGTCCCGCTCGGCGGGTTCGATCTCTGGGCCGGCGGGAATGAGAGGGAGAATGGTAGGGGGGCTCATGTCAGGTTCCAGGAGCGGTTTATCGGGCATCGAAGGGGTTGCGTGGCCGTGGAGTCAGGGGTGGCATGGCCTGATGATCCACAGGCGGCGCGGCCTGAGCCGGGGACGGCGTGGCGAGGCCCTGGGGCCCTGAAATCGGCATCCGCATGGACCGGGTGCGCCGCTCCCGTCTTGGCTTGCTCGGTATCAAGGGCAGGCGCCCGGGCGGGGAAAAGAAGAGGCCGGCCAGGAAGGCGAAATAGGCCAGGTTGGCTGGGGTGTGGAGATTGTAGTCGCTGAAGCCATGCCCGAGGAGGAGGGCCAGGCCAATGCCGGCGCCGATCTGGAGGGAGCGAAAGCCCGACCATTCCTTACCGGTCATGAGCCGCGACCACTGGCGCGCGTACAGGACGAGAAAGATAAGGAGCAGGATCAACGCCCAGACGCCCATCTCGTACAGCGTCTCCAGATAGTCGTTATGGGCATGATTGATGAACCACTGCCCCAACTCGACGGGCTGGTGGATGGGAAAGGCATCCGGATAGGTGCCGGGCCCGCTGCCCAGGGGCAGGAGGGTACCGGCGCCATCGAAGGTGGCGGCGGCGAGCGGCCAGCGGGCATCCGAGACCATATCGCCCACGGCGAACCGATCGAGGACGGGAGCGAGCCCCAGGGCGGCGGCGAAGCCAATGGCCAGGGTGAGCAGGCGCCCCACCAGCCCGAAGGCGCCACTGCCGCCGATGTGGGTGGCAAAGAGGAGCGCGATCAGGATCATCCCGACCATGGCCATGGCGATGCCGGTGCGGGAGCGGGTGACGACGATACCCACCACGAAGACCAGAGCCAGCAGGCCAAAGGCCAGGCTGGGACGGCCGCCGGCCCTGAGGAGAGCGATGGCTTTATCACGCCAACTCCGGCCGCGCTGGCGATGCTCGGGCCCATGCCCGAAATGGAAGAGAAAGAGGGCGAGGGCGAGGGGGAAGACCATCTCCAGCATGCCGGCCAGGTGGTTGCGGTTGCGGAAGGTGCCGGAGGCGGCGCCGCCCCGCGGCACCCATTCGGCGAGGCTGTAATCCACGCCGCTGGTGGCGGTCGCGAACTGAAAGAGACCGATGAGCACCTGCAACACCGCCATCCCGAAGAGGAGGTAAACGAGGGTCATGGCGCCCCGCTCCCGGAGCGAGCGGGTCCCAAGATAGACGCCGATGGGGATCAAGGCAAGGAGCCAGGCGGATTCGGTGGCGAAGGGGTGGAGGGAGAGGGGGCGGGCCGTCGCCAGGGCACCCGCCGAGACCGTGGCCAGGGCCTGATCATAAGCCGCGCGGCCGGGCAGATAGGCCAGGACCCAGGCCGGCCAGGGGATTAGGTAGAGGAGTGGCGCCAGGAAGAGGGCGCCAAGCAGGAGGCTCTCCCCCGCGCGGAAGGCGGCGCGCTCCGGGCGCCAGAGCGTCAGGCCGATCAGGATGAGCCCTAGCCATTGCAAGAGGAGACGAGGCCAGGGGTCGAGTCCGCCGTTAAAGAGGGGGGCGACGAGAATCAGCAGGGCGAGGATGCTCAGGCTGAAACGCGGCCCCTCATCCGCCCAGGGGCCCCAATCCCAGCGGCTGCCGGGATGCGAACTTGTGCCGGTATGCAACTTGGCGGCTCCAGAAGAAGGCGAAATGCTCGTCGTATCGGTGGGTAATGGTGGGGAATGGGGTATGAGGGCCCGATTAGGCTATGGACTCGTCCGGCGGTTGGTGCCATCCTGCCATCCCTGTAACCTTTCAGTGTAGCCCTAGCGCGCTTCCCAGCATGACCCCGCCCTTTATCATACCTGTTAAGCCGCTCAGGCTTGGTCTTTGCGTGTTTTTTTTCGCCCTGGCGCTGTTGCTGCCCGGCTGCGAGACGCACCCCGGGTCTGGTCAAGGGCATCAGCCGGGGGCTCGCCAGGAACAACCCTTCGAGGTCATGGGCCAGACCGCCTATCCCCCGCCCCCGGACGCTGAATTGATGCCGGCCATCATCGGTCCCCCGCCCGACCCCAGTATCGAAAAGCTGATCTACCGCATCGGGCCCTATGATGACTTGAAGGTGGATGTCTTCGGGGTGCCGGAACTCTCGACCGAGGCCCAGGTGAATCTGCAGGGCCTGATCGCCCTGCCCCTGCTGGGCCCGATCAATGTCAACGGCCTGACCCCCGGCGAGGCGGAGGAAGAGATCAAGCGCCAGCTCGCCAGCCGCTATCTGCGCGACCCCCGGGTCATCGTCTATGTCAAGAACTCGGCCAGCCTGAACGTAACCCTCTCGGGGGCCGTGGGCGGCCAGGGACTGCAGCCGATCCGGGGGCGCAAGACCCTGACGGACATCCTCGCCCAGGCCGGAGGGGTTACGCCCCTGGGCAAGAAGAATCAGGTGGTGCTGTACCGCCGCGAGGGCCCCGCCGGCATGGCCGGCGAGGGCAAAATAAACGCCTATGTGATCGATTATCAGCAGATCCTGGATGGTCGGATGCGTGACCCCCTGGTGGTGGGAGACGATCACATTTACGTCCCCTCCTCGGGACTGGCGATCTTCTTCAGCCCGCTGGTCAATATCTTGCAGACCTGGGCGCTACCCGCGGCGCGCGGGGGCTATTAGTCACCACCATGCCTAACCGCCTCCCCGACCCCAACCTCTCCTATCCCCTCCCCGCCGGCGGTGGCCAACCGCTGAGGCGTGCCTCGGATATGGCGATGCCGGCCTTCGGGGGCGCGGGCATGGAGGACGAGAAGCCCCTGGACCTGCGGCGCTATCTGGGCATTCTGCTGCATCGCAAGTGGCTGCTGATCTTCTCGGTGCTCCTGGCCCTCATCCTGGGCCTGGTACTCACCATCCGGGAGACGCCCATCTACCGCGCCACCGCCGTGGTGGAAGCCAGACCCCCGGCCGCCAGTCCCTATGGCTATAACGACTATTCGACCTATGCCATTGGACAGAATTTTCAGGGCGATCAGATTCAGCTCCTGAAGAGCGCCGCGCTCGCGGAGCGGGTCGCCAGGGACTTTCGGGTCGAGATGCCCGCGACCCCGGGCAAGGCCGCGGCGGGCGAGCAAGGCTTCTTCGCGGAGCTGTCCGCACAATTCGATGCTTGGCTCACGCGCGGCGAGCAGGGCACCCCGGCGGCCGAACCGGAGCCGATCACGGCCGAGGATCTCCAGGCCGCCAACCAGGCGATCGTCGAGCGGGAGATCCGCGGTGGTTTGCAGGTGACGCCGGTGCCCCAGGCCAATCTGCTCAGCCTCTCCCTGGATGACGAGAACCCGCGCCGCGCCGCTGCCCTGGTGAATGCCGTGGCCAAGACCTACGTCGCCATGAACTCGGAACGGCGGTTTCAAAACACCAATAAGGCCCAGGACTTCTACGACACCCAGGTGCGCAAGACCCGCGCCGAACTCGAGGATCTGGAACGTCGGCTGATTGCCTATGCCCGGGGTAAGGACCTGGTGAATCTGGAGAACCTGCTGGAAACCCATGAGCAGGAGTTCAGCCAGCTCAAGTCCCAGATCTTCGAAGTGGAGCAGCGACTCTTCCAGGCCGAGGCGAAATTCCGGGCCATGCAGGAGGCCGGCGGCTCCGGGGGCGAGGATTTTCTCAAGAGTGAAGTCATCCAGCAGTTGAAGACCCGCCGGGCCCAGCTCGATGACGAGTATCAACTGAATCTGAAGGTATTTCTCCCGGAATACCCCAAGATGGTGCAATTGCACGGTCAGATCGAGGCCATCGATGCGCAGATCAAGGAAGAGTCGCGGGCGATCGCGAAAAGCATCGAGATTGCCTACGAGGCGACCCGGCGCGAGCATGAGTCTCTGGCGCAACGGGTGGCGGAGGGGCGCCGGGCGCTCCTGGAGATGCGAGACCAGACCGCCGACTACAACGTCCTCAAGCGTGAACAAACGGCGCTGAAGGCGGTCTATGACGGCCTCATGACCCGGATCAAGGAGGCAGGCATCGTCGCCGATGTCAGCGTCAACAATGTGTCGATCCTGGACGTCGCCAGTGTCCCCTCCCAGCCCTACACCCCCAACCTGCGGGCGAACCTGACCAAGGCCCTCGGCCTGGGCCTGGTGGTTGGCGTGCTGCTCATCGTCCTGATCGAGAACCTGGATGACACGGTCAAATCCGCCGAGGACGCGGAACAGTTGCTGGGGGTGCCCCTCCTGGGAGGCTATCCCCTGGTGGGGCCCCTGATGCGCCAGGACAAGGCGGACAGCGCGGCTACCCTGGAACTGCTGCGCGACCCCAAATCACCTCTGGCCGAGGCCGCCCGTTCCCTGCGGGCTACCCTGCTGTTTGCCTCGGCGGAGGGGGCGCCCAAGATCCTGCATTTCACCAGCGCCGCCCCCAACGAGGGCAAGTCGATCGCCTGTTTCTGCACGGCCCTGGCCTTCGCCAAGAGTGGCGCCTCGGTGCTCTGCATCGATGCCGATCTGCGCAATCCCTCCCTGCATCGTCTCTTTGATGTCCCGAACAACCTGGGCCTGAGCAATCATCTCGTCTCGGATATCCAGCCCGCGGAGATCGCCCTGGCCACCGATGTGGAGGGGATGTACGTCATCACCAGCGGACAACTGCCGCCGAACCCCGTGGAACTGCTCTCAAGCCAGAAGATGTCGGATCTGCTGCACCTGGCGGCGGAGCGCTTTGACTATGTCTTCGTGGATAGCCCACCCATTCTGGGTCTCGCCGATGCCCCCTTGCTCTCGGCCATCGTGGGGGCAACCCTCTTCGTGCTGGAGCCCGGCAAGACCCGCAAAATCGCCCTCCGGGACAGCATGAAGCGCCTGCAGGGTAGCCATGCGCATGTGGTTGGGGCGGTGTTGCAGAAGATGGACCGCCGCGGCACCGGCTATGGCTACGGTTACCAGTACAACTATCAGTACATGTATGGCTACGGGCAATCCGCCGGCCGGGATCTGGAGCCGGCCTAGCCAGCACCATGACCCCCGGATTGCTGCCCTTGCGTCAAGCCCTGCTGCTGGGGGTGCTGGCCTTCCTGGCCTGGCGGATCACGGCATTGGGGGTCGCGAGCATCCAGGTCGAGGCGCTGGACAGCCGGGGCGAGACGGCGGCGCGGCGGGCGCTCGACTGGTATCCCGGGCAGGCCGCGGCCCTTTCTCGACTGGGTGTCAGCCTGCTCCGGGAGGATGTCGGGAGGGCCGAGGGCCTGCTCCAGGAGGCTTTTATCGCCAATCCAACCGATCCCTACCCCCTGCGGGTGCTGGCGGGGGTGGCCCTGGCCCGCGAGGATACCGCGCGGGCGAACCTGCTGATGGAGCAGGTGGATGCCTTGCGGCCCGTGAATCCCCAGTCCCAACGGGATCTGGGGCGGTATTGGCTGGAACGGGGGCATTTCGATCGGGCCTTTCAGCACTGGTCGCGGGCCATCCAGGCCGATGCACGCCTGGCGCCCGGCCTGTTCGAGACCTTCCGCGCCCTGTTGAAGGACCCGGGGATGGGCGAGGCCTTGCAGGCCATTACCCGCGATCCACCCCCCTGGTGGTTTGATTTCTTCGCGGACACGGCGACGCGGGGCAAGGAGTTGGAGACGCTCCGGCGACTCTACCGCCTGCGGCGCGACTCGGTCGAGGTGCCCCTGACCCAGGCCGAACGTCAGCATTACCTCCAGCGTCTGCTGCGCGAGGGGCTTTATCAGGATGCCTATCTGGCCTGGGTGAACAGCCTGAATGCCGGCCAGCGGCAACAGCTTGGCTATTTATTCAATGGCGGTTTCGAACTGCCCCTGACGGGGCTGGGTTTTGACTGGCAGATCGCCAGGAGCGATCGCGTCGAGATCGGCCGCGCGCCCTTCGAGGGGGATAACCGGCAGGCGCTGCGGGTGCGCTTTAGGCTCATGCGTACGCCCTTTGAACACCTGTCCCAGCCCCTGTTACTGAGCCCGGGGACCTATGAGGTGGTGGGCTCTTACCGGGGCCTGGAACTGATGACCAACGAGGGTTTCCGCTGGGTGGTGCGTTGCCGCGTCCAGGACCATACCCTGCTCGGAGAGAGCGAGCGCATTTTCAGCACCGAGACCTGGACCCCCTTCCGCTTTCAGATTGAGGTGCCCGATTCCTGCATCCACCAGGAGATCCGGCTGGTCTCGGCCGCGGGATCGACAGCGGAAACCGCGACCGATGGCGAGCTCTGGTTCGACGATCTGTCGCTCCAACGCATTGACGGCCTATCGCCGCAAGCCCGGGCATGGATCGAGGCGGCGAGATGGGAGGAGCAGGGCCCCAAACCCGGGGCCATTCATCGCTAAACGGCTCGCTCGCCTGGCCCTTGCGACCGCGGTGATGACCGTGCCGGCTGAACTACCAGTGGTATTTGGCGTGGGACTGGCCCGCCAGGGCGGGATGGGAGGGATAGGCCACCTGTAACCCCACGGCGGGCTTGCGGAAGAACTGTGGGATCTTGGAAAGATTCTTGATAGCCAGTGTCACCAGCCCGCCCACCCGATTCGCCCGCAGCGCCCGGTAATCCTCCCAGGACTTACGCAGGATGCTGAATAGCGAGCGGTTACTGACGCCGCCCAACCGCATGTACACCATGACATTGGGCAGGTAGACGACCTTGCCCTTGAGCTGTCTTAGCAGCCGCAGCATGAGGTCATAATCGGCCGCGATCTGGTAGGCCCGGTCGAAGCCTCCGATGCGGTCAAAAACCTCGCGACGCAGATAAAGGGTAGGGTGCGGTGGCATCCAGCCCATGCGCAGCAAGGGTAGCGAATAGGGGCAAGACCGCCAATAGCGGATCACCTGACCCGGGTCCCGCCGCTTCACGTAGAGGAGATCGCCGTAAACGGCCTCGACGTTGGGATCGGCAAAGGCGGCGGCGATGCGCCGGAGTACATGGGGATCGGCATAGAGATCGTCGCTGTTCAGAAAGCCGATCACATCGCCGGTGGCCCGCGCCAGGCCCTTGTTGAGGGCATCGTAAATGCCCTGGTCCGGCTCGCTGATCACCAGATCCAGGTGGGCGCGGCTCGCCTCCAGCTCCGCCAGGGTCCCATCCGTGCTGCCCCCATCAATGATGATGTGCTCGCGATGAACGTATGACTGCCGGTACACGGAGGCCAGGCACTCAGACAAGGTGTCCACTGAGTTCTTGGTCGCGGTCACGACGGTAATCCGGATAGGCGGCGATGTCACGCCATGGTTCTGGTGTGAACGCCAAGAGGACCCAGGCAACCGATGCCCAGTGCGCGGTTGCTGGCGATCACCGCTGAGCCTGACGGCACTCAACCGGTTAGTAATCATGGGGAGAATCCAGGCAGGATGATGGGGGGACGTCTTTGGCAATAAGTATGGCTGTTCACACCCGCAATGGAAAGCAACTTCAGCAAAAACTTATATAGCGACATCCCTTCATCTTCGGGTCAGCCCTGGTTGTCCCCATCCAGATGGCGCTGGAGCCAGAGTTCCAGCAAGGCCAGATGCCATAACTTATTGCCGCGGATACGAGTGTGATGCAAATCCGGGGCGGCGAGGAGTTGGTCCACATAGGCCCTTTGGTAGATGCCCCGCTCACGGCAGGCGCGGGAGTTGACCAGATCCCGCATCATGGCGAGAAAATCGCCGCGCACGAACTTGAGGGCCGGCATGGGGAAGTAGCCCTTGGGCCGATCGATGATGGCATCCGGCAGCAGGCCCCGGGCCAGGGCCTTGAGGGGGTACTTGCCGCCTTCGCGCAGCCTGATGGCCGCGGGACAGCGGGTTGCCAGCTCGACCAGCTCGTGATCGAGGAAGGGCACCCGGGCCTCCAGACCCCAGGCCATGGTCATGTTGTCCACCCGCTTGACGGGGTCATCGACGATGAGGCTGGTGACATCCAGGCGCAGGACGGCGTCCACCAACTCCTCGGCACCCGTCTGGTCCAGCAGGCTGGCGACGAGGAGGCCGGTGTGGTCCGGTCCGGCAAAGGCCGGAGCCACCAGGCGCAGAAACTCGGCGTGATCGCGATCGAAGTAGTGCCGCCGGAAGGTCTCGAGCCAGGCCCCCTGGTCCGCCCCGGCCAGGCGCGGATACCAGAAATAGCCACCGAAGACCTCGTCCGCCCCCTGGCCGGACTGGACGACCTTGATCTCCCGTGACACCTGCTCACCCAGCAGATAGAAGGCGACGGCATCCTGGCCGAACATGGGCTCGGTCATGGCGTCCACCGCCTCCGGCAGCCGGCGCAGAACCTCGGCGTTGGGGACGTGGAATTTGTGATGCCGGGTCCCGTAGCGCGCCACAACGAGGTCCGAGTACTCGAACTCGCTGCCAGCCTCCTCCGGGGTATCCTCGAAACCCACCGAGAAGGTGCGAATCTCGGGCACCCCGATCTCCGCCAGCAGGGCCACCAGCAGACTCGAATCCAGGCCGCCGGAGAGCAGCACCCCCACCGGCACGTCGGCCACCTCCTCCCGGCGGCGCACGGCCTGACGCAGGGCGGCGCCGATGGCCGCCACCCAGTCGCCAGCGCTGGGGACGGGGTCCGGGCGGATGCCCGCCAAGCTCCAGTAAGAACGCTCGGTGGTGGTGCCGTCGGCGTCGAGGCGCAGCCAGTGGGCCGGGGCCAGCTTGCGGATGCCGGTCAGGATAGTGCGCGGCGCCGGCACCACGGCATGGAGGGTGAAGAGGTGATGCAGGGCAATCGGGTCAATGGCGGTGTCCACCCCACCCGCTGACAGCAGGGCCTGGGTGCTGGAGGCGAAGCGGAAGCGGTTGGCATCGCGGGTCCAGTAGAGGGGCTTGACGCCAAAGCGATCGCGGGCGAGAAACAGGACGCGACGCCCCATGTCCCAGAGGGCAAAGGCAAACATGCCATGCAGGCGCTCGACGCAGCCCTCGCCCCAGGCGTGCCAGGCCTTGAGGATGACCTCGGTATCGCCTTCCGAAAAGAAGTGGTAGCCCTTGGCCACCAGTTCCTGGCGCAGTTCGCGATAATTGTAGATGGCCCCGTTGAACACCAGGGCCAGGCCCAGTTCCGGGTCCACCATGGGCTGATTGGAACGGACGGAGAGGTCGATGATGGCCAGGCGGCGATGGCCGAAGCCCAGGCCCCCGTCGCTCCAGCTCCCGCCATGATCCGGCCCCCGCCGGCGGATCTGGTCCATCATACAATGGACCACCCCCAGGTCCGCCGGGGCGCCGTCGAAGCGCAACTCACCGCAAATGCCGCACATGGATCACCGCCTCCGGGTCAAGAAAACAGCAGTGCGCGGGTGTCGGCTTTTCCAGGCCACGGGATGGTCTGCCATCACCTAACGCCCATCAATTTTAGGCCTTCCCGGGTCGGCCGGGCCACCTTCAGCGGGCCAGTTGCTCGCGCTGGCCGAGGTCCCGCTCGCGCTGACGGACCCGGCGCTGAAAGCTGGCCTGGTTCTTGGTGCAGACGAGGGTGTAGGGCCGGCCGCGCTTGTTGGTCTCCAGGTCCAGGTCACAGTCGGCGCGCTGGATGGAATGGGCCACATGCTGGCGGTCACCCTCGTTGGCCTTGAACTGCCAGACCGGCTCGTCCGGGGCCGCCAGAAAACGGCTCAAGGCGTGGCAGTGGGCGCACTGACAGGTGATGGACCCGGCACGCATCCAGTCCGGCGGCGGTTCCAGGGGCAGGACGATACGCGCATCCAGGTGCGCCAGGGCCGCCTCCCGCAAGATCTTGACCGCCGGGGCTTCAGTCGCCCCGCCGGTGGCGTTGAGCAGCACGGCCGCCGGCACCAGCAACGAATCCATGTCATAGAGGGCGGGCCGGGCCAGGAGGAAGGCCACCGCCTGATCCGCCAGGGCGGCATTGATGCCCCCCAGGACGCTGATCAGTTCGGCAAGCTGCAGGGCCGTCAGGGGTTCCGGTCGTTGCGAATAGTCGTAGGGCGTCGTCGGGCTGGCGGTGCGACCATCGGGCAAACCCTGCAACAGCAGCCTGGCGGGGGCCTGTAACAGAGGCAAGGCGATCGCGTCCTCCGCCACGCAGCGGGCGAGAAGATTGGCGCAGGCCCCCGGCCGCCGGGCGGCATGGGCGCCGATGATCTGGCCGAGCAGACCGGCCGCGCCCTCGGG
>JBASIS010000322.1:0-19729 GCA_049654905.1 Chromatiaceae bacterium
GCCGAGCGGTCCACTTTGGACGGGTCCTTGCCGGAGAAGGCGCCCCCGCCGTGGCGGGCGGCCCCACCGTAGGTATCGACGATGATCTTGCGCCCGGTCAGGCCGCAGTCCCCGACGGGACCGCCGATGACGAAGGAGCCGGTGGGGTTGATATGGAACCTGGTGCCCTTGTGGATCCAGTCGGCGGGGATGATGGGCAGGATGATGTTCTCCATCACCGCCTCGCACAGGTGCTTATAGTCCACGTCGGGGTCGTGCTGGGTGGACAGCACCACCGCCTCCACCCCGACCACCTGATTGTCGGCGTAGCGCAGGGTGACCTGGCTCTTGGCATCCGGGCGCAGCCAGGGCAGGACGTGGGTCTTGCGCATCTCGGCCTGGCGCTGGACCAGGCGATGGGCATAGGTGATGGCCGCGGGCATGAGGACATCAGTCTCGTTGGTGGCGTAACCGAACATCAGGCCCTGGTCGCCGGCACCCTGCTCCTCGGGGGCGGAACGGTTCACGCCCTGGGCGATGTCGCTGGACTGTTTGCCGATCAGGGACATGACGGCACAGGTCGAGCCGTCGAAGCCGACATGGGAACTGGTGTAGCCGATGTCGCAGACCACCTTGCGTACCACCTCATCAAGGTCGACCCAGGCGTTGGTGGTGATTTCACCGCCGACGATCACGGCCCCGGTCTTGATCATGGTCTCGCAGGCGACGCGGGCGTGCTGGGGGTCGGGGTCCTGGGTCAGGATGGCATCCAGGATCGCGTCGGAGATCTGATCAGCGACCTTGTCAGGATGACCCTCGGAGACGGATTCGGAGGTGAAGATGGTTTCTTTCGACATGGTGGGGTAAGGGCTCCTTGCTGTGGCTCCCCCGAGGGTGCCGGATGAAAACGGCGGATTTTAGGGCCCTTGGCCCTTCATTCCTAGTAGCAGTCTTGGATTTTTCCACCCAAGGGGTAAGATGGAGCGGTTTCGCGCCCTACCTTACCCTGTATCAATCCCGCGATGAGAGGCCCCCATGGTATCCCTGCAAACGCCAGTCTGCGACTTTGGTCGGTTAGCCCCGGATTTCAACCTGCCCGGCGTGGATGGCCGCCGCTGGACCCGTGACGACTGTAAGGGTGACCAGGGATTGCTGGTCATGTTCATCTGCAACCATTGCCCCTACGTCAAGGCGGTCATCGACCGCATCATCCGCGATGCCCGGGACCTGGCGCCCCTCGGCATCCACTGCGTGGCCATCCTGTCCAATGATCCGAGCGACTATCCGGAAGACTCCTTCGAAAACATGCGGCGCCTCGCCCAGGAGCTGGATTTCCCCTTCCCCTACCTGCTCGACGAGACCCAAGAGGTGGCCAAGGCCTATGGCGCCGTCTGTACCCCAGACTTTTTCGGCTACAACGGCGATCTGAAACTCCAGTACCGTGGCCGCCTCGACGAGAGTCGCAAGGAGGCCGCCCCCGCAGGCGTCCGTCGCGACCTTTTCGAGGCCATGAAAGCGGTCGCCGCTAGCGGGGAAGGCCCGTGCGACCAGATTCCCAGCATGGGCTGCTCCATCAAGTGGCGGGAAAATTGAAGGTTTTCCCTAGTACCCCGGGCCAGGGCGCAGGGCTCTGTAACAAAATCAGTATATTAGAATCTATAAAAGTATTTTTGCCTGCATAAGCCCAGTTGGTTTGCGGTGAGGGGCTAAATTGGGCCAAAATATGCGACCTTTTGCCATGCTGGCCAGGGGCGCGCAGCCAATCCAGCCAGACGCCGACCACAAGACTTCGGTCTCCACAACAACTACGAGGAGGGGCTTCATGTCCTCACGCAAAGAACTGGCGAACGCGATCCGCGCCCTGAGCATGGATGCGGTTCAGAAGGCCAAGTCCGGTCACCCAGGCGCCCCCATGGGCATGGCGGATATCGCCGAGGTGCTATGGAACGACTATATGTGCCACAACCCGGTCAATCCCAGCTGGGCCAACCGTGACCGCTTCGTGCTCTCCAACGGGCACGGGTCCATGCTGATCTATTCCCTGCTGCATCTCACGGGTTATGACATCGGCGTCGAGGACCTCAAGTCTTTCCGGCAACTTCATTCCAAGACCCCAGGGCACCCCGAGTACGGCTATGCCCCCGGCATCGAAACCACCACGGGCCCTCTGGGGCAGGGCCTGACCAATGCGGTGGGCATGGCCCTCGCCGAGAAGGTTCTCGCCGGCCAGTTCAACCAGCCCGGCCACGAGATCGTCGATCACCACACCTATGTCTTCCTGGGTGATGGCTGCCTGATGGAAGGCATCTCCCACGAGGCCTGCTCCCTGGCGGGCGCTTTGGGTCTGGGTAAGCTGATCTGCTTCTACGACGACAACAACATCTCCATCGATGGCGAGGTGCGCGGTCACGGCACTACCCCGGCTTGGTTCCTGGACGACACCCCCAAGCGCTTCGAGGCTTATGGCTGGCATGTGATCCCCAAGGTCGATGGTCATGACCCAGAGGCCATCAAGGCCGCGATCGAGGTGGCTCGCGCCATGGACGGTAAGCCGTCCCTGATCTGCTGCCAGACCATCATTGGGTTCGGCTCGCCCAACAAGCAGGGTAAGGAAGATTGCCACGGCGCCCCCCTGGGTGACGACGAGATCGCCCTGACCCGCGAGAACCTGGGCTGGCGTCATGCCCCCTTCGAGATTCCCCAGGATGTCCAGGCTGGCTGGGATGCCCGGGATGCGGGTGCCCGCGCCGAGGCTGAATGGAATACCCGCTTCGAGGCCTATGCCGCGGCCTATCCCAGCCAGGCGGCGGAGTTCCAGCGCCGCATGGCCGGGGATCTGCCCGCCGACTGGGCCGAAAAGTCCGATGCCTTCGTCGCTGCGGTAGTGGCCAAGGCCGAGACGATTGCCTCCCGCAAGGCCTCCCAGAATGCCCTGGACGGTTTCGGTCCCCTGCTGCCAGAGCTGCTGGGGGGTTCCGCCGACCTGGCCGGCTCCAACCTGACGATCTGGAAGGGCTGCAAGGGCGTTAGCCGCACGGATGCCTCGGGCAACTACATCTACTATGGCGTGCGCGAGTTTGGCATGTCCGCCATCATGAACGGCGCCGCCCTGCATGGGGGCTTCGTCCCCTATGGCGCCACCTTCCTCATGTTCTCGGAATATGCCCGCAATGCCCTGCGCATGGCGGCCCTCATGAAGGTGCCCAGCATCTTCGTCTATACCCACGATTCCATTGGTCTGGGCGAGGATGGCCCCACCCACCAGCCCGTCGAGCAGATCCCGACCCTGCGTCTCATCCCCAACATGAGCGTCTGGCGCCCCTGCGACGCGGTCGAGTCCGCTGTGACCTGGAAGTTGGCGATCGAGCGCAAGACGGGGCCAAGCTGCCTCATTTTCTCCCGTCAGAACCTGGCTCACATGGACCGCGACGCCGACCAGATGGCGGGTATCACTCGCGGTGGCTATGTGCTGCGCGATTGCGCCGGCGCGCCGGATGCCATCCTCATCGCCACGGGTTCCGAGGTGGAACTGGCGGTCAAAGCCGCCGATGCCCTGGCGGCGGGCGGCAAGGCCGTGCGCGTGGTCTCCATGCCCAGCACCGATACCTTCGATGCCCAGGACGCGGCCTATCGGGAGTCCGTGCTGCCCCGCGCCGTGACGACCCGGGTCGCGATCGAGGCGGCCTGCACCGCCGGCTGGTGGAAGTATGCCGGTTGCCAGGGCGCCGTGATCGGTATCGACCGCTTCGGTGAGTCCGCCCCCGCCGGCGATCTTTTCAAGGCCTTCGGCTTTACGGTCGATCAGGTGGTGGCTACCGTCAAGGGCCTCCTCTAGGACCTACCGCGGGGCCTTTTCGGAGGCCCCGCCTCTCCCTTTAACGCCTTCAACAAAACCAGACCAGGAGCAAACGCATGACGATCAAAGTGGGCATCAACGGATTTGGCCGCATCGGCCGCATGGCCTTCCGCGCTATCGCCAAGGACTTTCCGAGCATTGAGGTGGTCGGCATCAACGACCTCCTTGCCCCCGACTACCTGGCCTACATGCTCAAGTATGATTCGGTCCATGGCAACTTCCCGGGCGATATCGCCGTTGACGGTAACACCATGATCGTCAATGGCAAGTCCATCCGTCTGACCGCCGAGCGCGACCCCGCCAACCTCAAGTGGGACGAGATCGGCGCCGAACTGGTCATCGAGTGCACCGGCTTTTTCCTGGACGAGGCCTCCTGCCAGAAGCACATCGAGGCGGGTGCCAAGAAGGTGGTGCAGAGCGCCCCTTCCAAGGATGCCACCCCCATGTTCGTCTATGGCGTCAATCACAAGACCTATGCCGGCCAGGCCATCATCTCGGCGGCCTCCTGCACCACCAATTGCCTGGCCCCGGTCGCCAAGGTGCTGCATGACAACTGGGGCATCAAGCGCGGCCTCATGACCACGGTGCACGCCGCCACCGCCACCCAGAAGACGGTCGACGGTCCCTCCATGAAGGACTGGCGCGGCGGTCGCGGCATCCTGGAGAACATCATCCCGTCCTCCACCGGCGCCGCCAAGGCGGTGGGCGTGGTGCTGCCCGAGCTGAACAAGAAGCTGACCGGCATGGCCTTCCGCGTCCCGACCTCCGACGTTTCCGTGGTCGACCTCACCGTCGAACTGAACCAGGAAGCCGATTACGCCGACATCTGCAAGGCGATGAAGGCTGCCTCCGAGTCGGGTGACCTGGCCGGTGTGCTGGCCTACACCGACGAGAAGGTCGTCTCCACCGATTTCCGCGGCCGGTCCACCCCCTCCATCTTCGACTCCGAGGCCGGCATCGCCCTCGACAAGACCTTTGTCAAGGTCGTTGCCTGGTACGACAACGAATACGGTTATACCTGCAACATGCTGCGCATGGTCGAGCACGTAGCCCACTAAGGCGTCGGTCCACCGGCCGGCGGGCGGCGGCACGGATGCCGCCCACCTAAACGGCGGGTTCAAGGGCAGGTCAGATCCCTGGCCGCACCCATACCAGAGTCATTCGGAAAGCCAGGCCCGTTTTCCCAATCGCTTTAGTCGTCCATCACCAAGACACGGGGGAGCAGTTTCATGTCATTCATCAAGTTGACCGATCTCGATCTGTCCGGCAAGCGGGTGCTGATCCGCGCCGACCTCAATGTCCCCGTCAAGGAGGGCAAGGTGACCTCGGACGCGCGTATCACCGCCTCCATGCCGACCATGGAGCATTGCCTCCAGGCGGGGGCCAAGGTGATGGTCACCTCCCATCTGGGGCGCCCGACCGAGGGGGAATGGACTCCCGAGGTGTCCCTGCAACCGGTAGCGGACAACATTGCCGCGCGCCTGGGCAAGCCGGTGCGCTTGATTCGGGACTGGGTGGACGGTGGCTTCGAGGTCGCCCCCGGTGAGTTGGTGGTGCTGGAAAACTGCCGCGTTAACAAGGGCGAGAAGAAGAACCTCGAGGAGACGGCCCGCAAGTACGCCGCCCTGTGCGATGTCTTCGTCATGGATGCCTTCGGCACCGCCCACCGCGCCGAGGCCTCCACTACCGGTGTCGGCGATTACGCCCCCGTGGCCTGTGCCGGTCTGCTGCTGGCGGAAGAACTGGACGCCCTAGGCAAGGCCCTGGCCAACCCGGCCCGGCCCATGGTCGCCATCGTCGGTGGTTCCAAGGTCTCCACCAAGCTGACGGTGCTGGAGGCCCTGTCCCAGAAGGTCGATCAGCTCGTGGTCGGTGGCGGCATCGCCAATACCTTCCTCAAGGCTGCTGGCTATCCCGTCGGCAAGTCGCTGTGCGAGGACGACCTAGTGGAGACCGCCAAGGACCTGATGGGCAAGATGACCGCCCGCAATGCCACCATCCCCATCGCCGTGGACGTGGTGTGCGGCAAGCAGTTCGCCGAGAACGAGCCCGCCGTCCTCAAGAAGCCCACCGAAGTCACCGATGACGACATGATCTTCGACATCGGCCCGGAATCCGCCCGGCAACTGGCGGACATCATCGCCAAGGCCGGTACCATCATCTGGAACGGTCCGGTCGGCGTCTTCGAGTTTGACCAGTTTGGCGCCGGTACCAAAACCCTGGCCATGGCCATCGCCGAGGCCCCGGGCTTCTCCCTGGCGGGGGGTGGGGATACCATCGCCGCCATCCAGAAGTACGATATCTACGACCGGGTGTCCTACATCTCCACCGCCGGTGGCGCCTTCCTGGAATTCCTGGAGGGCAAGACCTTGCCGGCCGTGGCTATGCTCGAAGCGCGGGCCAAGGGCTGAGGTCGGTTCGCTCACGGGTGGCGCCCGTCGCCGCCCGTTACCCCTCCAACGCCGAGTCCGGAACTGAATCTACTGCCCCATGCCCCCCAGACGCACCAAGATCGTCGCCACCCTCGGACCCGCCACGGATGGCGAGGGCTCCCTTGACCGGCTGGTCGCCGCCGGTATCGATGTGGCCCGCCTCAATTTGTCCCATGACTCCCACGAGCGCCACCGTGAACGGGCCTTCCGGCTGCGGGCCAGCGCCCACGCCCTCGGCCGTGACGTGGCGGTCCTGGTTGACCTCCAGGGTCCCAAGATCCGCATCGGCCGTTTCGCTACCGGCGCCATCCGGCTGGCGGATGGCGATCGCTTCGATATCGACGCCAACTGTCCCTTGGACGGTGGTGATGCCCACCGGGTCGGTACCACCTACCGCGCCTTGGCCGATGATGTGGCGCGGGGCGACAGCCTCATCCTAGACGACGGGGCTATCGAGCTCTGGGTAGAGGAAGTGGCGGGCGGGGCGATTCGCTGCAAGGTGGTGATGGGCGGGGTCCTGTCGGATAACAAGGGCATCAACAAGCGCGGTGGCGGTCTCTCCGCCCCGGCCCTGACCGATAAGGACATCCGCGACATCCGCTTTGCCGCCGAGATTCAGGCCGATTATCTGGCGATATCCTTCGTGCGCGGTCCCGAGGATGTGCGCCAGGCCCGCGCCATCCTGGCCGATGCCGGCGGCCAGGGCGGTATCGTCGCCAAGATCGAGCGTGCCGAGGCCCTAGCGGTCATCGACGACATCATCCTCGCCGCCGATGCCATCATGATCGCCCGCGGTGACCTGGGGGTTGAGATTGGCGATGCCGAGCTCCCCTCGGTACAGAAGGATTTGGTGCATCGCGCCCGCTCCCTGAATAGCGTGGTCATCACCGCCACCCAGATGATGCAGTCCATGATCGAGCACCCGGTGCCGACTCGGGCCGAGGTCTTCGATGTGGCCAATGCCGTTCTGGACGGTACGGATGCGGTCATGCTCTCCGCCGAGACCTCGGTGGGGGCCTACCCTATCAAGACGGTGGAGGCTATGCATCGCGTCTGCCTGGAAGCGGAAAAGAATGCCCTCGTCACCCGCTCCCATCATCGCCTGGACTCGGTCTTTGGCCGTGTGGACGAGGCCATCGCCATGGCCGCCATGTACGCCGCCAACCACTTGGGGGTGAAGGCCATCGCCGCCCTCACCGAGAGCGGCGCCACCGTCAAGTGGATGTCGCGCATCAGTTCCGGCATCCCCATCTATGCCCTCACCCGGCACATACCCACCCGCCGTCAGGTCACCCTGATGCGGGGCGTATATCCAGTCAGTTTCGACGTCGCCCATACCGATATTCACGCCGTCAACAGTGAGGTCATCGAGGAACTGCTTCGCGCCGGTACGGTCCGTGATGGCGATCTGGTCATCATTACCAAGGGCGACCGCCGCGGCGTTGAAGGCCAGACCAATGTCCTCAAGATCATGCGCGTGGGCGAGCATGCCCAGCTCGCCCACGACTGAACCCCGAACCCACTTCAACCGCCAACCCATTCACCGAAACGAGGAGACAAGACATGGCCCTGATTTCCCTGCGTCAGATGCTGGACCACGCCGCCGAGCATGGCTACGGCGTACCCGCCTTCAACGTCAACAACCTGGAGCAGATGCGCGCCATCATGGAAGCCGCCGAGCAGACCGATTCCCCGGTCATCGTGCAGGCCTCCGCCGGCGCCCGCAAATACGCCGGCGCCCCCTTCCTGCGCCACCTCATCCTCGCCGCCATCGAGGAGTTCCCCCAGATCCCGGTGTGCATGCACCAGGATCATGGCACCTCCATGCCCGTCTGCCAGCGCTCCATCCAGCTGGGCTTCTCCTCCGTCATGATGGATGGCTCCCTGGGCGTCGATGGCAAGACCCCGACCTCCTATGAATACAATGTGGCCATCACCAAGCAGGTGGTCGAGATCGCCCATGCCTGTGGTGTCTCCGTCGAGGGCGAACTGGGCTGCCTGGGCTCGCTGGAAACCGGCCAGGCTGGCGAGGAAGATGGCATCGGCGCCGAGGGCACCCTGGATCATAGCCAGCTCCTGACCGATCCCGAGGAGGCCGCCGACTTCGTCAAGAAGACGGGCGTTGACGCCCTGGCCATCGCCATCGGTACCTCCCATGGCGCCTACAAGTTCACCCGGCCGCCCACGGGCGACATCCTCGCCATCCAGCGCATCAAGGACATCAACGCCCGCATCCCCAACACTCACCTGGTCATGCACGGTTCCTCGTCCGTGCCCCAGGAGTGGCTGGCTATCATCAACGAATATGGCGGCAACATGGGCGAGACCTATGGCGTCCCCGTCGAGGAGATCGCCGAGGGCATCAAGAACGGCGTTCGCAAGGTCAACATCGACACCGACTTGCGCATGGCTTCCACCGGCGCCATCCGCAAATTCCTGGCCGAGAACACCAAGGAGTTCGATCCCCGCAAGTATTTCACCGCCGCCACCAAGGCCATGAAGGGTATCTGCGTGGCTCGTTACGAGGCCTTTGGCACCGCCGGTAACGCCAGCAAGATCGTCGCCAGCGGCGTCATGTCCCTGGATCGCATGACTGAACGCTATTTGAAAGGCGAACTGGATCCGCAGGTAAGGTAAAACCGGGTCGGGGGTACTGACCCACGCTCGCCCCGTGCTTGCGCGGGGAGGTGTATGAAACAGAGGGCGCCTACGGGCGCCCTCTGACGTTTCCGGGGCACCTGGGTGATGAAGCCCGGATCGACGATCGCGGCGTTGACCTGCTGCCAGAAGAGGCGCCGCTTCGCCTTTTGCGGTTGACCCGGCGCTGGGGGGAGGCTGAAGGGTTACCGCGGAGCTAGCCAGAGCCCATCAAGCCGGCACCGGGCGGGAGCCGAGGCGGAGGCGTCGCCACCAGTTGCCGTTGGGAAGTACGACCGCCATCACCAGGCCCAGCACCAAGGCCTGATACCAGAGACTGCCGAGCCACTCCGGCGTCGCCCCGGTTTCGAACCAATTGGTGGCTACCCGCTGGAGATTGAAGAAGCTGATGTAGGTCAGGAAGGCGACGAAGAGGCGCCAGGTATTGCGCTGGCGCGGAGATCGGGCGGTCAGGGGGACCGCGAGCAGGGTGAGGGTGAGGATGGCCAGGGGACTGGACAACCGGTATTGGAGTTCGGCCTTGTCCCGGAGGTTGTCGGAGCCCAGCAGGCTCGGGGTCGGGAAGGTGGCCCGCTTCTGGCTTTGGACATCCTCCGTCGGCCGCTGTTTGAGGCGCAGGCTGTAACGGTCAAACTCGCCAATGGCATAGTTCGCGGTGCCCGGCTTGCCGTCGTAGCGGCGGCCATCGATCAGGGTGATGAACTGCTGCCCGGTCTCCTCGTCCTGGCGCAGCATGCCCTCGCCGCTCAGAATGATCTTGATGACCTCTTCCCGCTGGTCGTGGATGAAGATATTGCGCAGGTGGCTACCATCCTGAATATCATCCACGAAGAGGGTGATCTGGCCATTATCGTGCTGGTAGAAACGGCCCGGCCTGATCCCAAAGAGCTGCTGCGCCTCATCCTGCTGGCTGGTGCGCATTTGCATGAGTTCGGTCACCACCAGGGGACGCACGGAGAGGGTTAGCCAGCCGGCGGCGAGGGCAACCGGGATGGCGGCATAGAAGAGGGCGCGGTAAGTCCGGAAGGGTCCAATGCCACAGGCGGCGAAGGCAATGAGTTCGCTATGCTGGGCCATGCGGCCCAGGGTCATGAGGACGGCGGCAAAGAAGACGGGCGGCAGCAGGCTGGGCAAATCGCTGGCGATACGCAGACCCATGAAGCGCAGCAGGAAGTCCGAGCCCAAGGCCCCAGCGTTGACGTCCTCCAGCGCCCGCAGCATGAGGAGGCTGAGCACGATCAGCAGAACGGTGCCCAGGACGGCCAGAAAGACCTTCATCACCTCTTTGAGCAGATAGCGGTCGATGACGGCGAGCATGGTGGTTAACCGGACTCGGCGTGGGATTTAGGATGCATGGCCGGCCCTTCAGTTCCCAAGAGATTGGCCAGGGCCTCGGCCGCCACGGGCTGCACCAGCACGGCGTGGAGCGGGAAGCGCTCCGCCAGCTTGTCCACATAGATGCGTTGGGACTTTTCAACCAGCACGATCATGCGGGCCGCCGGGGCGTATTTTTGCAGGCTGGCCAGCAGGACATCCAGATTGCTCAGATTGGCTCCGGCATAATTGCTGCCAAAGCCATGAAAGAATTCGGCAACCACCCATTGGGGGGAAGCGGTCTTGAGGGCCTGGATCGCCTTACGTAGGGAGGGCAGGCGACGTTCCTCGATGCCCAGTTGACGGTACAGGGGCGAAAAGTTGGGATGCCCCGGGGATTCGACCACCGAAAATAGGAGCGCCGCCGTCATTGTCGCGTCCCCTCCTTAATCCTGACCGTCGTCACGGCGCACGACCTCAACCTGAACTTTGGCTACCAAGGCGGCTATGGCGCCCAGGGCCGTGAGGATTGGTGCCATCAGCATGAGGACGCCACCCACGGCGACGCCCGCGGATAAAGGCACATTTAGCAGCCTGACGCCATCCGGCTTGCGAATGATGAGGCGCCGGATATTGCCTTCCGCCAGCAGCCCCTTGATATAATCCAACAGGTCGCTGCCAGCCAGGGTGATGCGGTCACGGGGGCTGGGATCCTGGTCATCTTGGCGCATTGTTATACCCGGGCTTGTGCGAAAAGGGAGGGAAATGATAGTCCAATTGCGGGCTGCCCGATCGGGTAACTTCCGGGCGGAGCCAGCCGGGATGTCGTGAGGCAGGGCGGCTAGGGCGTGGATTTGGGTTCGCCAGGGTCCTGGGGGCGTCCCAAAGGGGCCGCGAAATACGTGATTCGCATGCCAGGCACCACGCCATGGCGAGCAGCAAAGCCACCGCGCGTCTCCAGTACGTACCTGGCCGGGCCTTGGGATGGATAATGCTGGTCGGAGAAGGGGCGGGTTTCTGGGGCGATATGAATGATGCGTCCCTCGCTGTCGGCAAAGAGCATGTCCAGGGAGGCCGGGGTGTTGCGCATCCAGAAAGTCCGCGGGGCTGTCTCCGGGAAGATGAAGAGCATGCCCGTCCGATCGTCCGGTAGTATCCGGTCCATCAGTCCCCGCTCCCGCGCGGCCGGCGTATCGGCAATCTCCACCAGGAGGTTCGCTATCCGGTGCTGTTCGGTATCCTGGATTTCCAGGCTGACATCTGGGCGGATGCCGCCCCCTTGGGCGGGCGAGACAAGCAGGCAGAGCCAAGCCAGGAGCAGCAAGGGATGAGCAGGGACCGGGACCCGGATGCCGGCGGTTCTTGTAAAGCTGCTAAACCAGGAAATCATCATGTCAAAGCGCCATTAGCCCATCACTAGGATCTATAATGCCATGAATCCTATCCTGAAAGCGCAATAAGACGGTATTTTGCCATCACCATGCTCGAAGGTTATCTGGGCCTCTTTCTCGTGGCCTTTCTGGCGGCGACACTCCTGCCCGCCTATTCCGAGGTTCTTTTCGTGGGCCTGCTTGCGGCGGGTTACGATCCCTGGGCGCTCTGGGCTTGGGCCACGGCGGGCAATACGCTTGGCGCGGCGGTCAACTGGCTGTTGGGCCGCTACTTGCTTCACTATCAAGACCGATCCTGGTTCCCTTTCAAGCCGGATACCCTGGGACTGGCTCAAAGGTGGTTCCAACGCTATGGCGTCTGGTCACTGCTGCTCTCCTGGGCGCCCATCGTCGGGGACTCCTTGACCTTTATCGCCGGTCTGATGGGGGTGAGATTTAGCCTTTTCCTCCTGCTTACAGCACTGGGTAAGGGGGCTCGCTATGCCATGATGGTGGGATTGGTGTGGGTGATTTAGTTCCCCGACCCTGGTATTAGCCGGGAACTTCATCCTTGCCCCCCGCAGGGGCTGTTGGGCCGTTGGTAATGACTCCGGCCAGGCGTTGGACCAGGGCCGCAGGCTTTATTGGGGCTGTCGCGAGGAGTAACCTAGGAGGGGATGATTGTTAATGGGCGTCGGCGTAATAGGCCCATGCGCCATGCCAATATCTCCCGCAACCTCTCTGGAGACCCACATGATTTATGCAAGGCTGTACGAGACCGAATCGGCGGCACGTGACGCTGTCAAGAAACTCAAGAAGGAGGGTTTCCCCGAAGATACCATCCTCCTGGTGACGCCCAACTCCAACTCTGAAGTAGAATCGGTCGAGAACCTCGCCACCGCGATCCAGGCGGGTTTCATGGAAAGCTACGACGCCCGCATCTATGCCCAAGGCCTGGAGGCCGGGCGCTCGCTCGTCATGATCCGCGCGGGTTTCGGCTACGGCCTCCTGGCGCTCAACACCCTGGAGAGTTTCGGCCCCGTTGATACCGACCTCCTGCCGCCCCCGCGGACCTGGGCCGACGGGGACAAGTTCACGCCCCTGTCCGCGGCCTTTGGCTTGCCGGTGCTGTCATGTCACCCGGCGCCGATTTCGGAGTTGCTGGGTCTCGAGCCACTGGCGACCAGCACCATGTTCGATCGCTCGTTTGGCTTCAACCTGCTTAGCCAGAAGGCCACCCCCCTGTCCTCCCTCTTTCACCTCAAGACCCTTGCGAGTAAGACCGGCCCCTGGAAGGCCAGCTTCGGGCTGTCGCTGTTGTCGCAACAGCCCACACCCAAGTCTTCCAGCTTTGGGTTGCCGTTGCTGTCGGCAAAGCCCGCGCCGCTATCTTCCATGTTCGGCCTGCCGATTCTGACCAGCGACCGCTGATGTTCACGCCTGGGGGAGACGCCCACTGGGGCGTAACCTCCAGGTGCATCCCTCGTTACCTATGCCTTATCAGCCCTATCAAAACTGGCTACAACCCGACTTGCCGCAATCAGCGGCGCCTGTTCCGCCCCCCCGCCGGTAAGGCGGCGGTGACGAAAGCCAGGCTAGCGGCCGCATCGAAAGCGGTCCGGCGCGCCTCGGCAAGCCCCATTTCCGCATCCAACAGCCCTTTTTCGGCGGCGATGGCGTCGGTCAAGGTACCCAAGCCGGCCTCAAGACCCTTACGACCCGCATCCGCGGTGACTTTTGCCGCGGCGACCAAGGCCTCCGCGGCCTGGCAGGCGGCCAGACTGGTGCGCAGGGCTTCGTAAGCCGTGGCGATTTCCAGGGCCGCCGCGTCGTGGGCCAGGGCCACGGCGGCTTGGGCGGCCATAACCCGCGAGCGGGCACCGCCCGCGCGGCTATCGCGTAGACCGCCATCGTAGAGGGGGAGGGTCATGCCCAGGAGAATGCCGGTCTGGTCCAGGGGCGTGCCCAAGGCGCTGCCGTTATTGATACTAAATTGGTTGTCGATGGTGGACAGACCGGCGATAAGGCCAACCTTGGGCATAAATCCAGCGTTTACCGCGCCAGCCTCGGCCTCGGCGGCCTTGAGTCGGGCCACGCTGGTGATAATGTCGGGACGTCCCGCCAGGGTTGCCGCGATAACCTGATCCAGGTTTGCGCTCGCCATCCTGGGCAAGGATTCGCGGTCATCCAGGATGTGGAGCCGGGTGCCAGGGGGCTTGCCCAGGGCGGTGTTCAAAGCAACTTGGGCGATGGCGGCTTCGCCTTGTGCCTGCACGAGCGACAGTTCGGCCTGAGCGAGCTGTTGGCGCGCCTGAGAGATCTCGATACGGGTGCCCACACCACGTTGTTCTCGGGTTTCGGCGGCCGCCAGGATCAGGCGAGCGGCGGCCAGGGCGCGGCCGCTGGCGGTTTCCTTGCGCTCCGCCGCGGCGAGGGCATTGAAGGCGCGCGTGACATCGAAGACGAGTTGCTGGTGAATCTGGTTGAATTTGACGTTGGCTATCGTCGTGAGATGACGGGAGGCCTCGATCATGGCTTCTCGCTCGCCGAAGTCGAACAGGAGCCATTCGACCGTCAGGATCGGCATGACGCCCTGGACATCGGTCGTCAGGGTTTGGGTGCCGACCAAGGGGAGCGTCACCGGTGTTGACAGCCGTTGATAGCCGCCGACGACGCTTGCCGCCAGCCGTGGGAGCAGCGTGGCGCGCGCTACCCCGGTCGCCAGGGCCGCTTGGCGGGCCTCCTCCCAGGCCACACGGGTGGCCGGGTTACGCCGTTGAGCCAGGTCGATGAGTTCCCAGAGCGCGTAGGGGTGCGCCGTGTCGAGGGGGGTCGAGTCATCTCTCCCGCCGCTCCCGACTGGCGCGGTGGCATCAACGATCTGGCTGGTAGCGGGGGAGGATGCCTGCTCCCCTGGGTCCACGGGAAGGGAACCGGCGGGCGGGGGCTGGCCATACTGGGCCAGGGTGGTGGTGACCTGGCCGCGCAGGGATGTCGGCGGGTTCCAGGGTTGATGCGGGGCCGAGCTGGGCGCCATCACCGGTTCGCTGCCACAGCCAGCACAGAATACCGCGAGGAGGGCCGCGAGGTGGGGCAAGCCCAAGCGGCCTGGGCGAGGCCCGTCACCGGGCATGGATGGCCTCCCGGATCATTACCGCGAGCTGGTCATCAAAATGGCGATAAAGCCTGGCCCGCTCCTTGAGAAATCCCCTCAGTCAAGGGTCCTCCCCCGCGGCGCTGACCACTTCTTCCCAGGGTTGGGGGGCCGGGCCGCCCCCGGCTGGGTCGGTCAATCCGGTGGGCCGCCGGTCCAAAAAGGCCTGGATAGCCTGGGCGCGTAGCTCATCCTCTTGCCGCAGCCGCGCCGTGACAGGGGCGGGGATCGCCTTAGCGGCCAGGCGCTGCTGGGCCAGCAGCGCGGCGGTCAGGTAGAGGTCCTCGCAGAGCCTCATGAGCTTCAGGGCTGCCGCCCGCCGTTCCCCTTGGGGCCGGATCTGGCTAGGTTCGAAGACCAACAACTCCAGGCCGGCGCCGGCGGCGGTCAGTTCGGTATTAACGCGATCCTCGCCACGGGCTACCGCGGCGGGCCCCGAGGGCTCCCTCAGCAGTTCACCGATCTTCGCCAGGGCGGCGCGAAAGTGCCGGCGAATACTGCCCTCCGCGCTCACTGGCCAGAGGGCGATAAAGATGCCGGCAATAGCGACATTGCCCACCAGGATCCCGATGAGCCGCTCCGTCGGGATGCCGAGATCGAAAGATGGCCCGAAGTCGTGCAGGGTCGCCAGGTAGAAACAGAGCGCCACTTGCAGGCCGAGATAGGCCGAGCGTTCGCTGCCAAGGTAAATCCAGGCCGAAACAAAGGTGACGGGCGCGATCACCAGGATGAGGCCATCGATGGACTGTATATGTGGGAAACCGTAGAGGATGACGCCATAACTGAGCAGGGCCCCGATCAGACAGCCCATCAGGCGCAGGCTGAGCTTATGCATGGTTTCGGCAACCGAACTCAGCGCGACGTAAAAGCAGGTAATGACGCAGGTATGGATGCCCGGCCAGTCGAGGCCGATGTAAAAGAGGTAGCACAACATGACCGCAAGGCTGGTCTTGAAGGCAAAGCGGGCATATTCGGGGTTCGTCCAGGCATCGGCGACCAGGAAGGTGGTGGGTGGGGGCGGCGGAACCTCGCCCCGGCTGGCCGCGATGACCCTGGCGTCTCCTTGGCAAACCGTGGCCACGGCATCCAGCACCCGGTCAATCTCGCCCAGGGCTGCGAATGAGTCCAGGGCCGCTGGTGTGGACAAGGCCACGGAGGCGGTCAGGGTTGCCGGTGGGGACAAGGCCGCGGATTTCTTCAAGGCGACCGGCGGGGACGAGGCCGCTAAGGCCGCCGGGACCCGTGACGGGGAGGATGTCGTGCCTGGCGAGACGGGGGACGTGATGCCGCCGCGCTCGAGCTGGGGGAGGAGGCTAGCCAGCAGGGCCAGCCGCTGTTCCGCCCATGCCGGTTCACCGGTCAAGATGGCGGTTGGGAGGACCGCCAGGGCCGTCAGCAGCCGGGTCAAGAGTCTTTCCAGCGCTTCCAGATAGGCCAGTTGCGCCTCCGACAGGAGGTTGAGTCGCCTAACCATCTGATTGTGGATGGCCGTATCGCTATCGCCGTTGCGGAGGATAGCCAGTAGCGCCTGGCGTTGGCCTTGGCCCGGCGATTGGAGCAGGTCGCTGGCGGCCATGAAACGCCGACGCAGGGTGTCGCGATAGAGTCGCGCCGGGCTGCGACCCGCCACCAGGTTGAGCAGGATCAAGAGCCCCATGGGTACCAGGACCATGGGGATCATCCAGAGAAAGGCGTGGGTGATCAGGTCCGGGTAGCCGACCAGGTCCGGGGCGGTGAGGGCCATGGCGAAGACCATGGCTAGGGAATTGGCGAGGGGACCCGATGGGGTGGTGCGGGAGAGGAAAACGCCCCCAAACACCAGGCCCGCCATGGTCAGCATCCGCACCAGGGGGTCTCCGGCGGTCATGGCGGTGAGGACGAGGGTCAGGCTGATGGCGAGGATCACGACCATGATCAGGGCGAAGCCCTCGATGGCGCTGGAGCCGGCATCGTCCTTGCCTGCGAAGAAGATCAAGAAGGCGGCCAGGGCGGCCTCAGGGATTTGCCAGGCCATGCAAACCACGACCGTGGCGACACAGAGGCAGGTGATGCGCAGCGCCTGGCCGAGGCGTCCGGGAGTCGGCGCCAACTCGGTCCGGAGCCACTGGCCCCAGCCCGGGGCCAGCGCGCCGAGGCCCCCGAAGTTAGTCGCGAGGGCGCTGTGGGGGCTGTTCATGCAGGATCACGACCGCCGAGGCGCCGATACGCATCAAGTCCTCGGGAGGCGCTTGCAGCCGGATGCGCACCGGGAAACGCGCCGCGACCCGGACCCAATTCAAGGAGTGGGCCACATAGGGAAGGTTGCCCAGGGCCGTGATCTCATCCTCGGAAATGATGCCCCAGCCGATGCTCTCCAGGGTGCCGGGGATGCGGATGTTCTTATCGATCATGACGAAGACATCCGCCGGGTCCCCCACCCGCATGGAGGCGAGGTCCGTCTCCCGGAACAGGCCGGTGGCGCACCAGGTGGCCGTGTCGATGAGCGAAAATAGGGATTGGCCGGGCAGCACGAAGCCGCCGGCGGCGTTCTTGAGCCCGACGATCCTGCCGGTGACTGGGGCGCGTACCTCGGTCTGGGCGAGCGCCCGGCTCGCGATCGCGACCTGGGCACGATTGGCCCTCACCTGCGCCTCCAGGGCTTGGGTGGACTGCACCTGATTTTCCGCCGCCTGGGCCGCACCAAGGGCCTGTTGCCAGCTGATCTCCGTGTCCCGGACCGCCGTGAGCGCCTCGTCCAGGGTTTGCCGCGATATATAGGCCTGCGATTCCATGGGCGTTAAGCGTTCGGCGGTGCGCCTGGCCAGATCTAGATTGGACTGGGCGCGCCGCACCTGGTCTTGCGCCACGGTGGCATTGGCCCGCTCCGCCTCCCGCAGGCGCCGCTGGTCGGCGAGGGTGGCATCGACCACCGCCAGCTCGGCCTCGGCTTGGGCCAATTCCAGCCGATAGTTTTCCGGGTCGATGCGAAACAGCAAGTCCCCGGCGGTGACCTCTTGATTATCACTGACCGCCAGTTCGATCAGGCGTCCGGGCAGGGGAGAGGAGATGGGGACCAGGTCGGCATCGATGGCGGCGTCGTAAGTGCGGGGCGAGAGGGCGAGGGTCGCAACCAACCGATACGCGACGGCAAGGGTAGCCAGGGCGACCACGACAAAGAGGAGGCGGCCAAAAAATGGCTGTTTCACCGGCTGGCCGTCTGTCCGGTAACAGGATCAAGGGGCTTGCGGCCAGGGCGATCGCGGGGGATGCGGGGCGGTGATCCTCTCCCCCGGCCTGATGATGCGAGGCTCATGTCAGGCGCCGGAATGGGCAAACAGGAATAGCCAGATGCTCATCGAGGCGAGACCACTCAGCAGGGTATAGAAGAGGCCCGGCAACGGGATCTCGCGAGCAAAGGCGAACTGCGATAAGAGATGGTAGGCAATTAAGGCACAGAGGATGCCGAGCAGGATGCTTGGGATCCAGGCGGGAAAGTAGGAGCCGACGAATGCGACGATCGGGGCCTTGTCCATGAGCAGCTTCGCGGCAGAGGGGGAACCAGGTCGAACTACCCATAAAATGATGATGTTACATCATAATATGATTATATCGCAGGCTTGGGAGTGGCGGCAAGCGTGCCATCCCGAAGTCGCTGGCCTGCAAGCATATTCATAGGGGTCTGCCACGGATCGGGCGCTGGCATGAATCACCAAATAGCGGTTACTGGTCGAATAGGGCACGGCGGATATCCGGGGGTTTCATCGAGTGTCCAGGCCTGGAAGAGTCGTCGCCTTGCCCCCTTACCCCTTCTGCCCCTACACTCACCTGTAACGAAACCTGCCCCGCGAGGCGCGCCGGCTTGCCTTCAAACCGGTGGGCTAAACTTTCCCGATGAACTTTCTCAGGCCTGCAAGACCAGCCTGGCCGCCTATGGAGGAAAACCAGCCCATGCCCTCCGCAGTCGTACTCTTGAGTGGCGGCCTGGATTCGACCACCACCCTGGCCATCGCCCAGGCCGAGGGTTTCACGCCCTATGCCCTGTCCTTCCGTTATGGCCAGCGGCACTGGGTGGAACTGGAGTCCGCCCAGCGGGTCGCCTCGGTCATGGGCGTCGCCGAGCACATCATCGCCGACATCGACCTGCGCCGCTTCGGCGGCTCCGCCCTGACGGCGGACATCCCGGTACCCAAGGACCGCCCTCTGGACACGCTGGCGGCGGGCATCCCCATTACCTACGTCCCGGCCCGCAATACCGTCTTCCTGTCCTTTGCCCTGGCCTGGGCCGAGGTCCTGGGGTCCAGCGACCTCTTCATCGGCGTCAACGCCCTGGACTATTCCGGCTACCCGGACTGCCGGCCCGCGTATCTGGCCGCCTATGAGCGGATGGCTAACCTGGCTACCGCCGCCGGGGTTGAGGGGCGCCAGCACCTCCAGATCCATGCCCCCCTGATCGCTCTGACCAAGGGCCAGATCATCCAACGGGGCTTGGCCCTCGGCATCGACTATGGGCTCACCAGCAGTTGCTACGACCCGGGAGCGGCCGGCCGGCCCTGCGGCCAGTGCGACTCCTGCCAACTGCGCGCCAAGGGCTTCCGCGAGGCTGGGGTGCCGGACCCCTTGTTACAGTGCCATGGTCTGGCCTGATATCGCCCCGGTTCGTCCCGCCGCTCACCCCCGCCCACTTCCCTGCCATGCCGTCCCAGGCCAGCCCCTAGATGCCCTACCACCTGCACTACCTCGCCGCCAGCCCCTTCGAGGCCGCCTGCCAGATCGAGATTCTGCCGGCCGCTCACCGCTCGCGGCGCCTGCACGGCCATAGCTTCCTGGCCCGGGTGCGGGCCGACCTGCCGCCGGACTGGGCGCCCTTTCCCGGCGGTGAGTGCCAGGCGCTGGGGGCCGCCCTGACCGCGGCGGTCGCGCCCCTCGACTATCGCTACCTCAACGACCAACTCCCGGGTCCCACCGACGAGACTCTGGCCCGCTGGGT
>JBASIS010000323.1:0-4206 GCA_049654905.1 Chromatiaceae bacterium
ATCCAGGACCGTTCCTTCAACGCCGACGGCTCCCTCTTCTATCCGGACAACCGAGCCTTCTTCGAAGGCCTACCACCGAGCCAACTCCAGATCCCCTTCCTCGGCGATGCCACGAACCCCTCCGACATCGCCCCCATCTGGAACCCTGAGGCCTTCTTCAACACCATGGTGGTGAATGGCGTTACCTGGCCCACCCAGGAGGTAGCCCCCGCCCTGTACCGTATCCGCTTGCTGAACGGCTGCAACTCCCGTTTCCTCAACCTGTCGCTCAAGCCGGTGGACCGGGTTTCCGGTAAGCCGATCAGCGTCAAAAGGACGGAGTGGGTCACCCAGAAAAACGGCAAGCTCAAAGCCAAGAAGGACAACCTAAGGGAACTGCCCTTTTACCAGATCGGCGCCGAGCAGAGCCTCTTGCCGCGCGTCGTGAGGGTGGCAACCGGCACGGCGACGCCGCTGCCAGGTGACGGCACCCTCCCCAAGCCGGCCAAAGGCGCCCATCCCGATCAGGCCCTCTTGCTGGGCAATGCCGAGCGCGCGGATGTGATCCTGGACTTTCGCGGCCTGCCGAACGGGACCCTGATCCAGATGTTCAACACGGCGCCCGATGCCCCCTTCGGCGGCTTTCCGGACATCCCGGCCGACCCCGCCACCACGGGCCAGGTGATGCGCTTCGTGGTTAACACCAGCTTGCTGGGCACCAGCCCCACAGACGAGAATCGCGCCCCGAATGGGACCCTCACGAACCCGACGACCGCCGCCACCCCGCCCGAGAGCCTGGTGTTGAGCCCCGTTGAAGGAGTAGATACCTTTCCCGCCGGGGTAGCCAACCTTAATCCCGTGCCCCGTGACCAGGCCCTGCTTGAGGAGGAATCCCTGAAGGTCTGCGTCACCATAGCCCCGACCGGGGCGATCAGCTTCGACCCGACGGCGACACCTGACCCCGCGAACCCGGGGACCTGCGTGCTCACCGGGACCGCTACCCTCGCGGCGGCCGTACCCTTCGCCCCCAAGGCCGCCGTGCTCGGCATCAATGGCAGGACGGGAGGCACCGTGTCCCTCTGGTCGGACCCCTTCCAGACCAATCCGGCACTCAATGCGACCGAGACCTGGGAGTTCTGGAACTGGACCGTGGATGGTCACCCCATCCACGTCCATGAGGTCAAGTTCAAGGTGATCAATCGGGAGGCCTTCGACCCCTTAACGGGCGCCTTGTCCGGCGTCGTGATCCCCGCGCAAGCCACGGAGGCCGGCTGGAAGGATACGGTGGTCGCCTACCCGGGTCAGGTCACCCGCATCGCCGCGACCTTCGATATCCCGGGTCTCTATGTGTGGCACTGCCACATCGTCGAGCACGAGGACAACGAGATGATGGTTCCCTACTGCGTAGGTAATAAGGCTAGCGCCCCAGGGTGCGGCGTGGTGCCCTGAGACTTCCCCAGGGCCAGGCATCCGGCCTGGCCCCCTCGATTTTGGGGCCGCCCTCGGGCGGCCCTTTTTATCACCCTGGCAAGACGCTATTTTGGCTAGACCGAGTCTGAATTCGTGCCACCCTTTAACGATGGAGTAACCAAGAGATGAAGATTACCACCCTGATGGGCATAGCCCTTCTGGCCGCGCCCTGGGGCTTGATTGCGGCCGCCGAACCCCTGAACCTCGAGAATGAAACCACCCGCATCAACTATAGCCTGGGCTACCAGATCGGCGGAGATTTCAAACGGCAGGGGGTCGATATGAACGCGGCGGCGATCACCCAGGGCATCGCAGACGCCATCTCCGGCGCGGAGCCCCTGATGAAGCCTGAAGACATGCTGACCACCCTCGCCGATCTAAAACAAAAAATCGTCGCCGAGCAACGGCAGCGCCTCGCCGAGCAGGAACTCAAGGTTGCCGAGGAGAGCAAGAAGTTCCTGGAGGAGAACGCCAAGCAGGCCGGAGTGATCACCACCGCGAGCGGTCTTCAGTACCAGATTATCGAGACAGGAACGGGTAAATCCCCGGGCCCGACCGACCAGGTGACTGTGAATTACCGGGGCACCCTGATGGACGGCCAGGAATTCGACAGCTCCTACAAGCGGGGTCAGCCCACGTCCTTCAAGTTGAATGGCGTGGTCAAGGGCTGGACCGAGGGGCTCCAGCTCATCAAGGAGGGAGGCAAGATCAAGCTCTTCGTGCCGGCGGCACTCGCCTATGGCGAACGGGGTCCCCTGGCCAACCAGACCCTCATCTTCGACGTCGAACTGATCGCGGTGGGCGAGCCCGAGAAGCCAGCGGCGGCCGAGCCAGCACAGCCGAAAGGGTGATCAAGGTCTCGGATGGGGGTGAGTAAAGATGGGGTACCGGCCCGCCGCCACCTGGGTTCTCGCCGTGAGCCTGCCGCTCGCGGCGATCCTCGGCGCGGTGGCCGAGACCCCTATCTCCAGCGACCCCCAAATGGACCTAGGCCGCCGTATCTATCGGGAAGGTCGCCTGGCGGACGGCTCGCCACTGCGGGCCATCCGCTCTGAAGGCTTCATATTGGAGGGGGAGCAGGCGGCCTGCGTCACCTGTCATCGGGACAGCGGCATGGGGTCCGTGGAAGGGTCCCTGGAACTGTCCCTCCTGGTACCGCCGGTCACCGGCCCCCTCCTCTTCGCCCCGGCCCGCTTCACCGGCACCTTTCTGAATAAGGCACATCATTGGGTGCCTAATGAAGCCTGGGCGCGGGCCCTCACGCGGGTAGCCTATGATGACCAGAGCTTCGCCCGCGCCCTGCGCGAGGGCCTGGATCCGGATGGCCAGCCCTTAATAGCGCCCATGCCCCGCTACGAGCTCGACGAGAGTTCCCTTTCCGCCCTGGCGACCTACTTGCGGGGTCTCGGCCCGATGCCCGCCCCTGGCGTCGAGCCCGACGGATTGCACCTGGCGACGGTCGTGACCCCGGACGCCCCGAGCGAGCAGGGCGAGGCGGTGATCGGGGTATTGCGGGCCTGGGCCACCGCATCCCAGGCCTCTGGCAGACCCTGGGCTCTGCAAATCTGGGAGCTGTCGGGCCCGCCAGAGACCTGGTCAGGCCAGTTGGAGGCCCGCTATCGGGAGCAGCCAGTATTCGCCATCCTGTCGGGGGCCGGTGGTGCCGAATGGCGGCCGGTACACCGCTTCTGCGAGGCGCGCCGGGTCCCCTGTATCCTGCCATCCCTGGAGGTCGCCCCGGAGGGCGATCCGGGATTTTATTCGCTCTATTTCTCCCCCGGGGTCACCCTGGAGGCCCGGCTGCTCGCCGCCCATCGGCGTGACGAGTCCCGGGCGCCAGGGGGCAAGCCGCCGCCCATTATTCAGCTGTTTAGCGACGCCTCCGGGCGGCGGGCCGCCGAGGCCTTGGCGGCGGCCCTGGGCACCGAGACCCAGCCAGAAAGCCCGCGCCGCTTCCGCCCCACGGCCCCGGCGGCCGGGTTGGATGCGCTGGGCGAGGCCACCGCCCTGGCGTTATGGCTCAGACCCGCGGAGATCGCCCTGCTCGTGGCGGCCATGCCCGAGGGCCCAGGCTCGGGGCCTATTTACCTGTCCTCCCTGCTGGCGCCACCCGAGTCCCTGGCGTTGCCACCCGCCTGGAAGGCGCGCGTGACCTTCGTTTCCCTGTTTGACGATCTCGGGTTACAGGGCGAGATCGCCCGACTGCGGCTGACGCACTGGCTCGATCGCCAGGGGCTGGAGACCGGGGGAGACGCGCGCCCTCGGGCTGATGCTTACGCGGCAGCTTACCTCTTCACCCGGGCACTGGGAGAGATCCGCAGTCAGGAGGCCCGTCGGCCCCGGGTGCCCTTGAGCCGCGAGCACCTGCTGGAGGCGTTGGAGCAGGAAGTCAACAAGTACGCGGACGGGACACCGCTGGTCGATCCCGACAGTCACGTAGCCTTCTACGGGCGCATGAGCCTTGGACCCCGGCAACGCATGGCAGCACGCGGGGGTGTGCTGCTGCGCTTCATGTCCCCGGAATCGCATCGCCTGGTGGCGGTCACCGGGCGCATCGTACCCTGAGGCGCCACCAAGCGAAGGGTTTACCGCTGGCCGACGCGGCCTCTCTGCCGGCCTACCTGGAGGCCGCCGAATCAGCACCCTTGGCGGTGTCCACCATGAGTGGCGCCGCCATGACGTTACCTTCCTGGCTAATGGAAACAGGCGCGGCGGGCTCGATGGCGACCAACTCGATCTCGTAGATGAGGTCACGCT
>JBASIS010000324.1:0-18895 GCA_049654905.1 Chromatiaceae bacterium
CCCTCGCGCGGGCCCTGGGCCCCCTGGCCCCGGAGGGGGAGGGCTCCGGTCTCGCCGCTTTCCTGCCGCTGGCCGAGGAGGTGGTGACGAGTGCCCGCCAGGCCGCGGACCGGCGCGAACTCCTCGCCAGCCAGAAGGTTCGCGCCGAGGCGACCCTCGCTGAAAACCGTCAGCGGCGCGAGGAGGCCCATCAGGCCATGGCGGCCTGGCGAGCGGAATTGGAGCGGAACCTCGCCCTCGCCCACCTGCCAGCCGATACCCCTCTCGGCGCCTTGCAGGAGGCGTTGGACCTGTTTGCGGAGATGCACCGCGATCTGGACAAGATTCGGGAGCTGCGCGTCAACCGCATCGACATGATGCGGCGGGATCTAACGGATTTTGCCGAGGCCGCCCAGGCCCTGGCCCGGGGTCTGGACCTGGATCTCGTCCGGCAAGCCGCCGATGGCATTGCCCTGACCCTGGGGCGCCGCCTCCAGCAGGAAACAGCCGCCGCTCAGGAACGTGACCGACTCCTGGCGGCCCTGACCCAGGCGGCCGAGGCCGCCCAGGCCGACCGCACGGGCATCGCGTCGGCCCAGGCCACCCTGGACCCCCTGCGGCAGCGCCTGCCCCCGGGGGCCGACCTGGCCGCCCTGCGGGAGGCCATCCAGCACTCGGACCGCCAGCGCCAGCTCGGCGCCGAGCGTGATCAGGCCCTCGGGCAGTTGTTGAAGGATGGGGATGGGCTGGACCGTGGCGCCCTGGAGGCGGAGTGGGCCGCCACCGATGTCCCGGCCATCCCGGCGCGACTGGAGGCACTCAAGCAGGAAATCGACCAACGGGTCAGCCAGCAGAATCAGTGGACCGCGGACCTGAGGCTGGCCGAGGCCGCCCTAGAGCGGATCGCCGGCCAGGATGAGGGGGCCCAGGCGGAGGCCCGGCGGCAGGAAGCCCTGGCGCGCATGGGCAATGCCGTGGAGCGTTTCATTCGCGTTCATACCGCCGCCAAGCTGCTGCGCTGGTCCATCGAACGCTTTCGGGAACACAAGCAGGGACCCCTGCTGGCCCGGGCCAGCGAAATCTTTCGGGGCCTGACCGGCGGGGCCCTGGAGCGGCTCCAGGTCGATTATGACCACCAGCCGCCGACCCTGTTGGGTCAACGCCCCACTGGGGCCAGGGTTCACATCGAGGGCATGAGCGAGGGCACCCGCGACCAGCTCTACCTCGCCCTGCGCCTGGCGGCCCTGGAACTGCATCTGCGACAGACTCCGGCCCTACCCTTCATCGCCGACGACCTCTTCATCAACTACGACAATGGCCGCGCTCGCGCGGGCTTCGCGGCCCTGGCCGACCTGTCCCGCCTGACCCAGGTTATCTTCCTCAGCCATCACCACCACCTGGTGGAACTGGCCCGGGAGGTCTTCGGGGAGAACCTGAATATCCTGGACCTGGAGGCGTGAGGGCAGAGCGGGAAGGGTCGGATGGTCGAGTGACGGCGGGCGGGGGTGTCGACAGCAGGGATACTGTCGCCAAGCCTACAGGGACGTATTCACGGCGTCCCCCGCCCGCCGCCACCCGGCCCGGAATACCGATAACTCAAGGCTGTTGGGTCTATTCATGGCGCCCATCACCCGCCACCCCCGCCCCGGCAAAGCTAAAAAGCCCGTTTGATCGTATATAATCGCCTCGCCCCACCTGGCCCACCTCACCTGACGACACCCTGCCGCATGGAAAGTATCCAGTCTCCCACCGAAGCGCATTTCATCACCGAGGAACCTTATTACGAATCCGTCGGCAATGCAGTGACCCTGTTCGAGGCCGCCTATGCCAACCGTCTGCCGGTGTTGCTGAAGGGACCGACCGGCTGCGGCAAGACCCGCTTCATGGAATACATGGCGTGGCGCCTCAAGCGACCCCTGATCACCGTTTCCTGCCACGACGACCTCACCACCTCCGACCTGGTGGGCCGCTATCTGGTCAAGGGCGGCGAAACCACCTGGGTGGACGGGCCCCTGACCCGCGCCGTGCGCGCCGGGGGCATCTGCTACCTGGATGAAATCGTCGAGGCGCGCAAGGACACCATGGTGGTGATCCATCCCCTGGCGGACGACCGCCGTATGATGCCCATCGAGAAGCTTGGCCAATTGCTGGAGGCCTCCCCCGACTTCTGCCTCGCCATTTCCTACAACCCCGGCTACCAGAGCGTGCTGAAAGAGCTCAAGCAATCGACGCGGCAGCGCTTCGTGGCCCTGTCCTTCGATTACCCCAAGCCCGAACTCGAGGCGAGAATCATCCGCCATGAAACGGGACTGGACGAAGCCGCCACCGCCAAACTGCTAAAGCTGGCGGAAATGACGCGTAACCTCAAGGGCAATGGTCTGGAGGAGGGTGCCTCCACCCGCTTATTGGTCCATGCCGGCAAGCTCATCGCCCAGGGCGTGGAGCCGCGCGTCGCCTGCCAGGGCGCCGTATCACTCGCGCTGACCGATGACGAAGACCTGATCGCGGCGGTCAATGAACTGATCGCCGCCCTCTTCTGAATGGGCGGCACCCACCTAACGGCCTTCCCGTTCCGGCCCCGTGACGGCGCCTGCAGGGTTGGCCGCGAGGAGCCGCCCCGTGCGGATTAGCCCCCCCCATATCGGAGAGGAACTCACCCGGCGGCTCGAAACGGCCTTCGATGTGGAATTCACCTTCCACAAGGTCGGCCATCTGGTCGATATCCTGGCGCCCCTGGACCGGGACACCCAGGACTTCATCCTCGATCTGGTCGATCGCATCGCCAGCACCAACATCCAGATCAGCTATGAATTCACCCGCCGCGTGGTCGCCGCCCTCGACCGCCTGGACCAGCGCGTCATCGAGGCCTGGGCCGTGCATGCCATGGACACCTACGATCAGGTCGGTTTGCGTCCGGCCCTGGAGGTGTTGTTCAAGGTCGATGACTTCCTGGTCCACGCCCATGCGCGGGCCGCGGGTGCCTTCTTCCATGAGGTGCAGCCCGTCCTCTCCAGCTTTCTGTGCGGACTGTCCGGGCGCCGGCTGGATCTGAAAGAGGGCGAGCAGGTCTATACCGACAGCGAACGCCTCTTCCTGCCCAACGTCATGGCCCTCATGGAGAGCGAGGCGGACAACTTTCTGCTCTGCAAGGCGCAGGTCACCTTCATGTGGGCCCAGACGCGTTTTGGCAGCGCGCGCGTGGATTTCGCCGCGGCCCTCGCGCGCTTTCCCGATCCCGACCAGGCCCTGTCGGCTTTCCAGGCCCTGGACAGCCTGCGTCTGGATATCTGCCTCGCTCGGGAATTGCCCGGCTTGTGGCGCGACATGCAGGGCCTCTCGCACCGGCATGGTGATGTGGCCATGCCCGCCTGCTGGCGAGCCTTCGCGGCGGCCTTGAACCGCGACCCCGCCGTCCCCGAGACCGCCCTGGCGCTGCTGGATACCGCCTACGACCTGGAACCACCCGCGGCCCGCGTCTATCAGGCCCGCCTCAACCCCCCGGCCATTGCCGCGGCCAGGGCGGCGCGCCTGGAGCGGGAGACTATCCTGCTGCGGGTCAAGCTGGCGAAACTAGCGGAAGAGCAGCGGCGGAAGGCCCCGCCCGTCCCCCTGGACCCGTCCGAGGGGCGGCAGGCCCCACTGCCGGCGCGATTCGAGGCCAAGCCGGATGGCCTGGGCTGGGAACTGATGCTGGATGACCAGCCCATCGCCCCGCCGGAAGACGTGAGGCAGTTGCTCACCTCCGTCACCCTGGACTGGGGCGAGATTCCCCCAGAGATGCTGGTCGCCGCCGGCGATGGCGAATACGACGCTGCCCGCTATGAGGTCAAGGACAAGGACCCCAACGAGGTCTGGCAGGGCACCTATCACCTGGAGGGCGCGCACCTCTATCAGGAGTGGGATTTTGCCCGCCAGCACTACCGCAAGAATTGGTGCGTGCTGCGCGAGATCGACCTCGAGCCCGGCGACCCGGGTTATGTGGCGGAGGTCATTGCCAAACACCAGGGCCTGGTCAAGCATCTGCGCCGTACCTTCGAGGCTATGCGCGACGAAAGCCGGTTACTGAAGCGCCAGGCCCAGGGCGATGACGTGGACATCGACGCCCTGGTCGAGGCGCTGGCCGATGCCCGGGACGGGCGGGAGATGAGCGAGCAACTCTTCATGCAGCGGCACCGCGCCGACCGCAACCTGGCGGTGATGTTCATGGTTGACATGAGCGGTTCCACCAAGGGCTGGATCAATGACGCGGAGCGCGAGTCCCTCGTCATGCTGTGCGAGTCCCTGGAGACCCTGGGCGACCGCTATGCCATCCATGGCTTTTCGGGCACCACCCGCAAGCGCTGCGAGATCTACCGCATCAAGACCTTCGACCAGGCCTACGACGCCAGCGTCAAGGCGCGCATCGCCGGCATCGTGCCGCGGGAATACACCCGCATGGGGGTCGCCATCCGCCACCTGTCCAGACGGCTGAACGAGGTCGAGGCCAAGACCAAACTCCTCATTACCCTCTCCGATGGCAAACCTGACGATTATTTCGACAGCTACCGTGGCCAATACGGCATCGAGGATACGCGGCAGGCCCTGTTCGAAGCCCGCCGTAGCGGTATCCACCCCTTCTGCATTACCATCGATCGCGAAGGCAAGGAATACCTGCCGCATATGTATGGCCACGCCAACTGGGTGGAAATCGACGAAGTGCGCAAGCTGCCCTTGAAAGTGGCCGACATCTACCGGCGGCTGACCTCCTGAAACCACGGCAACAGCCCCCTTCGCTGCTCTTGGCGCCGAGTCATGATCCGACTCCCCGTCCGGGTCTCGAGCGCCCGGGTAGCGCAGCGCCCGCGCTTGGTCTAAATTTAATGACCAAGCTCTAAACTCGGTCTTGGCCGGGCTTATGAGCGAGGCCCCTGCGTTGATTTCTGAAATACGCTCCAAGGTTATGGCTTGTTGGCAAAACGGGTCAGGCTCGAATCAAATTGAGGTGATCGCCATTTCAACCCTACTTCCACTCAATTCGATGACCATTGAAGACAAGCTATTGGCAATGGAATCCCTGTGGGACGATCTCCGCCGTTTGCATCCGCCGATGGAACCGCCTGCCTGGCATCGCAATATCCTGGACGAACGAGAACGGAACCTTCAGGCTGGCTCGGATGAATGGTTGGATTGGGAGGAGGCTAAGCGCGCTATCCGCGAGCGGATTGCGTGAAGGTCAAGATTCTTCGTTCGGCCACGGCCGACCTTGTCGAAGGATACCGCTTCTATGAGCAGTGCTCGCCGGGGGTGGGCGCCTACTTCATCGATAGCCTCTATTCCGACATCGATTCTCTGGTCATCACAGCCGGCATGCATCGCGAGGTCTTCGGTGACTACCACCAGATGTTGTCGAAGCGCTTTCCCTTCGCCGTGTACTATCGCATCTCCCGCAATATCGCCCGTGTCTATGCGGTGCTTGACTGCCGAAAGAATCCCGCCTGGATACGCAATCGGTTGGCCAAGTGAGGGGCTGACGTTTCCCCATGTCCCAGCCTACTTTGACGACCCAATCCGCGCGCCTGGCGCCGAGGGAAGCACCCCATGCGGACAACCTATGGCGAAAAAGTCCTGCTGGTCGATGACAGCAAGGCCATCACTCAGTTGCTGCGTAACCGCTGCGAGGCCGTGGCGGGGATCGAGGCGGAGACCGCCGGGTCCCTGGCGGAGGTCATGGCCAGCATCGGGTCGGACCCCGATCGGTTCTTCCTGGCGGTGGTGGACCTGAACCTGCCGGACGCCCCGGATGGCGAGGTGGTGGATTATGTGCTGGCCCACGAGATCCCGGTGGTGGTACTCACCGGTCGCTACGATGATGCCACCCGGGAACGCATGCTGGCCAAGAATGTGGTGGATTATCTGGTTAAGTCCAGTGTTCACGAGATCGAGCATGCCGCTAACCTGGTCCGGCGCATTCGCCGCAACCGCGATATTCAAGTTTTGGTGGTGGACGACTCCCGGGCCTATCGGCAATACATTGGCGAACTCCTGGCCCTGCAACACCTGCGGGTACTCTTTGCGGAAAATGGCCGCGAGGCCCTGGTGGTCATGGACCGGGAGCCCGGGATCAGCCTGGTGGTCACCGATTACAATATGCCCGAACTGGATGGCCTGGGCCTGATTGCCGCCCTGCGCCAACAGCGTGGGCGCGACGATCTCGCCATCATCGGGGTCTCCGATACCAACCAGCCCTCCCTGCCTGCCCGGTTGCTGAAGACCGGTGCCAACGACTTCATCACCAAGCCCTTCCTGGTGGAGGAGTTCTACTGCCGGGTGACCCAGAACCTGGACTTGATCGACCAGATCCGGGCCATCCGCGAGTCGGCGGTGCGGGATTATCTCACCGGCCTCTACAATCGCCGCTACCTGTTCGATGCCGGCGAGGCCCTCTATGCCCAGTCCCGCCGGGCATGCACCAGCCTGGCGGCGGTGATGCTCGACATCGATCATTTCAAGCGGGTCAACGATACCTATGGCCATCTAGCCGGTGATCGGGTGTTAAAGGAGGTCGCCGGGGTGCTCGCCAAGGATGTGCGGCGGGCCGATCTGATCGGGCGCTATGGGGGGGAGGAGTTTTGCATCCTGCTGCCGGGGATCGAGCGCGATGCCCTCCTGGCCAAGCTGGAGTCCTTACGCGACCGGGTAGCCATGACCGCCATTGCCCACGGTGCCGAACGCCTGTCCGTCACCATCAGCCTGGGCGCCAACCTGGCACCGGCCGAGACCCTCCAGGCCTTGATCGACCGCGCCGACGCGGCCCTCTATCAGGCCAAGGAGGGGGGGCGAAATCGGGTGGTGATGGCCGATGACCCCCAGGCCGTCGCCAGTGGCGGCCTTAGCCCAGTAACCAGCGCGGGATCGCCGCCAGGGGCAGTACCCGCTCCGCCGCCTCCAGTTTGACAGCCGCGCCGGGCATCCCCCCACACCAGGCTACTGGCCTCGTCTTGGGCGAGGGTATGGCCACCGGCCTGGCGCAGGGAGAGCAAACCGCTGGCCCCATCCCGCCCCATGCCGGTGAGGAGGGCGGCATTAATGGCGCGGTCCGGGAGTCGGGCCAGGGACTCGAACAGCACATCCACCGAGGGCTTGTGACGGTTGACCGGCGGCCCGTCATCCAGGCGGCAGCGCAGCGCCCCGCCTCGGACCCTAACCAGTAGATGCCGATCCCCCGGGGCGATATAGACCCAGCCCGGTTCCAGGAGATCATCATCCGCCGCCTCCCGGGCCCGCAGGGCGCCGAGGCGGTCCAGCCGGCTGGCGAAGAGCCGGGTAAAGAGGGCCGGCAGGTGCTGACAGACCACTAACGGAGGACTCCCGGGCGGGAGGGCCGCGACCACCTGCCCAATGGCCTCGGTACCACCGGCGGAGGCCCCCAAGGCCATCAAGCGGGGCCCCGCCCCCTGCGGCGGCGCCAGGAGCCTGGCGCCAGGGGTGCCGCAGAGGGGGCGCGGCCCTTGGGCCGCCAGCCGTCGTACCGGGCTGCTCGCCGCCGCCCGCACCTTGGCGCGGATCTCCGCCGCGAACTCCCCCAGCCGGCCCCGCAGGTCCTGCTGGGGCTTGGCCACGAAGTCCACGGCACCCAGGGCCAGGGCCTCCAGGGTGATCGCTGCCCCGGTCTCGGTATGGGCCGAGATCATGACCACCGGCAGGGGGTGCAGGCGCATCAGGTTGCGCAGGAAGCTGATGCCATCCATGCGCGGCATCTCCACGTCCAGGGTCAGGACGTCCGGGTCCAGATCCTTGATCCGCTGGCGGGCGATGTAGGGGTCGCCGGCGGTGCCCACCACCTGGATATCCCCATCCGCCGGCAGCAGCGTCGAGAGCAGTTCGCGGACCAGGGCGGAGTCGTCCACGATCAGGACCTTGATCGGACGAGGGCTCGGTCTGGCGTTGGGTATGGGGGTGGCTTCAGACATATTCAGAAGATCTCGATAGGGCCGCCGATGGCCTGGGTGGCCAGGGCCTGGTAATAACTCCGATCCCGGGCAAACACCTCGGGTTCCTGCCCGGTGGCCAGCCGGCGCACTCGCACCAAACCCTCCTTGGGGAAGAAGATGACCTTGCGGGGGTGAAGGCCACCGAGATCCTGGGCCACCAGGGGCAGCCCTTCCAGGTCCAGATAGGCCTGGACAAAGTCCCCGTTGCGACGGCCAATGTCGCTCTTTATCGCTAGCACCCGGGCCCCGCCAAAAACCTTGGCCTCGAGGTTGGCGCGCCGCCCGCCCAGACGCAGGATCTCGTTGATGAGGCGCTCCATGGCGTGGTTGCCGTAGCGGGTGGCGGCGCCCGGCGGGGCGTCGGGCCGGTCCGCGCCGGCCGGGAGCATGAAGTGATTCATCCCCCCCACCCCGGTCACCCGATCCCGGATGCAGGCGGCAACGCAGGAGCCCAGGACCGTGACCAGCGCCTCGCCCCCGGTCACATGGAACTGGCCGGGCAGGAGCTTGGTCGCGATACAACCGCAGTCCGGGTCCAGATAGCGACGGACCGGCGCCTCCGCCCAAGGCGGTAAGCTGGGCGGTATCATTGATGAGCACCTGGCCCGGGGTAGCCAGCGCGGAGGACCCGGCGACCGGGAGGGTCAGGCCAGGGCATAGACGTTGCGGGTCACGGGCCGCAGGCGCTGGGAGATGCCGATCAAGGACTCGGCGTGACCCAAAAACAGATGACCCTGCTCGCCGAGCCGGTCGGCCAGCCGATCCACCAGGCGGCGCTTGGTGGGGCCGTCAAAATAGATCATGACGTTGCGGCAGAAAATGGCGTCGTAGCGGCGTTCCAGTGGCCAGTCCCCGATGAGATTGAGCCGCCGCAGATGCACCAGTGACCGCACCTCCGGCCGCACCCGGATCAAGCCCGCCCGTTCGCCCCGCCCCCGCAGCACCCAACGGCGCCAGGGCGGATGGGCGAGCGGGCCCATGTGTTCGACCGGATAGGTGGCCGCGTCCGCCAGGGCCAGGGCTTGGGTGTCGAGGTCTGTGGCCAGGATACGCAGGTCACGCCGTGGCGCGTCCGCCAGATGTTCCAGCAAGACCATGGCGATGGTGTAAGGCTCCTCGCCGCTGGCGCAGCCAGCGGACCAGATCCGCAGGGGCGACCCCGGCCGCGCCGCCCAGCCGGGGACCAGGGTCTTGGCCAGGAACTCGAAGTGATGGGGCTCCCGGAAGAAGCCGGTGAGATTCGTCGTGATGGCATTGATCAATTGATGGATTTCAGCCGCGTCCCCTTGGCGCAGGAGGGTCAGATAGTCCCGGAAGTCCCGCAGCCCCAGGGCGCGCAGGCGCCGGGCTAACCGGGAGTAGAACATCTCAAACTTGGTATCGGCGACCACGATACCGGTATGGGCCACCACGAGTCGGCGCAGGGCCTCGAATTCCTCCCAGGTGAAGGGGTACTCACGGCTGGTGCGCATCGGGCGGCCCCCGGGGGTCCTCCGCCGGTCCCTGCCCCGGCGCCAGACCCAGCAGGCTATCCAGACCCAGCGCGATGGCGGTGGTGGTCAGTTCCCGGCTGACCCCTACCCAGCGCACCCCAATGCCACGATCGGCGGCATCTCGCCACAGCACGGCCAGCAGTTGCGCCCCGGCCGTATCCATGATTCCGACCCCAAGACCATCCACCGCCAGGTCCCGTCGGCTCTTGAGCAGCCCCAGTAACCGGGCTTGCAGGGACGCGACATAGGCGATGGTCAGGGACTCCGGAAGCCGCAGTACCTCGTCCATCAGAACTCCGACCAGTCTTCATCCTGGTGCTCGAAGACCCGGCCAGACCGGTCCCCTTCCTTCTGGGCGGTACCCTGGCCTCCCCGCCGTTGGCTATCTCCCAGACCCGCCCTGGGCGGTGCTCCCCGGGGGGCGCCACGATGCCCCAGGGCGATGGTATTGCCGCGGGCACCTGGTAGGGCACCGGGTGCCGGGGGCGGGGTCGCCTCCGTGCCCCCCTTGCCGAGATGGAAGAAGGCGATGGCCCGCTTGAGTTCCCGGGCCTGATCGTCCAGAGCGCCGGCGGCGGCCGCCGCCTCCTCCACCAGGGCGGCATTTTGCTGGGTGACCTGGTCCATCTGAATGACCGCCTGATTGACCTGGTCGATCCCCACGGACTGCTCACGGCTGGCGGCGCTGATCTCCGCCACCATGTCGCTGACCTCCTGTACCGCCGCGACGATGGCCCGCAAGGCCGCGCCAGAGTCCTGCACCAAGCGACTGCCCTCCTCGATGCGTCCCACGCTGGTGTTGATCAGATTCTTGATCTCCTTGGCCGCGTCGGCGCTGCGCTGCGCCAGTTGGCGGACCTCGCCGGAGACCACCGCGAAGCCGCGACCGTGCTCGCCGGCCCGGGCCGCCTCGACCGCGGCATTCAGGGCCAGGATGTTGGTCTGAAAGGCGATGCTGTCGATCACGCCGATGATGTCGGCGATTTGCCGGCTGCCGGCATTGATCTGCCCCATGGCGATCACCGCCTGCCCCGCTACCTGTTCGCCCTGCTGGGCGCGTTCCTTGGCGACCAGGGCCAGCTTATTGGCCCGCTCGGCATTCTCCGCGTTATGGCGGACGGTCCCGGCCAACTCCTCCATGCTGGCGGCGGTCTCCTCCAGGGAGGAGGCCTGTTCCTCGGTGCGCTGGCTCAAATCCAGATTGCCCTTGGCGATCTCGGCGGCGGCGGTTGCCACCTGATCGGTGGCGACGCGCACGTCGATGACCACCCCGCGCAAGCGTTCCGCCATCCGGTTCATGGCCTGCATCAACTGGCCGATCTCGTCCCGGGAGACGGTGCTCAGATGTTGGTCCAAATCCCCTTGGGCGATCCCCTCGGACAGGACCAGAACCTGCTCCACCGGTCGGGTGATGGCGCGCGCCGTCAGGTGCGCGGCCAGGGCGATGCCCAGCAGCGCCAGGAGTCCAATCCCGAGATAGGCCAGTTGCATCTCCTCGATAGGCTTGAAGGCCTCCTCCTGGTCATGCTCGGCGATCAAGGCCCAGGTCAGGCCCGGGGTAACCTGCAAGGGGGCATAGGCCGAAAGGACGGGTATGCCGCGATAGTCCAGAATCAGACGGGTACCCGTGCGTCCGGCCAGGGCCTCCCGACTGGCCAGGGTATCCACCCCGTTACGTTCCACGGTGCCCGCCAGCGAGGCGGCAATGCTGCGCTGCCCCGGGTCCATAAATGAATTGGAGCGCATACGCTTATCGGGCCCCACCAGGTAGGCCTCGCCGGTGGCCCCCAGGCCCTCCCGCTGCCCCATGATGGCATCGATGGCGGTCGGCGCGAGCTGCAAGGCGATGACCCCCCCCGTTCCGTCGGGCTGGGGTACGGGTTCCCCCAGGAAGGCCGCGGGGACGTTGTCGGCGGCGGCAAAGGGGGCGAAGTCGATAAAGACCCCCTCGGCGCCGTCCCGTACCTGCCGGAACAGCCGCCCGAGGCTGGTGTTGGCGTAGGCGGCGGAGGTCAGATCGACTCCCCGCAACACACTGCTCGTGGCGGTTTCGATCACCCGGCCGGTGCGATCAATCAGGAAGAGATTGGCGAAGCCACGCTGGTTGGCGAAGCGTTGCAGAAAGCCATCGGGAGGGTTGCCCGGAAATAGGGAAATCACGTCAGCCAGGACCCTGGCACTCGCCTGGCGACCCTGGATGAAGACCTCGACGGCGGTCTGCTTGTTGGCCCGCGCCGTTGTCAGGGCCTCAAACTCCGCATGGGTCAGGGCCTGGGTCGCGATCCAATAGGTAAAGGCCCCGGCCAGCAGCATCGGCAGGAGCCCGATCAGCCAGAAGGCAAGCAGCAGGCGGTTGCGGAGTTTCAGGTTTTTGAACATGGTTCGCCCCTCGGTGGGCCTGTGGGCGTCGCCAACAGGCTGGTCGGAAATGAGTGATAGGTTTCTGGCATCCCGCAAGTCACGGACCCCTAGTCGCCCAAGGCCAGATCGAGCAGGCGGTCGCCATCCAGCAATACGATCATGCGCCCCTGCACCTCGGCTAAACCGGCCACGACGGCGCTGCCGATAGGACCGCCCAAATCCGGCGGTGGGCTGATCAGCTCGTCCTGTAGCCGATGCTCGTCGCACACCGCGTCGACGACCATCCCCATGACCTTCTCCCGCTCGTCCTGGGTGACGTTGACAACGATCACCACGGTGCGGGGGCCATAGGACCGGGGCGGCAGACCGAGCCGCTCCCGCAGGTCGATGATGGGCACCACGCTACCCCGCAGATTGATCACGCCCTTGACGAAGGGCGGGGTATTGGGCAGCGGGGTCACCGGCTCCCAGACCCGGATTTCCCGCACCTTGAGGATGTCCAGCCCGTACTCGGTCTCCGCCAGTTCGAAGGTCAGAAACTGGCGCGCCGCCCCCGCGGGCGCGGGGCTGGTCGGGACCTGGGGGTTGTCAATGGCGATCATATTCTTTGGGTTCACTGGGGTTGCGGTTAGGGACAAGCCGGCGTCGGAGGGCGAGGACTCGCATGGCCCACCGCGCCCGCGATCCGTTTCAACTCGGCGCCATCCAGGATCAGCCCGACCCGTCCGTCACCCAGCACGGTGGCGGCGGAGACCCCAGGCACCTTGCGGAAATTGGCCTCCAGGCCCTTGATCACGATCTGCTGCTGGCCCTGAAGTTCATCCACCAGGAGGGCAATATCGCCGTCGTCCACCTCGACGATCACTAACAGGGGCCGCGCCTCCGGACCCGCGTCCGGCGCTACCCCCAACAGGGCGGCCAAGCGGACCACCGGGAGGTATCGCTCGCGCAGGTGATAGACCTCCAGGCCACCGGGCAACACCCGGACCCTGGCCGGCTGCAGTTGGACCGTCTCGACGATCGAGACCAGCGGTAGGATATAGACCTCCGGGCCGACCCGGATCAACTGGCCGTCCAGGATCGCCAGGGTCAGGGGAATGCGGATGGTGAAGCGGGTCCCCTGTCCCGCCGTCGAGGCCAGCTCCAGGCGTCCACCCAGGGCGCGGATGTTGCGCTCGACCACGTCCAGCCCCACCCCGCGGCCGGAGAGGGCCGTCACCCGGGTTCGGGTGGATAAGCCGGGATGGCAGAGGATGCGCAGCAGGTGCTCGGGGTCCAGGGACTCGGCATGACTGGCCAGACCCAACTCCCGGGCCCGCGCCGCCACCGCCGGGCCATCGATACCGGCCCCGTCATCCGCGACCTCGATGAAGATGCTCCCGGCCCGATGGGAGGCGCTCAGGCGCAGATTGCCCGTGGCGGCTTTGCCCCGCGCCAGGCGCGTCTCCGGGGTTTCCAGGCCATGGTCCATGGCGTTGCGCAACAGGTGGGTCAGGGGATCGACCACCAGTTCGATCAGACGTTTGTCCAGTTCCGTCTGTTCACCGCCCAGATGGAACTCCACCTGCTTGCCCAGTTCTCGTGCCAGGTCGTGGATCAGGCGGGGGAACCGGTTGAAGACAAAGCCGATGGGGAGCATGCGAATCCCCAGCACCTGGGACTGTAACTCCCGGGTATTGCGCTCCAGTTGGATCATGCCCTGGCGCAGGGCCTCCCCTGCGGGGCCCTCGGTCTGGCTGGCCAGGCGCTGGAGCATGGACTGGGTGATGACCAACTCCCCGACCAGGTTCACCAGGGCGTCCACCTTCTCGGTGCCGACCCGGATAGAGGTGCCAGCGGGGACGGGCGAGGGCAGCGCCGGGGCCGGAGAAGGGGGCAGGGTCGGCGCGGCGGGGGTGGTGGTCGCCGTCGGGCTCGCCGGGGGTCCCTCCGCCGGGAGAAGGGCGGGGGGGAGCTGGACGGATGGCGCGGCTGGGGTGGCGGGAAGGGAGGCCGCGGCCTGTCCGGCATCCGGGACGTGCGGGTTGCCGGCCGGGCTGGGGATCAGTTCCAGGTCGCAGGCGTCCACCACCCAATCGAAGACCTCCCGCACCTGGGCCTCGGGGACCGGGGCGGCTAAGTCCAGGGACCAGGCGAGGTAGCAGTCCTCCGGCACCATTTCGGCAAGGGTCGGCAGGTCATCGATCTCGGCCCGCGCTACCAGGGGACCGAGTCGGGCCAGCTCCCGGAAAATGAGGACGACGTCATTGCCCTTCGCCAGCAGGTTCCGCCCGGGGTGAAAGCGGATATGCCAACCGGTCACCGCGGGGGCTGCGCCCGGTGCCGCGAACTCCAGCGCCGGAGGGTTCGCCGGGACCGCTGCCGCGGGTGGCCGGGTCGCCGGCCCCGGAGGCGTCAGTGAACCAGGGCCGATGCCGGGTTGCGTGGGCACCGGTAAGGGGGGACTCAGGTCGCCTCTGGGTGCCGGCGAACCGGCCTGGCCACCGGGGTTTGCGGGTGGTGATGTGGGGTCGAGTAGGGCGTTCAGCGCCACCTCCGCCGCCGCCAGGTACTCGGGTCCCGGCTGCCCCCCGGCGCTCAGCACCTTGAGCAGGTCCCGCGCGGCGTCCACCGCCTGCAGCAGGACCGCGATCAGCGTCTCGTCCAGGGGCCGGCTGCCCTGCCGAACCTGGTCCAGCAGGGCCTCCATGCGGTGGGTAAAGCGGGTCAAGTCCGCGTAGCCGAAGGTCCCGCTGCCGCCCTTCATGGAGTGGGCGGCCCGGAAGAGGGCATTGATTACATCCGTGTCCAGGATGGGGCCGGCGGCGGCCACCAGAGCTGATTCCATGCATCCAGGCCCTCGAAACTCTCCTCGAAGAAGATGCCCTGAAACTGCTTGAGGTCCAGGGTCATGGCAAGAGTCGCCGCAGGGTCGCGAGCAGGCGGTCCGGGTCGAAAGGCTTGACCATCCAGCCGGTGGCACCGGCGGCCCGGCCGGCCTGGCGGTGGGCGGGGGAGTCCTCGGTCGTCAGGGTCAGGATGGGGGTATGGCGGTAATCGGGGAGTTCCCGCAGGGCGCGGATCAGGCCGAACCCGTCCAGCACCGGCATGTTGATGTCCGTGATCACCAGGGCGAAGTGCTCGGTCTGGGCCAGGGCCAGGGCGGCGGCTCCATCCTCGGCGCTGCTCACCTTGAAACCGGCGGCGCGCAGGGTCATCGCCAGCATTTCACGCAGGGTGCGGGAATCATCGACGGTGAGGATGTGATACATGGGTCAGGCGGACCTTGCGGCGGAGACAGACGCGTTTATAGCCTTTCCTCGCCCCGTCCGCTAGCGGGGTAACTCAAACAATTGTCGTCATGGCGGTGACGATGGGCGATCCCCCTCGGTTCGCCGCAATGGGGAGGGCGCGGGTACCCGGCATCGGTGCGACTTGCGAGGGCGGGTATGATTTTTCCAGCCTTGACCTGGGTCAATTTCGGTGGGAGCTTTCAGCGTTAGCCTGCCGGTCAAACCAAGCGGACACGCTATTTAGATCCGTCGCAGGCCATGACCACCACCCAAGCCTTGAGCCCATACCACGTCTGTGGTGTCTTGCTGATGTCCCTGCCGGAGCGGGTGCTGGCGGTGGAGCAGGCGCTGCGCGGCCTGGCGGGCGTGGAATTGCATGCCAGCGCGGGCGGACGTCTGGTCGTCACCCTCGAAGGCCCCTCTTATGGTTATTGCGCCGAGCGGCTGGCCGAGTTGGCCACCCTCCCTGGCGTCGCCTCTGCTTCCCTCATTTACCACCAAGTCGATAACGAGTCCCCCCAGGAGGAGGCCGCATCATGAATCAGACCCGTCGGGCATTTATCAAGACTAATGCCATTGCCGCCACGGCCGCCGCCGCGGGTTTAGCGGTGCCGGGCATCCCGGCGACCGCCGCCGAGGAGGACCTGGGTATCCGGTGGGATAAGGCTCCCTGCCGCTTCTGCGGCACCGGCTGTTCAGTGCTGGTCGGGACCAAGGACGGCCGCGTGGTCGCCACCCAGGGTGATCCGGACGCGCCGGTCAATCGGGGTCTGAACTGCATCAAGGGCTACTTCCTGTCCAAAATCATGTATGGCGAGGACCGGCTGACCCAGCCGCTGCTGCGCAAGAAGCATGGCCAGTATGACAAGGAGGGTGATTTCGAGCCCGTCTCCTGGGACGAGGCCTTCGACCTCATGGCCGTCAAATGGAAAGCCGCGATCAAGCAGAGCCTGGAGGAGAACCAGGGCAAGCCGCCGGAGGAGATCACCTCGCGGGTGGGCATGTTTGGCTCCGGCCAGTGGACCGTTTACGAGGGTTATGCCGCCTCCAAACTTTACAAGGCGGGCTTCCGCTCCAACAACATCGACCCGAATGCGCGCCATTGCATGGCCACCGCCGTGGTCGGTTTCATGCGCGCCTTCGGCGCCGACGAGCCTATGGGCTGCTACGACGATCTCGAGCACGCCGACGCCTTCGTCTTGTGGGGGGCGAACATGGCCGAGAACCACCCCGTCCTCTGGTCGCGCCTGACCGACACCCGTTTGACCAGGCCGGGCTGCGAGGTCCATGTACTGTCCACCTTTGAACATCGCAGCTTCGAGTTGGCCGATCATGGCATTATCTTTAAGCCCCAGACCGACCTGGCGATCCTCAACTACATCGCCAACTATCTGGTCACCAACGATAAGGTGAACTGGGACTTCGTCAATGCCCATGTGAGCTTCAACAGCACCCCGACCGATATCGGCTATGGCCTGCGCCCGGATCATCCCCTGGAAAAAGCGGCCAAGAACGCCGGCAAGGGCAACCTGACCAAGATCAGCTTCGAGGACTACAAAAAGTCCCTGGAGCCCTACACCGCCGAATATGTGTCGGAGCTGTCGGGTGTCCCGGTCGAAAGCCTGGAGCGGCTCGCCAGGCTCTATGCCGATCCCACCAAGAAGATCACCTCCTACTGGACCATGGGCTTCAACCAGCATGTGCGCGGCGTCTGGGTCAACGGTCTCATGTACAACGTCCACCTGCTGACCGGCAAGATCTCCGAGCCCGGCAATGGCCCCTTCTCCCTGACCGGCCAACCCTCCGCCTGCGGCACCGCCCGCGAGGTCGGCACCTTTGCCCATCGTCTGCCCGCCGACATGGTGGTGGAGAAGAAGGAGCATCGGGATTTCGCCGAGAAGGTCTGGAAGCTCCCCGAGGGCACCCTGCCGGGCAAGATCGGTTATCACGCGGTTTTGCAGAGCCGCATGCTCAAGGACGGCAAGCTGAACTGCTACTGGACCAGCACGACCAACAACATGCAGGCTGGTCCCAACATCAATGAGGAGATGTACCCCGGCTGGCGCAACCCGGCCAACTTCGTGGTGGTCTCGGAGGCCTACCCGACCGTTTCGGCCATGGCCGCCGATCTGATTCTGCCGGTGGCCATGTGGACCGAAAAGGAGGGGGCCTTTGGCAACGCCGAGCGGCGCACCCAGGTGTGGCGCCAGCAGGTCAAGGCCCCGGGCGAGGGGCGTTCCGATCTCTGGCAGTACGTCGAATTCTCCAAGCGCTTCAAAACGAATGAGGTCTGGCCCGAAGACTTGCTGGCGAAAAACCCCGAGTATCGCGGCAAGACCCTGTACGAGGTGCTTTACGCCAATGGCGCCGTCAATAAGTTCGCCAAGCAGCCCGTCACCGACGATCGGGGCAACCTCTATCCCAATGACGAGATGGACGCCTTCGGCTTCTACCTGCAAAAAGGCCTGTTCGAGGAATACCGTATCTTTGGGCTGGAGGGACCGAAGAAGGGCCATGACCTGGCCGCTTTTGACCAGTATCACCAGGCGCGCGGTCTGCGCTGGCCGGTGGTGGACGGCAAGGAGACCCTGTGGCGCTATCGCGAGGGTTACGACCCCTTCGTCCCCAAGGGCGCCAAGATTGCCTTCTACGGCAATCCGGATGGCCGGGCCAACATCATCACCGCCCCCTACGAGCCGCCAGCGGAGGCCCCGGACCAAGAATTCGACCTCTGGATGTCCACCGGGCGGGTGCTGGAGCACTGGCACTCCGGATCCATGACGCGGCGTGTCCCCGAGCTTTATCGCGCCGTGCCGGATGCCCAGGTGTTCATGCATCCCAAGGATGCCGAGAAGCGCGGCCTCAAGCGCGGCGACGCGGCCAAGATCGCCAGCCGCCGCGGCGAGATCATCTGCCGGGTGGAGACCAAGGGCCGCAACAAGATGCCCGAGGGCATGGTCTTCGTGCCCTTCTTCGATGCCAGCCGCCTGGTCAACAAGCTGGTGCTGGATGCCACCGATCCCCTCTCGAAAGAAACGGACTTCAAGAAGGTGGCCGTCAAGATCATGCCCGCCTGAAGTGGGCAATCACGGCGGTGATAGGCCGCCCCTGCGGGCGGTCGCGGTTCGGGAAGGGGAGATGAGGGGCCATGCCTGGCAATGAGAAGGGCGCCAAGGGTTTCGACGCGGGGCGGCGGCGCTGGCTGACGGATACCCTGCGGACGGCGGTGGGCGTCAGTCTGGTGGCGGTGACGCTGGGCGTCTATCAGCGCCAGGCCCGGGCCCTGCCCGCGACCGCTATCCGGCCACCGGGGGCTGCGGACAATGAAGCCGGGTTTCAGGGCGCCTGCATCCGTTGCGGTCTCTGCGTGCGCGACTGTCCCTACGACACACTGAAACTGGCCCGGCTGGGGGAGGAGGTGGCGTTGGGCACCCCCTACTTCGTGGCCCGGGATATCCCCTGCGAGATGTGCGATGACCTCCCCTGCGTCAAGGCCTGTCCCACGGGTGCCCTGGACCCGAGCCTGACCCGGATCGAGGCGGCGCGCATGGGACTCGCCGTCCTCATCGATCAGGAGGCCTGCATCGCCTTTCAAGGTCTGCGGTGCGAGGTCTGTTTCAATAGCTGTCCGGTGCGTGGCAAGGCCATCACCCTCGATATGCGGCATAACCCCCGCAGCGGTAAGCATGCCTTCTTCATCCCGGTGGTGCATTCGCGGGATTGTACGGGCTGCGGCAAGTGCGAAAAGGCCTGCATTCTTGATGAGGCGGCCATCAAGGTGTTGCCGATCGCCCTGGCCAAGGGGCTGCTCGGTAAGCAC
>JBASIS010000325.1:0-6825 GCA_049654905.1 Chromatiaceae bacterium
GGCGTCGTCATCCCCCGGGGTGGGCGGCGGGTGATGGTGAGCCTCGGCGCCCACCGCCAGTCCGGCGGATAGCACATTAAAACTCAGACCCAGATGACCGATCAAAACCAGCAGCACCAGCAGGGAACGAACGAGCCTCGCCGTTGGCCAGGGGCGGAATGCCCCAGCTGGTAAGGAGATGTCGCGGTAGAGTAGCCCTGTCTGCATAAATACAGACTACCATACTAGGAAACTATCAAGAAGCTGGTCTTCAAGTTCCCCAACAAAAAAACCCCGAGCCCCCATCCGGTTGCGCATGGGGGCTCGGGGTTGCGAGATCGCTAAATGGGTAGCGGGTCGTCCCTGACCTTAAAGTTATCCTGAAATTGGCCTTCTGGTCGCCCTCTAGGCCGCAGCCGCCCCCTCGATTTGCAGACCGTTGGCGGTAGCCGTGAGCCCGGGTTCCCTGGCGGCGACGACGAAGCTCCAGATATAGAGGATCAAGCCAATGAGGAAGACGAGACCGGTCAGCTCACGCAGCCAGTAGAAGATGGCGATCTTGTCCTGGACAAGCATGAACTGGAGCGGCGCGTCGCTGAAGCGTTGCAGATAGACCTGCAGGATGCCGGCGGCGGTCAGGAAGAGGGTGATGAAGACCATGGAGACCGTCATCAGCCAGAAGGACCACATCTCCAGCACCTGGGAGCGCTGGCTATTAGCCTCACGACCACTCAGGATCGGCATGGCGTAGGAGATCATGCCCAGAACGATCATCACATAGGCCCCGTAGAAGGCCATGTGGCCATGGGCGGCGGTGATCTGGGTGCCATGGGTGTAATAGTTCACCGGCGACAGGGTGTGCAGGAAGCCCCAGACGCCCGCCCCCAGGAAGGCCATGACGGCGGTACCCAAGGCCCAGAGGACGGCGGCCTTGTTGGGGTGATTGCGGCGGCGACGGTTGACCATGTTGAAGGCAAAGACCGTCATCATAAAGAAGGGAATCGGCTCCATGGCGGAGAAGATGGAGCCCCACCACTGCCAGTATTCCGGCGCACCAATCCAGTAATAGTGATGTCCCGTACCGATGATGCCGGTAATCAGGGTCATGGCAATGATGACATAGAGCCACTTTTCCACCACCTCGCGGTCCACGCCCGTGGTCTTGATGAGCACGAAGGCCAGGATGGAGCCCAGGATGAGTTCCCAGACGCCCTCGACCCACAAATGCACCACCCACCACCAGAAGAATTTATCCAGCACCAGATTGGTCGGGTTATAGAAGGCAAAGAGGAAGAAGACCGCCAGGCCCGTGAGGCCGATCAAGAGCACCAGGTTGACTACGGTCTTGCGGCCCTTGAGGATGGTCAGGCCGATGTTGAACAGAAAGGCGAGGGCGACGATGACGATGCCGATCTTGGTGATGGTGGGCTGTTCCAGAAACTCCCGGCCCATGGTCGGCAGGATGTCGTTACCGGTCAGTTTGGCCAGGCCCGCATAGGGCACCAGCAGATAGCCCGCTACAGTGAGGGCCGCGGCGATCAGGAAGACCCAGAACATGAGGACGGCCAGCCAGGGTACCGCCAATTCCCGTTCCGCCTCCTCGGGCACCAGGTAATAGGCCGCGCCCATGAAGCCCATGAGCAGCCACACGATCAGGGCATTGGTATGGACCATGCGCGCCACGTTGAAGGGGATTTCGGGGAACAGAAAGTCCCCGACCACGTACTGCAGGCCCATGATGAGCCCGAAAAGAATCTGGGCGACGAACAGTGCGATGGCGGCCATGAAATACAGCTTGGCCACGCCTTGGGATTGATACTTCATCATTCGAACTCCTAGGTTTGGTATCCAATTAGCCCTGCTTGTTGGGTGGCCAGCCGGCGGTGTTGATCTCCGAGGCATACTTCAGAAACTGGGCGATGGCCTCCAGCTCGGCGGGGGCAAAATTGAATTGCGGCATACTGCGGCGGCCAGGAATACCGTCGGCGGGGCGGCTCTGGATGAACGCCTTGATCGCGTCGGTATTGTTACCGAAGCGCACATAGACATTGCCCAATTCCGGGGCGAAATAGGCGCCTTCCCCCAGCAGGGAGTGGCAACCAATGCAGTTATTGGTCTCCCACAGATCCTTGCCATGGGCGATCTGGCGCCCGAGTTCCGTGCTGGGATCGAGCAGCTCGCGCCGATCACGATCGGGCAGCGCCATGGTCGTATCGAAGGATAAAGCCAAGAAAAGCAGGAAAAAAAATACGGAGCCACCATAGAAGATGTTCCGCGCCATCGTTTTGGTAAAGGTTTGTGCCATGTTGAGTGGTCCTCTGGAAGCAGTTGCGGCCGAGGACCATTTGAGGGGAAGCCTCCCGCTACAACCTTGACCAAGGTCAAGTCTGGCCGCGGGGCCGCTCTCTGGCAAGCATCCCAGGCGCTAGCCGATCTCCCGTCCCTCGCCCGCCTCCTCCTGGGTGCGGCCATCGCGGATGTGATAGATCCGCCGGAAGGTAGGGATGATCTTCTCGTCGTGGGTGACCACGATAATGGCGGTCTGGTAGTGCTGGGCCATACGGTTGAGGATGCGAATCACACTGAGGGCGCGCTCGCTGTCCAGGGGGGCCGTGGGTTCGTCGGCCAGGATCACCGGGGGGCGATTGGCCAGAGCGCGGGCGATGGCGACGCGCTGTTGTTCACCGCCGGAGAGATGGGCGGGCATGGCCTGGGAGCGGTGGCTCACGTCCAGGGCCGCCAGTAGTTCCCGCGCCTGGTCCCGGGACTTGCTGTTGGCCTGGCCGGCTAGCATGAGGGGCAGGGCGACATTGTCGGTGACGTCCAGAAAGGGGATCAGATAGGGGGCCTGGAAGACGAAGCCGATCTTGTCCCGGCGCAGGGCGCGGCGGTCGGTCAGGCGCCAGCCTTCGTCGTAGATGACCTCCGCGCCCAGGGTCATGCGCCCGCCGCTGGGCTCGATGACCGCCCCCAGGCACTTGAGCAGGGTGCTTTTGCCCGAGCCGGAGGGCCCGATCAGCCCGATCACCTCGCCCGGCGCCACCGCCAGGTCCACCCCCTTGAGGGCGTCCACCGCCGTGTCGCTGGAGCCGAAGCGTTTGCGCAGGCCCTCGATACGGATACCGTGAGTGCCATTCGTCCGCTTATCAGCCACCGATGGCCTCCGCCGGGTCCACCCGGAGCGCGGCGCGGATGGCGATGAGGCTCGCCAGCACGCAAATGATCATGACAATCCCGAAACCGCGCGCGGCGTCCCCGGGCAGGAGCAGGACGTATTTGGGAAAGATGGGCGCCCAGAGGCTGGCGGCGATCTTGCCCACCATGAAGCCGATGGCGCCCAGGCCGAGCGCCTGCCACAGGATCATGGCGACGATGGTGCGGTTGCGGGTGCCGATGAGTTTGAGGACCGCGATCTCGCGGATCTTGCCCAGGGTGAGGGTGTAGATGATGAAGGCGACGATGGCGGCGCTCACGACCGAGAGGATGACCAGGAACATAAAGATCTGGCGCGCCGAGGTGGCGATGAGCTTGGCCTGGAGGATCTCGTTCATCTCGGCGCGGGTATGGACCGTGAGGCGCTTCCAGCGCCGGATCTCGCCGGCCACCGCGTCCGGGTCGGCACCCGGGGCGACGCGGACCAGGATGGCGTTCACCGAGGAATTCACCGTTTGGGAGACCAGCACCGCCTCCAGCAGGCCGGGCTGCCCAGGCCGGTTGAGGGCGGGATTGGCCAGGGTGCGCTGGCGCTGGTGGATGATGGCGTCGTTATCCTTGAGGAACTGGGCCTCCTGGGCATCCTTGAGAGGGATGAAGACCATGGGATCGCCCCCGGAGGAGACGGCGCGACGGGTCAGCCCCACGATGCGATACAGATTGCGGCGGATACGGATTTCCTCGCCGAGACGAAAGCCGGTGGCGAGGTCGGCTACCGCCTCGTAATGCCCCTGGGTGAGATGGCGACCGGCGACCAGGAAGCGGGGCTGACCCGGCTCGCCCGGACCGCCCGGGACTACGCCCACCACCATGGCCCGCCGCTCCCGATCGCCTTGGCCGACCTGCATGGTGAGATAGGTGACGTTGGCGGCCCGCACCACGCCGGGCAGGGTGAGGATGCCCCGATATAAATCATCCTGGAGGCTGGAGGACTCCGCGTAGGGCCCCAGGGTATCGCGTTGAACCACCCAGAGGTCCGCCCCGCTGTTGTCCAGCAGGATCTCGGCATCATCCACCATGCCCCGGTAGATGCCGGCCATGGAGAGGGTGACGCCGATGAGCAGTCCCAGTCCCAGGCCGGTGAAGACGAACTTGCCCCAGGCGTGGAGGATATCCCGTGCGGCGAGACTGATCATTGGGGCACTCCAGGGATGGACGCCACCACCTGGACGCGGCTATGCGGGCCAAGGGGGGAGCGGCTGTGAGCCACGATCGCGTCGCCGACGCTCAGGCCGGACCGGATCTGGACCCGACCGTCCCGGTCGGCCACCCCTCGCTCCACGGGGACGAAGCGGGGGGCACCGTCCTCCAACCGCCAGACACCGAGCTGGCCGTCGCGGCGGTGCAGGGCGGCGTTGGGCACCCAGGGCGTGGGTGGCAAGGGCGCCAGCAGCACGGTCACCTCGGCGAGTTCGCCCAGGCGGGGCAGGGGGTCTGGCAGGGGGGCGAAGACGATCTTGGCCAGTAGTTCCTCGGTGACGGCATCGGCCCTGGGTTCCACCCGATCTACCTCGCCCGCATGGATCAGCAGGGGCTGGGACCTGAGGCTGACCCGGGCCGGCAAGCCGGCGGCCAGGCCCCCGGCCCCAAGCTGGTCAAAACGGGCATTGACCCAGAGTTGCTCGGCGTCGATGACCTCTACCACCGCCTGGCCCGCCACCAGGGTGCTGCCTGGTTCCGCGTCCCGGGAGATCACCAGGGCATCCACCGGGGCCAGCAGGCGCAGGTTGGCCCGCTGGGTCACCAGGGCCTCGTGCTCGGCGCGCACCCGATTGAGCTCCTGCTCGGCGGATGCCAGGTTGGCTTGAGCGGCCTGGAGCCCGGCCTTGGCGACCAGGGATTCCTGGCGCTTGGCCTCTACCGAGTCCTCGCTGGCGGTCTTGGCGAGCAGCAACTGTTCGTAGCGCTTGACCTGGGCGGTGGCGAATTCCCGCCGGGCCCGGGCATCGTCGGTCTGGGCCCGGGCGGCCTCGATCCCGGCCTCGGCGCGGCGCTGGGCCGCCTCTTGGGCAGCGACCCGGTCATCCAGGTCCACCGGGTCCATCTCCCCCAGCAACTGGCCCGCCTTGACCCGTTCGCCCACCTGTACCTCCACCCGACTCACGCGCCCCGCGAAGGTGGGGCCAATGTGGTAGCTATAGCGAGCCTCCAGGGTCCCGATACCGAACAGGCTGGGGGTGATGGCATCCGCCGTGACGGTGGTCAGGGTCACCGGCACCGGGGCCAGGGGGCCCGTGGTCAGGGCCAGCCAGAGGAAGGCGGCCCCGAGGGGGACGAGAAAGCCAAGCAGGGGGAGGGCACGGCGGGTTAAGGGGGGGAGGTGCATGAGTGACTCGGGTTGGCTGATGGGAGATTCAGGATTCGGCTTAGCCGCCTGCGGTCAGTCGGGCGTAAAGCAAAGGCAGGCGCGCGGGCAGCTCGGCGGGATGGCGGATGACCACATAGCCGCCGCTGCCGAAAAGGTGAGGGAGATAGTCGTTGCCCTCGGGATCGATGGTGACGCAGAAGGGCTCTAGGCCCTGGCGGCGGGCCTCCCCGACGGCGTGGCGGGTGTCCTCGATACCCCAGCGGCCTTCGTAGCGATCGAGGTCGTTGGGCTTGCCATCGGTCAGGATCAGCAGGAGGCGACGGCTGGCGGCTTCCCGCGCCAGGCGCTGGGCGGCGTGGCGGATGCCGGCGCCGAGGCGGGTGTAATAGCCGGGCTTGATGGCCTGGATGCGGCCCCGGATCACGGCGCCATAGGGCTCGGCGAAGGTCTTGATCTGGTGGACCCGCACCGGGTCACGGCGGCGGGAACTGAAGCCGAGCATGGCGAAGCGGTCGCCGGTCGCCGACAGGCTCTCGCCAAAGAGGAAAAGGCTGTCGCGGATGGCGTCGATGACCCGGCCCCGATCGTCGACCCAGGTGTCGGTGGAGAGGGACAGGTCCGCGAGCAGCAGGCAGGCCAGATCGCGGGCGCCGCTGCGCATGTCGGCGTAGAGGCGGTTGGGGTCGCCCTGGGCGCCGGCGTGGCGATCGGTGGCGAAGCGCAGATAGGCGTCCAGGTCGATGGCCTGACCATCCGGGAGGCCGCGCCGCCAGGTGCGGGCGGGTGCCAGGGCCTGGAATTGATCGCGTAGGCGCCGGGCGGTGCGGCGCAGATGCTCCGGCAGCGGGCAGGGCGTGGCCTCGGCGGCCAGCATCTCCTGGATGCGGCAGTGGTTCGGCAGCAGACACCGCTGCTTCCAGTCCCATTCTGGCAGGCGTTCGCCGTCGGCCAGGATCAGATCGTCCTCGCTGGCGGCCGGGAGGTCCAGATCGAAGCGCAGCCGGGCTCCGCCGGCCTTGCGGTCCCGGGCGACGGCGATGCGGTCCATGTCCTCGGCGGCGGACTTGGCGCGCTCCAGGTCGTCCTCCTCGTCGGTGGCGCGGTCCACCCGCACGTATTCGCCCCAGGTGAGGATGTTCTCCATGCGGATACCGATGAAGCCAGCGTCCTTCTGGGGCATTTCGGCGCGTTCGGCCTGACGGCGGCGCCGGCCCAGGTCGGCGCTGGGGTCATTCGGGGCTCGCTCCTGCTCGTCGCCCTCCTGACTCGCCGTCGGGCCGCCCATGGGCAGCGGCGGGTCCGGATGCAACCAGAGGGGCACGGGT
>JBASIS010000326.1:0-14308 GCA_049654905.1 Chromatiaceae bacterium
AAACGGGATAACACCATGCCACTCGCGTAGAAGAGGACCGAGCAAATACTGAAAGGGGCAAAAACAGCCATTTTTGCCCCTCGCCCACCTGGGGCTCAAACGCTACCGGCAATTTTGCAATTGGCTCTTGGGACAGAAGCAGAGGTCATCCGGGGGCCGCCGGTCATCCGCTTTGAGGCGCTGATCGTTCCGATGGGAGCTATGCGGGTGATCATCGGTGTCTAACTGCTTTTCCCCAGCATCTGTGGATAACTCTGTCGATAAGGCTTGGTGAATCTCCGGGAGGGCAGGTCCTGACAGGGCCGGGGCGGTAGTGGCTACTTTCTGGCCAATATACATATCACTAATTTTATCAGTTGGTTGGCCGTCTTTCATTTTTCCCGTACTGGGCGCTTGACAACTTTCGCTTCATCCCTTTCATCTTGTGGGTAAAGGTGGCTCTGGGCCGAGGTTGGCCGCAACCCGAGCCTGTGATGCCGGGGGCCCCCGCCGGGTTCAGCCGATAAGCCAATAACGGCGGATATCAGGTGCCACCGCCAGCAGGCTCTGGTCCCGTCAGGCTTGGCAAATCGACCGGCCCCGGCCGAGGATCGGAGGTCATCCTGCGCCGTAAAACGCGGTAGGCCCCCTCTTCAGCACCGATGCCAGACCTTTCACGGTAAAATCGGCGACCTTGTCTTTGCTGGAGGAGATCCTGATGCCCCGTTTGCCTGTCCGACTAGGTGGGTTGGCCCTGATGCTTGCCGGCTGGGCCGCGCTACCCCTGGCCTTGGCGGCGGTCCCGACGGTGCCGATGTTTGCCTTCGTCCTGCTGGGGCAGGGGGCGGACGGCACTACGGTGCCCATGGTACGCAGCGTGATGGAAGGGGCGGGCGCCTGTCCGGAGTTGCGCTCCGCCGGTGGTGCGCTTTTGGGGATCATGACGGCGAGGGCGCGCCCCGCGGGGGGCGGGTTCGATGCCGTGCTGGTATGCGAGGCTCGCTACCCCGTGGGCGAGGCGGTAACTCTGGTGGCCGGGTCTGAGCACATCGACTTGCCCGCCGTCACACTCGCCACGCCGCGCCGCCTGGTCCTGCTGGGGGATACCGGTTGCAATGGCGCCGATGCCACCAAGCCCCAGCTCTGCACGGGTGATGGCTTTGGTGCTGCTTGGCCTTTCGCGGCCCTGGCGGGAGATGCGGTGCGGCCGCCGCCCGACCTCATCATCCATGTCGGTGACTACAACTATCGTGGCACCTCGGGCACCCTGGTGCTGCCTCCCGCCGCCACGGGCTACGCGCGGGATCTCGCCGTGACGCTTTACGATACCGGTGATCTCGATGATGAGGACGCGCCACGGCTGGACATCGCCAAGGTCTACTGGAGCCAGAACATCCAGGGCAGTCCTCGTCCCGATGCCTGGCCCGCCTGGCGCGACGATTTCTTCCAGCCCGCCGCCCGCCTCCTGCCGGTGGCACCCTGGGTCTTTGCGCGCGGTAACCATGAATTATGCAGCCGGGGTGGCCCGGGTTGGTTCTATTTGTTGGATCCGGCCTCCTCGCTCCTGGGGGGCGAGGGTCAGCGTGCCTGTCCGCCTCAGACCCCGCCCAACTGGCGGTTGGGCGCCTGGCCACCCGCGGCCCAGCCCTTCGCCGGTCAGCCGTTTCCGATCGTCCTGTCCCCGCCCTACCGGCTGCGCCTGGGTGATCTTGGCCTGGTCATCGTCGATTCCGCCAATGCGGGCGATGCCGAGCCCTACCATGTCGCCGCCTACACGACCCAGTTCCAGGCCATCGCGGGTCTGCTCGCCGATGGTCACCCGACCTGGCTGGTGACGCATCGGCCGCTCTGGGGGGTCGTGAAGGCCACGAAGGGTAGCCGGGCGCCCGCAGACGCGCCTTATGGTTTTATCAACGTCACCCAGCAAGCGGCTTTGGCAGCGGTCATGCCCATGGGGCTGCCGGCCAATGTCGGGGTGGTCTTGTCGGGCCATATGCACCGCTTTCAGGCCAGCGGTTTTGCCGGGGACCGGCCGCCGCAGCTCGTGGTTGGCGACGGGGGCATGGAAATGTCCGAACTGGAACCCCGGCCCGCGCGGCACCAGCCCGGGCGTCCGGTGCCGGTGCCCAACCTCGCGGGCGCAGATGCCGAGGTGGTCGGGTTACGGGACTTTGGTTTCATGGAACTGGCGCCCGGCGCCAAGGGGGCCTGGACCGGGACCTTGGCGTCTCCGGCCGGGAGGGTCCTGGCGCGGTGTGACTCCGCCCGACCGCGGCGGGGGGATGGCCAGTCGATCTGCATCCTTGAATAGCGCTGGCGGCGCCTGATCCGGCCACAAACCGCCTTGCCCGGCGCCCTTGGCGCGACTAAGATCGGAACCCGATCCGGTCGCGGGCCCGACGCCAGGACCCTTAGTCGTAGTGGAGTAATAACCCAAGTCCATGGACCCCCGAAACCCAGAGCTCGATCCCGCCTCGCCAGCCGGCGGCCCTAAGCCCGGACCGGACGATCGCTGGACGGTCCCGGATCTCATCGACTTTGAGTATTACCTCGAACGCGACGAGCAGGCGTTGCGCGAGCGCCCCGCCGCGCGCGCGGCTTTCGCGGATCGGGATCGGGCTATCTACCTGGAGGAGGTCGCCCCGGCGCTGGCGGGCATGGACCCCCATTCCCCCCCACATCGGCGCGAGTGTCTGCGCCGCTGGCTGACGGCACGTCGCGAGGCGGAGATCCCGGACCTGCGCGCCCTGTTGCCTGGCGCCGCCTTTGCCCACGCCCAGCGGCTGGGGACCCTGATCCTGGCCGTGGCCGGCTTGATGATCGGTAGCGGCACGGCCTCCGCGCTACTCAGCTATGACGGGCGCCTGCCGGTTAATGTCTCCTGGTACCTCTTCCTGTTGGTGGGCGTGCAGTTCCTCCTGATCAGCGGCGGTATTCTCGCCTGGGCGCTACGCCGGTCCCGTCCCGTCGGGGCCACCATCCAGGACGTCACCCTGCTTGGCCGGCTCATCCGGCCCCTTTTCACCCGAATCGGGAACTGGGTGCAACAGCAGCGCCTGGCCCATGCGAGTCAAGAGGTCCGGGATCGTGCCCGCGCCGGCACCGGGATGCTGAAGTCCCAGTATCAGCTCTATGGGCCTGTCTCTTATCTGCCGGTCCTGGTCCCGGCCCAGGTATTCGGGGTCGCCTTCAATCTGGGGGTGATCCTGACGACGATAGCGCTGGAGTGGTTCACGGATCTGGCCTTCGGCTGGGGCTCGGCTCTGGATGTGGGCCCCCAGGCCGTTTATGAATTGGCGCGCCTCCTGGCCACGCCCTGGTCCTGGCTGGTTGGCGAAGGCGTTGGCTACCCGACCCTGGACCAGGTTGCCGGCAGTCGTATCAACCTCAAGGACCCCCTGTTTTTGCTCGATGCCGGGCATTTACGCTCCTGGCGCTGGTTCCTGGTGCTAGCAGTCCTCGCCTATGGCCTGCTGCCCCGGTTGGGTCTGCTGCTGGCATCGATTTATGCCCAGTGCCACCTCCTCAACCGGCTTCCCTTTACGCACGCCCGCACCCAGGCCCTCTATGCCCGTCTGGTGACTCCGCGCCTGGAGACCGGGACCGGGGGAAGCGGCCAGGGTCCGGCGATGCCTATTCCGGCCCCTCTGATTCCCCGCCTTCATCCCAAACTTAAGCCCGAGCCACAGCCCCGGCCGGCGCCCGAGCCGCAGCCAGGGCCAGAGATCGAGCTACCGCCCGCATCATGGCAACCGCCACTGCCCGAGGGCGAGCAGGAACCCGCGTCCTCCCCTCCCGCCCGGGATGAGGCCCGGGGGATTGCCCCGGATGCCTGTCTGCTGCTGATTCACGTCGATGTGGACGATCTGATCGAGGACAAAGATCGACCGCGCCTGGCTCGCCTGATCGCGGCCGCCACCGGTTGGCGGGTTGCCAGTGCCGCCGTGTTCGGCTCCGGTACCCTCATGACCGAGGGGGTGATTCGGTGGCTGGTGGAGCTGGACTGGCAGGCCCCGCCGGCACGAGTGGTGATCATCATGGACGGTTCACAGCCGCCAATTACCGAAAACCTGCTCTTCATTAGGGAGTTGCGCGCAGCGGCGGGCGTCCAGGCTCAATTCCTGCTTGCCCTGGTCGGCGATCCCCAGGACGATGATCCCCTGCCGGCGGTACGGGCCTTTGACTATACCGACTGGCAGCGCAAGATCGATGCGCTGGGCGACCCCTATCTACGTCTAGCCATGCTGGCACCCCCCAACCCGGATGGAGAACCCTGATGGCGAAAACGACGATCGGGATACCCAGGCTGGCGATCATGGGCCATCCCAATGCGGGTAAATCCTCGGTGGTCGCTACCCTGACCGAGAATGACCGCATCGCGATCGACCAACGCGCAGGCACTACCACGGAATCGGACTTTTATCCGGTCGTCATTGACGGTGAAACGGTCATCGAGTTCATCGACACCCCCGGTTTTCAAAACCCCGGCGCTATGCTGGAGTGGTTCCAGGCCCACCAGGAGATTCGTGACCTGGCCCAGGGATTCGTCAAGGCCCATCGCGATCACCCCCTGTTTGTCCACGATTGCGCGCTCCTGGCACCGGTAGCGGAGGGGGCCGGGATGATCCTGGTGGTGGACGGCTCCAAGCGCATCAAGGAAAAGGACCGCACCGAGATCGAGCTGATGCGTCTCACCGCGCGGCCGCGCATGGCGATCCTCAACAACCTGACTAAAGAGACCCGCTACATGTCCCAGTGGCGGGACACCCTGAACAAGGGATTCAATTCGGTGCGCGAATTCAACGCCCACCGCGCCACCTATGGCGAGCGTATCGAACTGCTTAAGGCCCTCAAGAGCATTGATCAACGCTGGGAGGAGCGGCTGGCGCGGACCATCGACGCCTTCCAGCGCGACTGGGAGCGGCGCACCGATCAGGCAGTGGACACCATCCTGACCCTCATGAAGGATGCCCTGGCCTTGAGGGTGAGCAAGACCTTCAAGGAAGCCAGGGTGGAGATGCCGGACGGACGCAACCAGGCCAAGGCCGAGGTGATGATGGAGCTGGAAGATAAGCTGCGCAAGCTGGAGGCCAAGGCCCACCGGCAGATCCGCGCTAACTTCCGACACCATGTCTGGGACCAGCCGCCAGACTCGCTGCTGGCCAAGGACCTGCTATCTGATGAGGTGAGCCGGGCCTTGGGGCTATCCCGTCGGGCGCTGGCCTTCGCGGGCATGACCGCCGGGGCCGCGACAGGCGCCGGGGTGGACATGGCGCTGGCCGGCAGTTCCCTGGGGGGGGCGGCCTTTCTGGGCGCCCTCGCCGGTGGGCTGCTGGGATTAGCCGGCGGCAATGCCCTCGCTAAGCTGGATATCGAGATCAAACCGGGTACCGCGCGCTTTACCGCGGGTCCGGTCTCCAACCCCAAGTTTCCCTTTATCCTGCTCGACCGCGCCCTGCTCTACAGTGCCCGGGCTATGAACTGGGCCCATGGGCGTCAGGCTGCGGACGAAGGCGCCCCTAACAGGGTTCCCGAGGCCCGGATCCCGGTTGTCGGGTTCACGGAGGAACTCAATGGCGCCGAGCAGCGTGAGTTGGCGCGCTTTTTTACCGCTATTCGCAAGGACAAGAGGTCGGACAGGGAGGAGGCTTGTCGGGCCATCATCAAACGCGTCCTGCGGGATCTCTCCGAGAATCGCATCGACAGCCGGGTCCACCTGTGAGCCGGGAGGAACCTGGGTGGACTCTAGGCGCTATGGGCGGAGTTCCTCATGCCGCGACGATCAGGCGGCCGAGGCGGTGGCGGGTTAACCTGGATAGGGCCTGATGAAATCAAACCATTCCGCCTCCTGTTGCGACGTCCTTATCATTGGTGGAGGACCGGCCGGCTCTACTGCGGCCGCCCTGCTAGGAGAGAAGGGCTACCAGGTCACGCTTATGGAAAAGGCCCGGCATCCGCGCTTCCACATCGGCGAATCCTTGTTGCCGGCTAATTTGCCACTGCTGGAGCGGTTGGGTGTGCTTGCCGAGGTCGAGGGTATCGGCATGGCTAAATGGGGAGCCGAATTCATTTCCCCCTGGCACGACCACAGCCAGTCATACGAATTCGCGGACGCCTGGGATAAGTCCATGCCGTATGCGTACCAGGTACGACGTTCGGAGTTCGACGAAATCCTGATTCGCAATGCCGGGCGTCAAGGGGTTAATGTCATTGAAGGTTGTCGCGTGAGGGACGTGAAGTTCCTGGCGAATGGCGAGGGTGCCATGGTCCGGGCCGAGCATGAGGATGGCCAAACGGAGTCCTGGCAATGTCGCTTCCTGATCGATGCCTCCGGCCGCGATACCTTTCTAGGCAATCGGTTTAAGGCCAAGCACCGGAATCCTAAGCACAACAGTTCATCGCTCTACGGCCACTTCAAGGGTGCGCGGCGCAATCCGGGCAAGCGGGAAGGCCACATCACCATCTTCTGGTTTGAACATGGGTGGTTCTGGTTCATTCCCCTCGCGGACGGCACCACCAGCGTCGGTGCCGTCACCTGGCCTTACTACATGAAGACCCGCGCCAAGCCGTTGCAGGGTTTCTTTATGGATCTCATCGCCCAGTGCCCAGCCCTCGCGGAGCGACTCCAGGATGCGGCACTGGTGTCGGAGGTGGAGGCCACTGGCAATTTTTCCTATACCTGCGACCACACCCACGGCACCTGCTACCTGCTGCTGGGCGATGCCTACGCTTTTATCGATCCGGTTTTCTCGTCCGGCGTCATGCTGGCCATGAACAATGCCTTTGCCGGGTCCGAGGCGGTGGATACTTGCCTCCGCGAACCGGGCAAGGCCGCCCAGGCCTTACAAGACTTTGATCGGATCATGAGGCACGGCCCCAAGGAGTTTTCCTGGTTCATCTACCGTGTCACTAATCCCACCCTGCGCGATTTATTCATGGCGCCCCGCAATGTCTTCCGGGCCAAGGAGGCCTTGCTGTCGGTATTGGCCGGCGACATCTTTGGCAAGACGCCCATCTGGCGATCCCTAGGGGCCTTCAAGGCCATCTGTTACCTGGCCTCCCTAGTCAACCTGAAGTCCACCTTCCTGGCCTGGAAGCGGCGGCGGGTGAATATTCGTTACCTGGAAGATCCGGCGGAGGATTGAAACCTTGTTGTTTGGCTATCTGACCCGCCCGGGCAAGAAGGTGATTGCCGCTCGCGCCCTGTCATCCCGGCGGGTCGAGGCCTTCCTGTGAGAGCCTATCTGGCCTCAGGCACAGGTTCCGCGAGGCGCTGGATACGGCGAGCCTACGAATACGGTGCCCTCTGGTTCGGCCTGGGATTGCTGGGTGTGATGTCGCTAGCCTGGTCGGTGTTGGCGGTGCCGCTCTATTACGTCTTGCCGAGGCGGTGGGGCAAGCCGCTGGGTCGCCGGGCCATCCTGACCATTTTTCAAATCTACCTGGGTGCGCTGACCCTGATTGGCGCCTGCCGTTTCGATATCCGTGACCTTGATGCCTTGCGCGGCGCAAGCCCCCTGGTGATCGCCCCCAACCATCCTTCTCTGCTTGATGCCCTCCTGATTCTTTCGCGGCTCCCCAATCTCACTTGCATCATGAAGGCGGACATCGTCGATAACATTTTCCTGGGCGCGGGGGCGCGACTGGCGGGCTACATCCGTAACGACACCCAACTCAACATGATCAGGCAGGCCGTTGCGGAACTGGCAAGCGGGAGCCATCTCCTATTGTTCCCCGAAGGTACCCGCACTAGCCGCTGGCCAATCAACCCCTGCACACCCGCGGCGGCTCTCATCGCGCGTCGGGCCAGGGCTCCGATCCAGACCCTCTTCATCGAGTCCGACTCGGCATACCTCGGTAAGGGCTGGCCCTTGTTGCGTCGCCCGGCGCTGCCTATCACCTATCGCCTAAGGCTCGGTCGCCGCTTTGATGCTCCGCAACGGGTCAGGGACTTTACCAACGAACTGGATCGTTACTTCATCGCCCAGTTGCCCGATGCCCCCGGTTTCATACCACTAGGCGCAGGTAAGGTCGCGCGATCCGATGTACCAAGGTCTACCTGACGCCTCGCCCAGCATGAACCCCAGCGCCACCCATTTGGTGCTGATCCCTAGCTACAATCCCGGCCCCCTTGTCTATGACACGGTGCGCGCGGCCCGACAACAATGGAACCCGGTTTGGGTGGTCGTGGATGGAGGTACGGACGGCACGGCCGCTGGCCTCCAGGAATTGGCGGTGGCGGATCCTGGCCTCGGGGTGCTGCTTCTGGCAAGGAATCAAGGCAAGGGCGGGGCGATACTGCATGGCTGCGATCAGGCCGCAAGCGCGGGTTACACCCACGCCCTGATCATGGATGCGGACGGTCAGCATCCGGTCGAACTCATCTCCAGCTTCATGGCTGCCTCCGTGGCGGCACCGGACGCGATGGTGTTGGGCATGCCGGTATTTGACGCCAGCGCCCCCTGGCTTCGCGTCCAGGGCCGCCGGATTTCCAACGCCTGGGCTAATCTGGAAACGCTCTGGACGGGCATTGGTGATTCCCTGTACGGCTTCCGGGTCTATCCCATCCTGCCCCTGCGTCAAGTGATGCATGGTCAACGTTGGATGCGCGGCTTCGACTTCGATCCCGAGGCGGTGGTGCGTCTCTGCTGGCGCGGCATCGGCATCATCAAGCTGCCCGCCCCGGTGAAATATCTGACCCCTGACCAGGGTGGCGTCTCTCACTTCAATTATCTGCGTGACAATAGCCTGCTGACCTGGATGCACATACGCTTGATGCTGGGCTTCCTGCCGCGATTACCAGGCCTCCTTATAAAACGTTTGAGCAAGCCGTGAAGTTTTACGGAAGACAAATCGGGGCCGGCGCCTAAGTTCCGATCCTCCCATTCCACCACCCCGCGGCCTCATCCCGCGGAGGGAGTCGGCAAGACCGGGCTCCCTCAGATCATGCCACCGTTGACCGAGATGATTTGGCCCGTGATGTAGCTGGCCTGCCGGGAGGCGAGAAACCCCACGAGGTCCGCCACTTCGTTCGGTGTCCCGGCCCGCTTCATGGGCACTAGGGCGGCGATGTTCTTCGGGTTGAAAACACCTTCGCTCATGCCGGTCGCAATGATGCCGGGGGCCACGGCATTGACGGTGATGCCGCGGCTCGCGAGTTCCAGGGATAACGCCTTGGTGGCGGCGTGGAGCCCACCCTTCGCGGCGGCGTAATTCACCTGGCCGCGGTTACCGGTCAGCCCGGCGATGGAGGTGACGTTGACGATGCGTCCCCAACGATTGTGGATCATGGGCATCGTCAGCGGCTGGGTCACGTTAAAAAAGCCATTGAGTGCTACGTCCAGCACCTGATGCCACTGGCGGGCACTCATGCCCGGAAAGATGGCATCATCATGAATGCCGGCATTGTTGATCAGGATGTCAATCGGGGACTCCGCGATTAGGGCCTCCAGTACTTCACGAGAATTTTCGGCGTCGGTGACATCGAAGGCGATGGCCTCGGCCCCACCAGCCGTTCCGGAGATCTCCACCGCCAGCGCGGTCGCCTTGGCCAGGTTCCGGTGAGCATGCACATAGACGTAACAGCCGTCCGCAGACAGCCGGCGACAGATCGCCGCGCCGATGCCGCCACTGCCGCCGGTGACAAGGGCCCTTCTCATGTTTGCTTACCCAGTTCTGCCACATCCAGCACCACGACGATGCGACCGCTCAATAGCAGTTGCTCCCCGGCGGAAATGTGAAATCCATACAGAAGGGTGTTGTGATCGCCGGAGATGCGTTCGGCCTCGACGATGAGATCGGTGGCGATGTCATCCAATCGTGAGACATGCAGTTCTACGCCGCGGGCGCTGGTGAGATATCCGACTCGGGGCGCTGCCCCGGGAACCGCCAGCAGGGCGCTATGGGCCGCCATGGCCTGGGCCGCATATTCGATGCCGCAGGCGGCACCTAGCCGGCCCTGGGCGCGCAGGGGGTTATCCTGATCGCGATGGCTGGTTGCCGTGCAGCGGATGCTCCCGGTGTCCCAGGCCGCGATCTGGTCCAGCAGACACATGGGGCCTTGGTGGGGGAGGTGGGCCAGCAGCCAGGTGCGGTCTAGGGGCATGGTTGCACAGCTACCGCTAAACCGAGCGGTTCCAGATATTCGAGGATCACCCGATGGGCATGGCCCCGGGCCAGTGCCCGCAGCAGGGGCAGGCTACGTGCCGAGGGAATCTGGATACGTAAGGCCTCCAGGTCGGGATTTGTCAGCCTGTCCGCGGGGGCCTCCACCAGGGCGACCTCCAGCCGCGCCAGGGATTGGGGACCTTGTTGAGGCATCAAGGCTAGGGCGAGACCGAAAGCGGATGGCAGGGGTCGCTTGGTGTGCAGAGGCTCGGGGTTGGGCGCCTCGTAGCTCACCAGCAAGGTGCCAACGCCATCGACGGCCACCTGGGTGAGGGCCTCTAGCAAACCGGCTCCGAAGCTGCCGTCATAGGCGCACAGCACCGTCGCTGGGGTCATGGCGCCCGTTGCGATGCCCCAATAGCCAGCCGAGGCGTTATGGACGGAATTGTGGAAGCGGGTAGGGGAGAGGTGCCGATCCGCCGACGCCAACATCTGACAGATGGCATCGCAATTGTCGCCATCCGCGCCGGAAGATGAGAAGACGGTGGCCAGTTGCCTGGCATCCAATCGTGCGGTGGCGATGGCCTCTTGCGCCACGACCAGGGCGACCTTGACGGCCAGCCCGACCCGGCGTCGTTCGGGCGGGGGGAGACTTGCCAGCGGTGGCGCAACGATGGGTCCTGGCTGATAGGCGGCGTCGCCAGCCAGGATAGACCGTGCCGCGGTCCATTGGTCCAGGCCTGGTCCCAGGACGCCGATGCCATCGACCCAGCCGGTTAAGATCCTCGTGATCGAGGTGGGTGCCATGGATGCCATCAAGCCGCGCGTCCCAGGACCAGGCTGCAATTGGTACCGCCGAAGCCGAAGGAATTGCTCATCACCCGGCGTGGCGCCAGGGGGCTGTTGGCGGTCAGATAGCGGATGGGAATGGCGGGATCGGGATGGAGGGTGTTAATGCCCCCCGGCATAAAGCCATGTTGCAGGGCAAGGGCGCAAATGACGGCCTCCAGGCCGCCCGCCGCCCCCAGGGTATGCCCCGTCGCGCCCTTGACGGAACTGCAGGGCGTTCGATCGCCGAACAGCGCTACCACCGCCTTGCCCTCGGCGGCGTCGTTGCTCGGCGTTGCGGTGCCGTGCAGGTTGATGTAGTCGATGTCCGCTGCCTGCAAACCCGCCGATCGCAAGGCGGCGGTCATGGCCATCCGAGCGCCAAGGCCGTCAGGATGCGGAGCGGACATGTGATGGGCATCGCTGGATTCACCGGTGCCCAGCAGCAGCACCTCGTCGGCATCCAGGCTGGCCCCGGGTCGTTCCAGCAGCACAAAGGCCGCGGCCTCGCCGATGGAAAGGCCCTTGCGATCGGCATCAAAAGGCCGGCAGGGTTGGTTTGAGAGCAGTTCCAGGGAATTAAAGCCATACAGGGTGGTCAGGCACAGGGAGTCCACGCCACCGACGATAGCCGCGTCGATGAGACCTGCCGCCAGCAACCGCGCTGCCGAGGCGAAGACCTTGGCGCTCGATGAGCAGGCCGTGGAGACGACCATGGCGGGTCCCTCCAGCCGGAACCAGTGACGGACGAAATCCGCCAAGGAATAGATGTTGTGAGTGCCGCGATAATTGAAGTCATCCGGCAAGGCCCCGGTGGACGGGTCCCGGTGACGGTAGGCCTGCTCCGTCTGAAGAATGCCGGCGGTACTGGTACCGAGCAGAATACCCACCCGCCGCCGGCCGTAGCGAGCCATGGCGGCCTCGACGGCAGAGCCGAAGCCGTCCTGTTGCAGGGTCAAAAGGGCCAGGCGATTGTTACGGCAGTCAAATGCGCTCAAGTTGGGCGGCAAGGGTGCCTTGTCCACCCCGGGCACCTCGCCAAGGTAGGTTTCGAGATCAGCCACCGTCTCGAAATGACAGGGAGCTAGCCCACCGCCGTGATGACGTAACGCCGTCAGGGTTGCTTCAAGGCCGCGGCCAAGGCAACTGCTAGCGGTGAATCGGGCAAGTCGTAGTGGAATCACGGGGGAGGAGGGACCTTGGCTATCCTAGGTCAAGCCAACCTAAAGCCCGGACCCGGACAGTTCGCCTAGGCGGGCGATCAACATGACATTGGCGAAGGGCAGATCACCATTCATGGTGGCGGCCTCGACATGGAAATCTAATGCCTCCAGGGCCTGGATCCAATCGGTCAAGGGGCGGCAATACAGATGGGGCAGGCCCATGCCGCGGCAGCAGGCTACCGTGGCGTCGATCCACTGGCTGAGGTGAAAGCCCAGGCCAGCGCCAGCGTTGCCCACGCGGGTCAGGAAGAGGCCGCGGGGCGGTAGGGCGATACGGGCCCGGCGCAGGATGTCGGCCTGGGCCGGGCCGTCAACGAAATGCAAGGCGTCCATGACCACCACCACGTCCGCCCGCCCAAAGTCCACATGGCGCATATCTCCCTCTTCGAAGCTAGCTTGCTCCCCCAAGGCTAGTCTCGCCCGCTTCAGGTCGCTCTTTAGCAGATCGACGCCCCGGACCTTAGCCCCAAGCGGTGGGGCGGGCCACTCCGCTGGCCAGTCACCTGCCTCATACCGTTGCCGGGCGGACAGCAGCCAGGCCGCCAGCAGTCCTTGACCGCAGCCCAGATCAAGAATACGCGCGTGGTCAGGGAACAGACCACGCTCCAACATAGCAAAAAACACCGGGTCCAGGGCCAGCTTGCTACGGGCGAAATGAAAGGCGAATTTTCCGGCGGCTCGGTAGGGCTCGCTGGCATGATCAAGGATGCGTTTGCGCAGGGTCTGGGTGCGGAGACTCATGGCGCGGCAATGTCCAGGGCCGAGCGCAGGGTGATGGACTTGAGGTCGAGAGCCGCCGCCGCCTCCAGTACCCGCGGTAGAACGGCAAGGATTAGCGGCTGATCGGTGAGGGTTCGCGCGGCGTTACCATCATGCAATAGCAGGATGTCTCCGGCGGCAAGGTGTCGGGTCAAACGATGTACCACGTCATCGGCATCCCGGTTGCGGGTGTCATAACCGCGCCGGGTCCAACTGGCTAGATGCAGGCCGTGTCGGGCCAGGATGGGTTCCAAAAAGGGGTTTCGCAGGCCGGCGGTCGGCCGGAAAAAACAGGGTCGCTGACCGGTGATCGTTGTCAGGTTATCTTGGGCGATTGTAACCTCTCGGGCCATGCGCCTTGGTCCGAAGGTTGCGAAATGATGACGGTGGTGCTGGCCGTGGTTTTCCACCGCATGACCCCGGGCCACGATCCGCCGGCATAGCTCTGGATGGCGCTGGGCCTTTGCCCCGATACAAAAAAAGCTGGCGCGGGCCTGGTAGTGTTCGAGCAGGTCAAGCACTCGTGGCGTCACCTCCGGGTCGGGACCGTCGTCGATCGTGATGGCGATATGCCCCATCGCCGTCACCGGCGGCAGTCGCACCCAGTTCGGGCCCAGGCTCCGGCTGCGTGGCCAGAGACCGGTGAGGGTGAGGCCCAGGTGGTTGGCGGCGAGGATACCCAGCCCCCAGGGCCAGAGTCCCGGCTGCATCGCCAGCAAAGCTAGTATTCCAGCATGCAGGGCAAACGAGGCCTGCAAAAAGGGCGAAGGGCGCCAAGGGCGGGGCGCGTGGGTCAGACATGGTCCTAACATGCGCGTCGCGCCAGGATGGCGGAAAAGGTTAGGGCCAGCAAGGCGCCCGGACCGACGGTGGCGCCAATGGCGTTAAGGACCGGCACCGTGGAAAAGGCCAGGATGCCAAAGCCAGCCACCGTCGTGGCGACAGCCATTAGTAGGGAGGCCAGGACGCCCGGCGAGATCCCCCCCGCGACAGCCCCCCGGTCGAAGAAGAGGGCATAATTGGAGCCTACGGCCACGACGAGTAACATGCCTACCAGGTGCAGGATGGTCAGTGGTTGACCGGCCAGGACCAGGCCGGCTATGACCACGGCGACCGCGCTAACCAGCGGGGCGGCGATGTGGAACACCCGACCTATTGAGCGGGTGGTGACGAACAGCAGGCTAAGAATGGCGACCAGACCCCCAAGGGACAGCAGGATGGCCTCGCGCACATAGCCCGCGTAAAGGCGGTCGAGTTCGCCCTTCAGATCGATGAAATAGACTCCCGTTAAACCCGTCTCCGCAAGGGCGTCGCGTACCCGCTGGGCGTCGAGGCCATGGGTGGCCCCGACGCGGAGCGGGAGCAAGGCGGTCCAGCGCTCCCCCGACATAAAGAGTAGGGCATCCAGGCCC
>JBASIS010000327.1:0-15156 GCA_049654905.1 Chromatiaceae bacterium
ACCATCTCTTCGAGCACCTGCCCGGCGCCAAGTCCCCTGAGGCGTTCGCGGCACTGCTGCCGCACAATTTGAAAATGGATGACCTGAAACAAAAGGGGTCAATCCTGTAGTTGCCCGGACGCTTACGTTGGGGCTTGGGAAGTGAGGGGGAGCTGATTCTTCACGGTTGTGCAGGGTTCAGGAACCTTGCAAAAACCGCCGCACCTCGACTTGTGGCAAATACAGCCCGTTATCCAGAAACAGGTGCAGCAGCCCCCCGGCGTCATCTTTACCCAGTAGGCGGCGCTCGATGCCGACCTGGAGGCAGCCTAGATGACCGGCGAAGCGAAGGCCGCGCTCCTTGCAGGTCTTGCGCACGGCCGCGTCCGACGACAGGCAAGTCCCCCCAATTTTACGGGCCAGGACCACGGTCACAATGTCCGCGTGGCGCATGCCTGGGCGAGTGCGCTTGATTTCCGCCATTTCGGCATAGTGAGCCGCATCGTAGCCACGCTCAACCAGTAAGTTGAGACCGGCCGCCTGGGCCCTATCGCGGCAGGATGCTCCAAACTGGTCCGTCAGTTCGACGATGACGGCCGCATCGACCCAAATACCTTCGGGAAACAAATGGGTGAGCAGATCGGGGCGTCCGCCCGTGATGAAATCGGACAGGACGCAGGTATCCGCACTGGCGGTGGTTCTAGTGAACGGCATCGACCTGGGCGTCCTGTTCCCAGTCGGTAATCAGGTCGCGCATGGCTTTACGGTCCTTGTCGAGCACCTCGCCCAGGAAGGGGAGCGACGCCTGCCCGCGTTCCCAAGCGACCCTGGCCAGGGCCTCGGTCCGGCGACCATAGGCGGGCGGTTCCCGCAGGGGTTCGGGTTCCTTTGTGTCCCAGCCACGGTGACGCACGATCCCCCAGAGGCGACCGATATCGGCCTTGTTCAGATATCGCTCCTGGTTTAGCCGGGTCAACATGCTGGTGAAGGACACCCGGAACAGGCGCTTAAGCCGGATCACATCCGTTGGGGTGATCCGTTCCAGTAGGCCAGCATGCTGACGCAAGGCCGCGCCGGGCACCAGGAAGGCCCCGGCAAAGGTCTGGGCAATTTTTTCCTCGGGCGATGCGTGCGGGTCCCCGGAACGGTAGGACTCGCCCGGCTCGCGATAGACATCGCGGTGAAAGATCAGATGCGCATACTCGTGCATCATGGAAAAGATCTGGTGTTCGATGGACAGCGAGGGGTGGGTATTGATGAAGATGCCGGCCCCCAGCGAGGCACTGAAGGCCGAGAAGCCGGAGAGGACGTTGCCTGGGAGCGGCTCGGATGCGAAGGGAATCACCCGGACATCGATACTTTCCAGCAGCGCCACGGGATCGCTGACCGGGGCGCGGTCACCGACCCCCAGGCGACCGCGTTCCTCCTGGGCCACGTTCCGGACGATCATCAGTTCCCGCGGCCCGGCCTTGGACAGGGGTTCGGTCGGCGGCAGCCCCTGGCTGCGCACGCTGTCCAGACCTGCGGCGATTTCCAGATCGGCCACGGCCGCTAACCGATCCAGGAGGCGCTGTTTTAGGGCCAGATCGACGTTTTCAGGATTGTCCGCACGGAAAGCGATGGCAGGACCCTCGGTTTCCCGCAGATCGTAGAAGTAGGTCACGGGCCGGCTGTAGAGATCGGCCATGGCGACCAGTTGCACCCCATCGAAGGGCACCTTCCCTTGTTCCATGCTGGCCAGGGTCTGGCGCGCCATGCCAAGTTGCGTGGCGGCAGCCGACTGATTCAGTCCGGCCACCTCCCGCGCGGCGCGCGCTCGCGTACCCATCAAGGTCTTGATGTCCATACCTCTCCTCGGTTCTGTTCTAAATTACTGACAAACCGTTCACGATCGTTCTTCAATGTTAGTAATTTTTGACATCCCTGTCCGGAAAAGTTTCTGGTACGCTCTTCGGTGACACCGGTATATCCAGCAAAGCCCAGTTTTTTTCGCACCCCTTAACCCCGCGAGCCCCCTGCCGACGTTTATAGGCTTGAACCTCAACCGGCAGGAGAGCCACCATGCACCCCTCCCCCCGTCACCCGACCCGCCTTTTCAACCACGGCCAGGCCCGCGCCCTGACCCTGGCCACCGCACTGGTCCTGGGCCTGTCCCTGGGCTGCACCCAGGCACCCGACCCTGGAGCCACCACTGCGAGCGCCGCGCCACCGCCTCGGGAGCTGCCCGCCCCTCTCGCGAGCGAAGACCAGGGCCAGATCACCCCGATCCCGGGCGACCAGGCCCCTGGTGCCCCGGCTAAGCAGGAGGCCGCCAGCAACATCCGCTACGCCTATCCTACGCTCCTGCCCGAACGGTCGGTCGTGGCCCCGCTGGCCGTGGCGCCCAAGGCCAAGATCGCCCAGCAGGACGCCTACGCCTCCCCACCGCCACCCCCGCCGCTGGTAGCCGAAGACCGCGAGCGCTACGCCAAGCTGACCGACAATGGGGTGTTTCTGACCCAGGAGCAGCCCGTCTCCACCTTCAGTATCGACGTGGACACCGGCAGTTATGCCAATGTCCGCCGCTTCCTCAACCAGGGCCAGTTGCCCCCCAAGGACGCGGTGCGCACCGAGGAGTTACTCAACTACTTCGATTACGCCTATCCCCAGCCGCGAAATCGGGCCCAGCCCCTGGCGCTGCACACCGAAATCGCCCCAACCCCCTGGAATCCCAATACCCGCCTGCTCCTGGTCGGCCTCCAGGGCTATCTCCCGGCGGAGCGCCCGGCGGCCAATCTGGTTTTTCTCATTGATGTCTCTGGCTCCATGGCGGCGCCCAACAAGCTGCCCTTGCTGATCTCTGCCTTCAAACTCCTGACCGCGCAACTGGGTGCCCGGGACCGGGTCAGCCTGGTGACCTATGCCGGCAACGCCGGGGTGGTGCTGGAGCCGACCCCCGGCGATCAGCGGGCCAAGATCCTGGCCGCCCTGGAACAACTGGGCGCCGGGGGCTCCACCCATGGCGCCGCTGGCATCCAGAGCGCCTATCGCCTGGCCGAGCAGGCGCGCCTGCCGGAGGGCATCAACCGGGTGATACTGGCCACCGATGGCGACTTCAACGTCGGCATGGTCAACCACGAAGCCTTGATCCAGCTCATCGAACAGGAGCGGGCCAAGGGCATCAGCCTGACCACACTGGGTTTCGGCGGCGGCAACTACAACGACCAGTTGATGGAACAACTCGCGGACAAGGGCAATGGGAACTATGCCTACCTCGACACCCTGCAGGAGGCGCGCAAGGTGCTGGTGGACGAACTGGCCTCGACCCTGGAGACCATCGCCGGCGACGTCAAGCTGCAGATCGAGTTCAACCCGGCCCAGGTGGCGGAGTACCGGCTGATCGGCTATGAAAACCGCCTGCTGGCGCGGGAGGATTTCAACAACGACCGGGTGGATGCCGGGGAGGTCGGCGCCGGCCACAGCGTCACTGCCCTCTACGAAATCACCCTCGCCGGTAGTCCGCCGCGCATTGATCCGTTGCGATACGGTGCCTCCTCGGCTGCCATGGGCCAGACCCCTGCCAGGCCTGAGTCCGCCGCCAAGGCTGACAAGACCATGACGCCCGCCGCCACGGATCCCGCTGCCGCTAACACCGCCGCGACCGCTGGCGAACTGGCCTTCCTCAAGCTGCGCTACAAACTGCCCGGACAGGTCGAGAGCACCCTGGTGACCCAGGCCCTGACCGCCCCAAGCGGCCAACCAGAAGCCAGCGAGCGCCTGCGCTTCGCCGCCGCCGTGGCCGCCTTCGGCCAGTATCTGCGGGGCGGCGCGACCCTGAATGGCTTGACGCTGGCGGACATCATCACCCTGGCCAACGGCGCCAAGGGCGAGGATGCCTCCGGCTACCGCGCCGAGTTTATCGGCCTGGCGCGGCTGGCCCAGGTGCTGCCAGGGGCCTGAGAGCGCCGGCCCGGCCATGCGGCTTGCTCCGGGGTCCCGCCCGGCCGATGATGGGGCCGCCGCCTGCGCGGCCCCCGATCAGGAACAAGGCGTGATCGCACCCACCGACGAACAACTGATGCTGCGCTACCGGGACGGCGACGCCGAGGCCTTCGCGTCCCTCTACCAGCGCCACCGCGGGCCCCTGTACCGCTATCTGCGCCACGGCTGCGGTCACCCGGCCACCGCCGAGGAACTCTTTCAGGATGTCTGGACCGGCCTGATCAAGGCCCGTACAGGCTACCGGGTGGAGGCGAGCTTCACCACCTGGCTCTACCGGCTGGCCCACAACCGGCTGGTGGACCACTACCGGCGGACGCCATTCCGCTGGGTGGAGGATGCCAGCCTGCCGGAACGCCCCGATCCCGCCCCCGGCCAGGAGCAGTTGGTCCATGACGCCGACTGTGTTGCCCGCCTCCAGACCGCCCTCGGCAACCTGCCCGCGGCCCAGCGGGAGGCCTTTGTCCTGCGCGAGGAGACGGACCTGAGCCTGGAACAGATTGGGGCCCTGGCCGGCGTCGGCCGGGAGACCCTCAAAAGCCGCCTGCGCTATGCCCTCAAGTATCTGCGCGCCACCCTGGAGGATTGCCTGTGAAGGCGCATCCCGATCCCGATGATCCGGGCACCACCCGGGACCCTGGACTTTCCGCCCTCTATCGGCGTGGGGCGATCCAGGAGCCGCCGGCGGAGCTGGACCGGCGCATCCTCGGCCTGGCGCGGGCGGCTATCGCCCCCCCACCACGGCCCTGGAGGCTCCGCCTGCCCTGGCGGCCACGCTGGTTGGCCATCCCCCTCTCCGCCGTCGCCGGCCTGCTGCTGGCCCTGGGCCTGGCCTGGCGGATGGTGGAGTTGCCGCCAGAGGTGGGACTCACCCAGCAACCCCCGAGATCGGGTCTGGTGCGGCCGGCCCCGGGGCCAGAGACGACGTACGAGAGTGCCGCGGATGCTGTAGATGCCGCACCGCCAGCGATGAGTGCCAGGCCCTCCGCACCCGCTGCCGTGAGCCAATCACGGGAGTTCCGCGAGGCGGCCAAAGCCGAGAACGCCATTGAGCCGCTCCCCACCGAGGCCCTGGACACCCTGCAAGCCATCCGCCAGCTAGTACTCCAGGGTGACCGCGAGGCGGCTATCGAGCAGCTTGCCGCCTTCCGCCGCGCCCATCCCCACTATCCCCTGCCGCCAGATCTTGCCCGTCTGGCCAACACCGAGTAAGTCAGGGTGCAAAAATATCTGGTCCATGCGGCGGTGAAAACCCGGATTTTTTGCGCACGCCTCAAGCCTGCGAGCCCCCCTCCCCTGCCGACGTTTAAATGCCCCCCAAGGATGCGGTCGTACCCAGGGGGTGCTTCAACTACTTTGCTTTCGCCTTCACAAGCCGCAGAACCAGGGCCAACCCCTGGCGCCGCACACCGAAAGCGCCCCACCCCGGGAACCCTACTATCCGCCTACCGCAGGTTAGCCTCCAGGAGAGCTATCTCCCGGCGGAGCGCTCGGGGCTTGACAGTTCCCCTGAACCCACTGGATTCTGTACGCCCCGCGTACTAACATGAAGCCTATTCACCCTGATTCCTGTGGTTCCCCCATGTCCTCAACGCTCAGTATCAGCCCCCCAACCACACCGAGGGGCGCTCTCCGCTCGGCGCGCCTGGGTCTGCGCGCGACCGCCGAGCAAGAACGGGTCCTCCGCCGCGCTGCCGAGGTTGCCCATAAGTCACTCACGGATTTCATTCTTGAGAGTGCCTGCCAGGCAGCGGAGGAGACACTCCTCGAGCAAAGGCTGTTCTTGGTCTCCGGCGACCAATATCAGAGCCTGCTGGCCTTGTTGGATGCCCCCCCGCAAGAGAACCCTGGCCTGCGTGACCTCTTTTCCCGCCGGGATCCCTGGTAAGAACCGTGACCTTGGCTGTCCCCCAGCCATTGGAGGCAAGCCATCGCCTCGATGGTTTTGACTGTGGCAAGCCCGCGCTCGACCTCTGGCTGACCCGGCATGCCCGCCAAGCCCAAGGCAGTGGCTCGGCCAGGACTTTTATCGTCACCGACGACGAGCGTGTGGCGGGTTATTACAGCCTCACCGTCGGCCAGGTGGACACCCTGGATGCCCCAGCTCGGGTCCGCCAAGGCATGGGCCAATACCCTATCCCGGTAGTGATACTGGCCAGACTAGCGGTAGCACGCCGTGATCAGGGTCGCGGCATCGGTCTGGCGATGCTACGGGACGCCATCCGCCGCACACTAACCATCGCCGAGCAAGCCGGCATCCGAGCCCTGCTAACGCATCCGCTCGACGACCAGGCCGCTGGATTTTATGAGCGCTTCGGCTTCGTGCGCTCCCCCTTACGGGAGCAACAACGGCTACTCTTGCTCAAGGATGCCCGGCGCCTGATCGGTAATGGCCAGCCCGCCTTCTGAAGCTCACCGGCAGGTCGGGATTATCGAGCGCCGCCCGCCCCACCTAGACCCAGTAGGCGATCTGCCTGGGGAGGGTGCGGTGCACTGATGGCGTCGCGCCTGGCCTGTTCGCGGGATGCGAAGACCACCGGCCTCTCGGCTACCGGGACTCTCCTCCCGAAAGGCAGCCTGGATGGCCGCGCGGATCGCCTCCCAGATACCCTCCTCGGCGAGCGCAGGGATTTCCTTGGCCAGTACCCGAGAGAGTTGACCTTGATTGGCCTCCGCGGAGCGGATGACCCGGTCGATCCGATGGTCGGGCATCTCCATGATCTTGCGAACCCGCCAGCGCCGGTCAGGTACCTCCCGTCCCTTGGAGGCTGCCACGAGTTTATGACTATCGATGGCATCGACATAACCGCCGCCGACGGCGACGCTGATGTCCAGTTGCCGACCCATGAGGAATTCGTAGAGGAAACAATGATGCGTAAAAATGATAACAATCGGCATCCAATGCACCAATTATTTCCGATCATGCTTCAAACGCTTAACCTCCCATCCCCCTATCCCGTTTTGAGCCACCCCACCTCGCCCTGGAGCTTGCTCGGGATTGTCGAGCGCCGCCCGCGCCGAGCTTAGAGGCTCTCGACCTCGAAGCCGACGACGGAACGCCGGTCGCGGCTGAATTCGACCCCGATAAGATGGATCGGCAGACCCTCGGCTCGATACTTGTCGGCATAGCCGCGTTCCTTGATCTGCTCCAGCGCCTCCCCGGACGAGACCAACTCCACCACCTTGAACTCGAACAGATAGAGGTACCCGTTGAACCGCACCGCCATATCCAGCCGGCCCTGGTTGGAGCTGTCCTCCAGGGTGATGTCCAGGCCCAGGGAGGCGAAGTAAGCGTAGAAGACGCTGGCGTAGTAGCCCTCGTAGCGGGCGATAGGATTGTTGCGGTACCAATCGCTGGGGATGCTGGCGAAAAAGGCGGTAAAGAGGGCTTCCAAGCCGGCAAAATCATTGGCCAGCAGCAGCCGGTAGAGGGATTTGCGGTTGTGGACTTCCGCCTGGGTATCCCTGGTCCAGGCCCGTAGCAGAGCGCCGTTGAGGCTCTGGTAGACCTCGCGGTTGGGGTAACGCAGGCGGTAAAAATAGGTCCCGCTGATTTCTTCCTCGGTGTCGATGGTCAGGTAGCCGGTCTGAAACATCAGGGCCTCGGTGGGGATGTTATCCACCTCGAAGGTTGAGAGCAGATCGGCACTCGTCTCGATCCGCCCCAGGTCGGGTAACCAGGTCTGGCGCTCTTTCAGCACCTCGACGAGAAAGGTCGGCGTGGCGGTCTCGAACCACCAGGGATGAAACTTGCGCTTCTGGAACAGCAACAGCAGGTCGAAGGGGTTATAGACTGCCTCCCCCGTCCAGTTGTAGCCGTTATACCAGGTACGGATCTCCTGCCGATCCAGGCCCGCCAGTTCAGGCGTGAAGACCTGATCGAGGTCACCCTCGGTATAGCCGCAGATGGCCGAGTAGCGGCTATCGAGGGTGATGTCGTTGAGATTGTTGAGGCCGGAGAACAGGCTGACCTTGCTGAATTTGCCCACCCCGGTCAGGAAGGCGAAGCGGACATGGGCATCCGAATCCTTGATGACCGAGTAGAAATTGCGCAGCCCGTCGCGCATCGTCCGCGCCGTGTCCGGATCGGTGAGGTTATCGAGGATGGGCTTGTCGTATTCGTCAACCAGGACAACCACCCGTTCGCCGGTCGCTGCATGGGCCTTGCGAATTAACTCACCGAAACAGCCAGGAATACTGGGCTGTTCGCAGTGCACCCCCAGGGCCTCTTGATTGATGGTGAGTAATTCGCGGATTTTCAGGTCCAGTTCCGCCGCATCGCGCATGACCCCGCCACCGAAACTGAGCCGAATGACCGGAAAGCGGCGCGACCAGTCCCAGCGGTCATGAATCGCCAGGCCACGGAACAGGGGCTCGTTGCCGGCGAAGAGTTCCCCCAGGGTATCGAGGAACAGGGACTTGCCGAACCGGCGCGGCCGGGAGAGGAAGTAATGGGTGCCCTCTGCGATCAGCTTCCAGGCAAATGGCGTTTTATCGACATAGTAATGATCGTCCTCCCGAATCTTCTGGAAGGTCTGGATGCCGATGGGCAGGCGTTTGCGGGTCATGGATGCCATCTATAAGGAGCGGATTCTTCTGATAAGACGAGGCCATGCCTCCAGTTTATTACGTCCTACGCCACTTCGAAGCCAAACGCCCGCCACGGCACCGCGCATCACCGGCGCTTGCCCTTGGGTTCCCGCCAGAAAGATACGCAAGCCCCCCAACATGGCGGCTTAGCTCATCGGCCAGGGCCGCCACGAAAGTCTCCGTCGTGACGCCCGCGACGCTTTTCGTCACCCGCCACCCCCCCATCCGGCTGACGACCTTGAGCGGCATGACCAGTTCCAGGCCATAGGTGGTCGCCAGCCAAGCCCCGCCAAGCCCATCGTTCATCGCGTCAGGCATCGGGACAGGCATCGGCTCGGGGTGCGCAAAAACAGTCATTGATGCGCAAAAATGATAACAATCGGCATCGAGTGCGTGAATTATTCCCGATCATGCCGCACACGCGTTACAGCCCATCGCCCTATCCCGGTACGCCAGGACCCAAGAGATCGGGCTGGCGAGGATGCCGCCACGCTAACTACGCGGCCAGCGGTTGAATCCGGGTCAACTCGGCGCCGTGCTCCCGCAGGATCTCCTCGGTGTCATACTCGGCTTGCAGTGCCATCCAAAATCCTGGCGTGGTGCCGAAGGCACGCGCCAAGCGCAGAGCCGTGTCGGCGGTAATACCGCGTTTGCCGGCGCAGATCTCGCTGATACGCATGGCCGGCACTCCGATTTGCTTGGCCAGCCGGTACTGACTGATACCCATGGGCACGAGGAACTCCTCCCGAAGTACCTCACCAGGGTGAATGTTCTTGATGCGGTCCATGTCTCCTCCTTAATGGTAGTCGCAGATCTCAACGCGCTCGGCCCGACCCTGGTTCCAGATGAAGCACAGGCGCCACTGGTCGTTGATACGTATGCTGTGTTGTCCTGCCCGGTCACCAGACAGGACTTCAAGATGGTTAGCGGGTGGTATCCGCAGGTCTTCAAGGCGTTGTGCGGCGTTGAGCATCCTCAGCTTCCGACGAGCGATGGCCTGAATTTGGTTTGGTAACTTCCGGGTAAAGCGACCTTCCCAGACACTGGTCGTCGGTTCGTCATGGAATGAAGCGATCATAATAAAATAGTAACGGTAAACGATAATATCGCAAAGCATGAAAATTATCGGGATTTACATTCCGCCGCACACTCTGCATCAAGGGGGGGCTAGCCGAAAGGTTCATCCTCACGTTAGATGTGGGGCTGCCCTTTGTCGCAAAAATTTTTATTATCACCTAACCCCACGGCCCCCCTTCACGCGTTTATAGGGATGTCCCAACACTCACAGGAGAGCCATCGTGAAAAAGCCACCCTTGATCCTTCCCTTACCCCGGCCCCTGTACCGCTCCCTAAATTACGCCTTCACCCTCATGCTGGCGCTGGCGCTGACCATCGCCCAGCTCACGGCTTGTAACCCGGCACCGGACCCCAATGCGACGGGGGCCAACCCCCCGGCCACCCAAGCCGGGCAACCAACCACGGCGGAGCAACCAGCCGCCGGAGATCAAGCGACGACCGCGGCGCAAGCAATTCCAGTGGGGCAGTCAAGCCCCACGGCGCATCCAGCCGCCGCCAGGCAAACAACCGCTGCCGGTCAACCGAATACCGCTGCGGTCAAGGTTGCCACCGACGAGGTCGCCGCCGCTGATACCAGGGCCAAGCAGCCGTCTGGCGCCCCAACTCCTCTACAGGATCGCGGCAGCTTGGCTGATCCCAGCCTCCTGCTGAAGCAGGCCGCCAGCGGGGTGGTCGCGGCGACGGCGATCGCCCCCCGGGCGGAATGGAATCCCGCTGTCCTGCCCCCACCCCCGCTCCCCCTGCCCCCTTTAACCCCCGAAGACCGCGAGCGCTATGCCAAGCTCACCGACAACGGTGTCATGCTGACCCGGGAGCAACCTGTCTCCACCTTCAGTATCGACGTGGACACCGGCAGCTATGCCAATGTCCGCCGTTTTCTCAACCAGGGCCAGTTGCCTCCCAAAGACGCGGTGCGCACCGAGGAGCTGATCAACTATTTTGATTACGCCTATCCCCAGCCCCAGGACCGGGGCCAGCCCCTGGCTCTGCACACGGAACTCGCCCCCACACCCTGGAACGCCAACACCTTGCTGCTGCTGGTCGGCCTCCAGGGGTACGTTCCGGCGGCGCGGCCGGCGGCCAACCTGGTCTTCCTCATCGACGTGTCCGGCTCCATGGACCAGCCGAACAAGCTGCCCTTGCTGATCTCCGCCGTCAAGCTGCTGGCCGGGCAACTGGAGGCCCGTGACCGGATCAGTCTGGTGACCTATGCCGGTAACGCCGGGGTGGTGCTGGAACCCACCCTCGGTGATCAGCGGGCCAAGATCCTGGGCGCCCTGGAGCAACTGCGGGCGGGTGGCTCCACCCATGGGTCCGCCGGCATTCAGACCGCCTATCGCCTGGCCGAGCAGGCACACCTGCCGGCGGGTATCAACCGCGTCATCCTGGCCACCGACGGCGACTTCAACGTCGGCACGGTCAACCACGAGGCCCTGATCCAGCTCATCGAGCAGCAGCGGGCCAAGGGCATCAGCCTCACCACCCTTGGCTTCGGCGGCGGCAACTACAACGACCATCTCATGGAGCAACTCGCGGACAAGGGCAACGGCCACTATGCCTACATCGATACCCTGCAGAAGGCGCGCAAGGTGCTGGTGGACGAACTGGCGTCGACCCTGGAGACCATCGCCGGGGACGTCAAGGTACAGATCGAGTTCAACCCGGCCCAGGTGGCGGAGTACCGGCTGATCGGCTATGAAAACCGCCTGCTAGCGCGGGAGGATTTCAACAACGACCGGGTGGACGCCGGGGATGTGGGCGCCGGCCATCGCGTCACCGCCCTCTACGAGATCACCCTGGCCGGTCGGCCGACGCGCATCGAGCCCTTGCGCTATGGCGCCGTCCCGATCGCGGCGGGAGAAACATCCGCTACTGGCGGCGAGTTGGCCTTCCTCAAATTGCGCTACAAGCTGCCCGGGCAGGCGGAAAGCACCTTGATTAGCCAGGCTATCGCCACCCCGACCGGCCAGGAGAGCGCCAGCGAGCGCCTGCGGTTCGCCGCCGCGGTGGCCACCTTCGGGCAATACCTGCGAGGTGGGGCCAGCCTGAACGGCTTTACCCTGGCGGACATCATCACCCTGGCCAGCAAGGCCAAGGGTGAGGATGCCTCCGGGTACCGGACCGAGTTCATTGGCCTGATCAAGCTGGCCCAGGCGCTCCAAGGCGCTTGATCGATGGTTTCGTCCGGCTCAAGATGGGGCCATTCAACTGAATGGCCCCAATCGCCAGGTTGTAAGGTCCCTTATTTGGCGGTTCGTTCAAGATGGCGTTGGGACGGTTAATCAAAGGGCTGATAGCGTCCAGCTTTTTTCAGGTCTTATCCTGGCTTATCAGATAGAATTAAATAATAAACAGAATCACGGAGTTTAAATATAAATGGTCTTCAAAAAAATACAGGCCGAAAGTCAGATCACTGAGTTAGGACTGCCAGCATTATTACTTATGATTAAAATGTCAAAATGGGAAGATAAAGAAAATTATACCAACCATGTTGATGAAATTAACTGCTGCTTGTTTGATGTTCAAAGAACTGTAATCAGAACAAAAAATAAAAGATTCAAATCAAAACGATACTTTAAATTTCTATTTCAAGAACAAATTGAATCAGTTCTCAATATTACACATTACATAAACAGAGACCTCCGACGATACAAAGGCTTAAAAGAAATAAATTCAGATATAGAAACTTTTGAAAAACTAACCAAAATATACAAAAAAATTTCAGTTGATTTATCAAATAACGAATTTGACGGAATCGAAAATTACCTGTAACTATCCAATAGTTATGCAAAATTAACTAAAAATCGAGCCTCATGCGGATAGCCGTGCTGCCGATAGCTACCGTGCCTGAACCCTCCGACGAACACCTGATGCTGAACTACCGCGACGGCGACGCCGAGGCCTTCGCGACCCTTTACCACCGCCATCGCGGCCCCCTCTACCGTTACCTGCTCCAGGGTTGCGCCAACCCCGCTACCGCCGAGGAACTGTTCCAGGACGTCTGGACGAATCTGATCAGGGTCCGCGGCACTTACCGGGTCGAGGCCAGTTTCAAGACCTGGCTCTATCGCCTGGCCCATAACCGGCTGGTGGACCATTACCGTCGCGGCCAGATGCCCTGGGTGGATGACGTGGATCTGGAGGTGGTGCCGGACCCGACCCCCAGTCAGGACCAGCTCGTCAACGATGCCGATTGCGTACAGCGTCTGCAGTCTGCCTTCGGCCGCTTGCCGGCCGCCCAGCGCGAGGCCTTTATCCTGCGCGAGGAGACGGGCATGAGCCTGGAGGCGATCGGGGCCTGCGCCGGGGTGGGGCGGGAGACCATCAAGAGCCGGCTGCGCTACGCCCTCAAGACCCTGCGCGCGGCCCTGGAGGATTGCCTGTGAATCCCTATCCCGATCAACCCGACCCCGAACTGGATGAACCGGGCTTGTCCACCCTCTATCGCCAAGGGTCAACGCAAACGCCCCCGACGGAGCTGGATAGGCGCATCCTCGACCAGGCGCAAGCGGCCCTCGGGCCCCAGCCTGGGAAGGCGATCACCCGTGCCCGGGGCCAGGAACCGCGGCGCTACCGCTGGTCCCGATGTTGGAATTGGCTAACACGTTGGCCGCTGAAGGGGGACGGGCGGGGGAAATGGCGCCGACTGGCCATCCCTTTGTCGTCGGCGGCCGCCCTCGTGCTGACTTTGGGCTTGGGATTGCGGCTACTCGAGGAGCAGAGCGCGATACATGGCATAACCGGCATGGCGCCCTCGGCCCCAGCTGATGACCAGTCAACCAAGTCATCCCCGCCAACGCAGCCGGAGCGGGAAGTCGCGGCCAAGCAGGCCGCGGAGGCGACGGCAATTGGCCTCTCCGCTGCCGCCCCGCTGTCACCGGTACCCTCTCCCGCCCCTGCCCGTGCCACTGCCAATCAGGCCCAGGGTGATGAAAGGGGTTCGGCCATGCCCATGGCTGACCGTGCCGGGGATCTTCAACCCAAGGCTCGGGTTGCCGACGAGATGCCTCAAGCCGACCCGGAACGTTGGATAGAAGCTATTCGCCAGCGTTGGTCAAACGGACAACAGACGGAGGCCATCAGGCAATTGGCCACCTTCCGACAAGTCCACCCCCAGCATCCCTTGCCGGAAGACCTCGCGCCGCTTCTGGAGGCGGAATGAAGGCGCTCCAGCCTTGATCCCAGCAACGCCTATGGGTCATTCCGACCTACCGCCTGGATGACGACTAATTTGGGCCAGGAGGGAGATCGGCCACTTTTCGCCGTTACTGATCGCCCTCGCCCCATTTCACGGAGCCGGGACCAAAGACGATCGGCCCTCCCAGGACACCGCCCCGCCGCTTGAGCCAATAGGTACCGGTGCGGCGTTCGTAATGGAGGCTGAAACGGACGGCATCCGCGATGCCGGGTGGCGGGTCGATCCGTATCACCAGGACACCCCAGCGCGGCACCGGGCCATGCCAGCGCGGCAGTTCCGGGAGTCGGCCCTCCCGGAGGCGGAGTTGGTCGATCATGGCCTTGGCTTCGGCGGTGAGCCACCAGGCCCTGGTGCGCCCGGTCACGGGGTCGCGAACCAGCCGGTTGCGCCAGGTTAGGCCATAGAGCAGGGTGGCGATTAGGATGGCCAGGAGATAACCGAGCAGCGAGGTCACGCGGTACCTTTTGGCTAAATGCCGATGTGCAGGCCATTCAGAACCATGGGCGTTCTCACAATAGATGCCTCCTTAATTTGCCAGCCGCTTAACACCCAAGTTTCCTGTCGATTGTTTTTGAGACATCAATGAAATCATTCTCAGTATGGTAGGCTGGAAATTTCATTCGTTCATTGATCGTATTACAAAAGGATTCCCAGGCTGGCCTGGCTTGCCGGCGTAGCTTGGAATACTCCCGACGACGGTCTGTATGCCAATCAAATATCGTATTCTTCCTGTCGTCGCGAGGATAATCGAGTCGTCCTGAATCCTTGAAGGAATGGATATCCATCCAAAGGCAAAGCTGGGATTTTAGCTTGGCGTCGCGCAAGATTCTTGTGCCCAAGGCATTAATGGCTTTTGCTATAACATCTTCCGCATCGATATCGGTTTGGAGAGGGTTCTGACCCGTGGACCTAAATACGGACGTATCGATATTCAACCGGACACTTCCCATACCCAGTGGCCTCCCCAGGCCGAGTTTATGAGCATAGTCACTGGGAATGCCATTCTTAAGTAATCGATGCGGTTGCAGGGTTACCATTAAGGCACCGAGTTCCCAAGGTCGTAATCTGGAAAAACGGATTGCGAAGCGAAACTCCGTTCCTGGCGCACAAATGTAGCGGGCCAAAGTGGCCTGATCGGAGAGAATGGTCTCGGAATCGGTGGCAGCAATGTCCGTTATGCTTTGTACCATCGGCTGGTGTCGGTAAAACTTGCGGCCGGCCAGGTCGCCACCTTCATTTTCCGGGAGATCACCATAGGTTGAAGGAGTCGTTACTGAATCCTGCCGCAGATAAAATTCCCAGGCAGAGGATTTTGGCTGGCCCAAGATGGGTAG